>JBJEAU010000090.1:0-1397 GCA_051869355.1 Prevotella sp. | reverse complement strand
TTGCCGAGGTGAAGCCTATCTTATGCAAAGATAAAGATTTCTCATTAAAATAAGAAATAATTTGGACTTTTTTCTTAATTTTGTATTTGGCTTCCCCATCTGCGGCAGCGCCGGAGCCATCCGTGGGGTTGGCAAAGCCAAAGGTGGCCTTTAGCGCGCTAATCATGGCATTTAGCCCTGCCAAACGCCACCTTTAGCCAGCAGGAGGAGGTCCATACGATATTTCATACCCAATATTCACACCAGGCAAACACTTATTGCAAATGATGAAACCCAATGCGGCAATAGCCCACTACGATTTAGACACCCTGAGTGCTGAAGCCTTGAATCTGCTTCGGTCATTGATTGCCATCCCATCGGTAAGCCGTGACGAGACCAAGGCTGCCGACCTGCTCCAGGCTCGCATCCACGACGATGGTTTTGAGACCCACCGCGAGGCCAACAACGTCTGGGCCATCGCGCCCCACTACACCGAGGGGCGCCCCACGCTGCTGCTCAACGCCCATATAGACACCGTAAAACCGGTGGAGAGCTGGACACGAGACCCGTTTGCGCCCACCATCGAGGGCGACAGGCTCTATGGACTGGGAAGCAACGACTGCGGTGGCGGATTGGTCACCCTGCTGCAGACATTCCGTGCCCTTGCCGCCACCGACCAGCCTTACAACCTGATATTTCTCGCCTCTGCCGAGGAAGAGGTCTCCGGCATCAACGGCATCCGACGCGCCCTGCCCCTGCTTCCACCTATCGACGTGGCTATCGTGGGCGAACCCACCGGCATGCAGCCGGCCGTGGCCGAACGGGGACTGATGGTGCTCGACCTGACCGCCCACGGCAAGAGCGGGCATGCCGCCCGGCAAGAGGGCATCAATGCCATCTACGAGGCAATGGACGACCTGCAGTGGCTGCGCACCTACCGGTTTAAGAAGGCGAGCCCCTATCTCGGTGCCACACAGATGACCGTCACGGTGATTCAGGCAGGCACCCAGCACAATGTGGTACCCGACGAGTGCCGTATGGTGGTGGATGTGCGCACCAACGAACTGTACGACAACGAAGAGGTGTTTCACTTCATCGACGCGCATACCAAGTCAGAGGCCAGGGCACGCTCCTTCCACCTGCGCTCATCGCACATCCCCCTCTCCCATCCTCTCATCCGCCGCTGCACCGACATGGGCATGCAGCCCTTTGGCTCCCCCACCCTCAGCGACCAGGCCCTGATGCCTTTCCCGTCGTTCAAATTGGGACCCGGACAGTCATCCCGCTCCCATTCTGCCGACGAGTATATCGGTCTCAGCGAACTGGCCCACGCCCTCAGCAGCTATCTGCAGCTGCTCCAAGGCACCGACCTGCGCATGGTGTAGAGCCACTCATGCAATCCGCCGGCAACCCCCAAG
>JBJEAU010000089.1:0-44113 GCA_051869355.1 Prevotella sp. | reverse complement strand
CTTGGCGACAAGCAGCTCGACAACTTCAAGTACAACTCGCAGGGAGCCATGAGCCGTGACGGACGTTCAGCAACCACCGTCACCATTCCCTACGATGACAGCTGCAAGGAAGGCATAGCCACAAACATCTGGAACGCCACCAACAGCCGTTATGAATTTGCGCTCAACGCCTACCGACAGGCTCAGAGCCAAGCCGCAACGAGTGCCGCCGACGAGGACAAGTCGCCATGCTTCTCCGATGCCAAGGCCGAGCAATACTACGAGCAGCCTTACGACCTTGAGGCACTGAAGCTCGACCGCAACGAGTGGCAGGCAAGGCTCGATGCCATATCGGGCGTGTTCAAGAACGACCCAAGCCTAAGCAAGGGCAACGTCAGCCTTGACTACAACGTGTCGCGCACCTATTTCGTCAATACCGACGGATGTGAGGTGGTGCAGAACCGCCGCACCATTCGCATCATGCTCTCGGTGGAGAGTGTCACGCCCGACGGCATGAAACTTCCGCTGATGGCCGACTTCTTTGCCTTCGACCCCGACTCGCTCCCGTCGCTGAAGACGATGCAGGACGGAGCTGCCGACTTGGTGAAGAGAATACAGGCACTGAGGGCTGCCCCCGTGGCTAATCCCTACACTGGCCCTGCAATACTCTCAGGTCCTGCCAGCGGCGTGTTCTTCCATGAGATATTCGGTCATCGCCTCGAAGGTCACCGCCTGAAGAAGGGCGGCGAGACCTTCAAGAACATGGTGGGCAAGGATGTGCTGCCCGAGGCTTTCCAGGTGTATTGCGACCCTACACTCGAGCAGTATGCCGGCACCGACATGAACGGACACTACGTCTATGACAGCGAGGGCGTGAAGTCGCGCCGTGTTGACAACGTGGTGAACGGTGTGCTTACGAACTTCCTCATGAGCCGCGTGCCGCTCGACGGATTCCCCGAGAGCAACGGCCATGGACGCGCCTCTGGCGCTAACGACCCCGTCAGCCGACAGTCAAACCTCATCATCGAGACATCCAAGCCATACACCGAGGCACAGCTCCGCGAGATGCTCATTGCCGAGGTGAAGAAGCAGGGCAAGGACTACGGCTATTACTTCAAGACAGTGACAAGCGGCTTTACCTTCACCGGCGAGGGAAACAGCATCAACTCCTTCAACGTCACTCCCGTGGAGGTCTTTCGCGTATTCCCCGACGGACGGCCCGACGAGCTTGTGCGTGGTGTCGATTTGATAGGCACTCCCCTGTCGATGTTTTCCCACATTGTGGCAGGTGGCAACGACTCTGCCGTGTTCACCGGCTCGTGTGGAGCTGAGTCTGGATGGGTTCCCGTCACCACAGCCTCTCCGTCGGTGTTTGTCAGCCAGATAGAAACTCAGCGCAGCCCTAAGGCCAATGCTACTCCCAACATACTGACGGCGCCCTCGTTCTCCGAAAAGAAGGAGCTGAAAGGCAACGACGCGGTGTTCACTGCCATGAAGGACGAACTGAAGCGTACTCGCGAGGAACTGCACGTACAGGGCAGCGAGGCACCTTTCTGGGCGGCTTACACCACCACCCACTACTCGTCGTTCGACATCGTGGGTGAGTATGGCGGCATATCTACCGAACAGTTTGTTCCTGGGCATACCAACTTGACTGGCCATCTGCTGCTCGGCAATTTCAAGCGCACAAGCGACTTCCCCGGGCGTCCGCTCATTATGGGAAATGCTACATGCAAAGAACTTAACTATCCCACGCTCCGACGTGAGTTCTGGAACATCAGCGACGTACTGTATAAGAACGCCATTGGCATGATGGCCCAGAAGCAGTCGATACTGAGCCAGTATCAGCTGCCCGCCGCCTTGGAGCGCATACCCGACCTGCAGCGTTCGGCTCCTTGCACATATATTGAGGAGAATGAAAATGACTATACCATCGACATGCCCGAGCTGAAGCATGTCGCCAAGGAGCTGTCAGCCATCTTCAACGACTACAAGCAACTGCAGAACGCTACGGTGAGAATAACGGGTGCCAAGAGCGACACTTATCTTTCCACCACCGAGGACGTAAACATCAAGCAGCCTCACAACTACGTTAAGATGACGGTGAAGGCAGAGTTTGAGGACGACGAACACGTCAAGCTGGCCGACGAGTTTAGTCTTTGCTTCTCGTCGCCCGCCGACATTCCATCGCTCGACGTGCTGAAGGAAAAGGTGCGTAAGTTTGCCGACGACTGCATGGCCACACGCAATGCTCCCAAGATGGAAGACGAGTATAAGGGTCCTGTGCTCTTTGGCGACGAGGCTGCCAAGCAGGTGTTCACCAGCAACTATCTCACCGCCGGACAGTTCTATGCCGTGCAGTCTTTACAGGAAGACCCTAAGTCGCTCGGACAGAAAATAGGCAAGAGCATGATGGACGAGCGCATCTCCATCCTTAACTACACCGACCGCAAGGAATACAACGGCACGAAGCTCTTTGGCCACTATGCCATGGATGCCGACGGTTTTACACCAGAGCCGGTGATGACCATCGTCGATAAGGGCGTGTTCAAGATGATGCTCAACAGGAAGACTCCTGCACAGTATGCCGAGAAGAGCACCGCAAGTGCGAGGTTTGCCAACAAGCCGGCGCAGGCATTGCCTATGTTGGGAGTGGGAACGCTCCACATCAAGGCCGACGGTGCCGATAAGGACGAGAACATGATGAAACTGCTGTTGAAGGCCGCCAAGAAGGCAAAGAAAGACTATGCCTACATCATCACAACGCCCGAGAACTATCTTTCGTTGCGTGTCTATAAAGTAAATGTGAAGACGGGTGAGCAGACGCTGGTAAAGACCAACGGCATCGCCCTACCCACAAAGAGCCAGTTGAAGAAGTTTGTAGCCATCTCCGACAAGGAGAATGTCTCCAACGCCGTTTTGGAATATAGTCATTCCATCATCTATCCGGCTGCCGTGATTCTCAATGACATCGAAATTAATTCTTCTACCATGAAAAGCCAGAAGCCGTCGGCATTGACCTACCCGCTTCTGCGACAATAGAGTTTTATCTCTCTCTTTGATATTAGTAGAATCGCCGCCGTCCTCGTGTGAACAAGGACGGCGGTATTGGCTTGTGCACTCTGACAATGCCGCAGTGAGGGAACTGGAGGGGAGACAGGCTTCGCCTCAACAATAATAATCGCAAAAAACTTTGTTTTTTCCTTTTTATTGTCTTCGGCTTGCACTATCTTTTTATAAAATAGGCTTCGCCTCAACAATAATAATCGCAAAAAACTTTGTTTTTTCCTTTTTATTGTCTTCGGCTTGCACTATCTTTGTAGACGAAATTAAAAGATGGTACAATCATGAATGTGAAGATTGAAGACAGTTGGCGACAGCATCTTGGAGCTGAGTTTGACAAACCTTATTTTGCCGCTCTCACCGACTTTGTGCGGTCAGAGTATCGGCAGACAAGCTGTTTCCCACCGGGACAGCTTATCTTCAACGCCTTCAACCTATGTCCCTTCGACGCTGTCAAGGTGGTGATCATTGGGCAAGACCCGTATCACGAGCAGGGACAGGCCATGGGACTCAGTTTCTCCGTGCCCAGTGGGGTCATGATGCCCCCCTCGCTTGTCAACATCTTCAAGGAAATAGCCTCGGACATCGGAACCCCGATGCCGGCCGATGGCGACCTGACGCGGTGGGCCAAGCAGGGCGTGCTGCTGCTCAATGCCACCCTCACGGTGCGTGCCCATCAGGCCGGAAGCCATCAGCGCCGTGGGTGGGAGACCTTTACCGATGCGGCCATTGCGGCACTCAACGCCCACCGCGACCATCTGGTCTTCATCCTTTGGGGCGGTTATGCCCGTTCCAAGGCCGCATTCATCGACCGCTCGCGCCACTTGGTACTTGAATCGGTGCACCCCTCGCCCCTTTCGGCCAATCGCGGGGGATGGTTTGGCAACCACCATTTCTCGCTTTGCAACGCTTACCTCTCCGAGCATGGCATGGCACCCATCGTGTGGTAGCCCCACACAGATTTTCCGTCATCAAAAGTATATCCAATCAATAGCATATAGACATGGAACTGCATATTCTTCAGGTGGGAAACGTCTTGGTTTCTCCCGACATTTTTACGGTAAAATTCTGTTGTGACCTTGATGCCTGCGGAGGTGCCTGCTGTATCGAGGGCGATGCGGGTGCTCCCGTGACGCTCGATGAGATCGGCGAGATAGAGGAGGCGCTCGATACCGTGTGGGGTGATCTCACGGCTTCGGCCCAGGCGGTGATAGACCGGCAGGGCGTGGCCTATGTAGACCCCGAGGCCGACTTGGTGACGAGCATCGTGGGTGGTAAGGACTGTGTGTTTACCTGCTACGAGGGCGGTTGCTGCCTCTGTGCGCTGGAGCGTGCCTACCGCGCCGGGAAGACTCGCTTCGCCAAACCCATCTCTTGTGCCCTTTATCCCATCCGTGAAAAACAGTTTCCCGATGGCAGCGTAGGGCTCAACTATCATCGTTGGCGCATCTGCCAGTGTGCTGTCGAGAAAGGCAAGCAGCTCGATCTGCCGCTGTATAAGTTCTTGGCCGGTCCGCTGACCCGCCGCTTCGGAGCCGAATGGTACCAAGAACTGTGCGAAGTGGCCGAAGAACTGAAGGTGCAGGGGCTCCTCTGACAGCCTTTGCCGTTTCTTGAAATCCCCCATGATGGCATATCCTATTCGTAAAGGTGGCATTTAGACCTGCTAAATGCCACCTTTACGATTTTATTTGCCACGTTTAGCTACGCCCTTTACGGCCTCTGCTTCCAGCGGATGGTCCGGCCAGTGGTGTTTGGGATACCTCCGGCGCAGTTCTTTTCGTACATCGAAGTAGGTGGACAGCCAGAAACTGTGCAAGTCTTGCGTCAGCTGCACGGGTTTGAATCCCGGCGACAGCAGTTCCATCAAGACCGGCCGCTTGCCGTCGTCCACCCGCGGCGTTTCGGTCATGCCGAAACACTCTTGTAGGCGTACGCTCAGCACAGGAGCCTCTGCGCCCACCCTGTAGTCTATCCTGATGCGGCTGCCTGTGGGCACTGTGATGTGTGTGGGGGCGATGCGGTCCACAGCCGTCTGTTGGGCGTAGTCCAGGAGCCCCCATATCACCTCGCTCATATCTATCCGCTTCGTGTCGGCTGCCGTGGTGCCCCTGTTGCAGTAGAGTGGCAGCCACTCGGCCGCCCTTGCCATCAGTGCGGGGGTCGACACGTCGGGCAGTGCCATCTCTGGGTGCCACTCGGCCACGGTGGCGATACGCTGCTGCATGCGCTGCACGGCGGTATCGAGCGTAAACATGCTGGCACCATCCTTTTTGGCGGCCTCGCAGATGACCCTTGTCGCCTCTTCGCTCGCCTCCTCGGCCGCCAGCGGGCGGGTATCGATCAGCAGCGCACCCAATCGCAGTTCGTTTCGGGCCACTACCCGCAACTGTTTGCTGTCCCAAAACACGCTGGGCCGCCATTGGGCCATGTCGCCTACGGTCTCTTCGGCGAGCGGGGCGGCCAGGAAGATGCGGGTGCCGACCGATGCCACGGCCAGGAATCGGCAACTGCACAGGTCGTCGCCACTGTCGAGGGCCACCGTCTCACCGCTTGCCAACCGATAGCCGCCATCGGCACGCAGCATGGCGATCCGCTCGGGATAGGCAGCGGCAATGAGCTCGCCCGTGACGTGTGGGTCGGGGAGGGTGTTGTCTTCTGCCACGCGCGCCATGTCCCTGTACTGCTTGGCCACGCGCTCTATGCCGCTCCATCGGCCTGCTTGGTGCCTACGGCGGCCGTCGCGGAGCAGGGCGATGCGGGTGTTGATGTCGGCATCGTGTATGTCGTCGAGCACATTCTTCTCTTCTAACAGGGCGGCGATGTCGGCCGCCAGCGCCTTGAGCGATGGTGTCTCCGCCCGGGTCAGCATCTGTGCGATGCGTGGATGGCACGGCCATCGGGCGAGCAGCCGTCCGTGGGTGGTGATGGCTCCCTCGGCCGTCACGGCCCCGAGCATGGAGAGCAGTTGGCGAGCCTGTGCCACATGCGCTTGCGGTGGAGGCGTGAGCCATGGCAACCGGTACACGTCGGGTTCGCCCCACGCGGCGATGTCGAGGAGCATCGGAGCCAAGTCGGCCTCGCAGATTTCGGGCTGTCGGCAGTCGTCCATCCGCAGTTCGGTAGCCTTGCTCCACAGTCGGTAACATACACCCTCGCATACGCGGCCTGCCCGTCCGCTACGCTGTCTGGCCATGTCGGCAGAGATACGCACCGTCTCCAGATGGCTCAGTCCGTTGCGCGCATCGTACACCATCTTGCGGCAGAATCCCGCATCGATTACCGTGCGTACGCCCTCTATGGTGACCGAAGTCTCGGCCACGGGCGTGGCGAGCACCACCTTGCGCTGTCCCGGCGGCGACGGGAGGATGGCTTGCCGCTGGGCTTGGGGTGGGAGCATGCCGTAGAGGGGGCAGATGGCCGTGTCGCCGAGTGTGTCGGCCAGTGCTTCGCGGCATTTCATGATTTCTGCCTGTCCGGGAAGGAAGGCCAGGATGTCGCCCGGGTGCATGCGGTGCGCCTTGCGGACAGCCGTGGCCACTTGCGTGGCACAGTTGCGTACGTCGGCTTCGTCTCCGTGGATGATTTCCACGGGAAACATCCGTCCCTCGCTTTCGAGTAGTGGCGCGTCGAGAGCTTGGCAGAGGGCGGTGGTGTCGATGGTGGCCGACATCACCACGATGCGTAGGTCGGGGCGTATCACCTGTTGGGCTTCGAGGGTGAGGGCAAAGGCGGTGTCGGAGGCGAGGCTGCGCTCGTGGAACTCGTCGAAGATGACCGTTGTCACACCCTCCAAGGTGGGGTCGGCTATCAGCATGCGGCTCAGTATGCCCTCAGTGAGCACTTCGATGCGTGTACGGTCAGAGACCTTGGTGTCGAAGCGCACCCGGTAACCCACCGTCTCGCCCACGCTCTCTCCCAGCATCGTGGCCATGCGCTCGGCTATCTGTCGGGCGGCCAGACGGCGCGGCTCGAGCATCAGCAACTTGCCCCCGGCCATGCCTTGCAGGATGGTGAGCGGGAGTAGGGTAGACTTGCCTGCTCCCGGCGGTGCGGTGACCACCAATCGGGGATGAGCAGACAGCGACTGGTTGACCTGTGAGGCAATGGCGCCCACGGGCAGTTGTTGGATATAGGGTGACAATGGGTTACGCATCATGTGTGAGAAGGATAATGGCAGTAGGCTGTGGCCCTGCTGGGTGCTACCGCTGCCGTGTGGGTGCAAAAGTACGACAACTTATGCAAACATCGGCGATAATCTGTGATATTTTTTGGTGCTCGGTGCGATTTTCAATCGGGTACAGGTTGGTAAAACAAAGCACGAGGAGCGGTGCTATAGGCAACTGCTCCTCGTGAGAGATGTGTCCATCGGTTGATGGCACCTTATTTCTTGGCACCGAAAAATGCTTGCGGTGCGTCTGCTGTGTAGGTCTTTCCGCCCACTGTGAGCGACGATTGCACGATGCTGGTGAGACCACTGCCGTCGGAAGCGCCGCTTGGCAGCGCGGTAGCGGTGAAGTCCCATGCCTCGTCATACGAAGGATTGTCCAGTTTGTTGGTATCGAGGGCGTAGTTGGCGAACTTCACGCCCAGGTCGTTGGCACCTTTGGCTATCTGGCTGTGGGCATCCACAGCGTCGGCGTAGTTCTTGTTGCTCACGTAGTTGGCATAGGGTACGGTGGTGCCCCCGTCGATATCCTGTTGCAGTGTGCTGACGATGCTGCTGGCCGCATAGCAGTTGTAGTCTATCACCGACTTGTCGTCGCAGCCGTCGGCCACGCCCGGCGTACCCCACTTCGGTGCTTGGGCACGATACTTACAGTTGACCATCAGATTGTTGAAGACATTCGCAAGGATATTCTTCTCCACGTAGATGCAACCGCCCTTGGCACCGTCTCTACGCCAGCCGGCGTTGATGATGGTATTGTTGTAAGCCACACACTTTGCCTGTCCGCGGCCGGCAGCATCATCCTGTCCCGAACTTGACAGTTTCAGTCCGTTGGTGTTGGGACTGTACATGACATTGTAGGCCACTACCGTGCTGGTGCCAGCCTTCACATTCACGGCCTCGCCTCCGGTGGCGCCATTGCCAGCGAAGACGTTGTGCGTGATGATACCCTTGCCGCCCTGCATGTAGATTCCGTCTGCAAAGCCATTGCGTATCACACAGTCGGTGACTACCAGCGACCCTTTGAACTGCGGACCGGTCGTGATTTGCACACCATAGTCCTCTCCGGCGGTATAGATACCGGCGATGACCGACGGCGATGTCTCTGTCATGGCGCATCCTGCGTACTCGATGGTGCAGTGTGTGAACAGCGCTTCGGCATTGGCTGCGCTATTGTTGAGCATGAAGCCTCCCCAGAGGTTCTTGCAGTTGGTCACGTTGGCATACGAGCGCTCTGAAGCCGGCACCGAGAAGAGGATGGGAGCCTCTTCCGTACCTTGGCAGTAGATATTGCCGTCTACGGAGAACTCGATACCCGTGCCGTTGCCGTCGGATGAGTTGAAGATGACCTCCACGCCTTCCTCAATCGTCAGGCTCTTGCCGGCCGGCACCTTGATCTGGCCCGTCACGGTCACGGTGGTGTAAGCTTCCCATGTGCCTGAAACCTCGCCCGATACAGACAATGCCTTGTTGGTCACGGTCACTGTGAGAATCTTGGCCAGGGAGGGATTGGCGGCCGGCGTGGCAGTGATGGTGGCTGTTCCGGGCTTCACGGCGGTCACCACGCCGTTGGCGACCGTAGCCACCTCGTCGTCAGAAGAAGTCCATACGACCGTCTTGTCGGTGATGGCTTCCGGGAAAAACTGTGCGTTCACGTTCAGCGTCTCTCCCGGTGTGAGGGTCGTGGCTGTCGGGTCGATGGTAAACTTGCTCAGTTCCACCGTTGTGTCGTCATCATCATCGCTGCATGCGGTCAGCGTTGTCGCAGATGCGATGGCAATGGCCATCAGCATCCATAGTCTCATCATTGTTTTCATCATTGTTACGATAAGTTATCTATCTGGTTTATAGTTTCCATCTTATGCCTGCTGTCAAGCTCACTCCGTTTTTCTCTTCGCGCTCCACCACGCCGCCGTCGTGTCTGCGCACGTTAGGCAGATTGGCATTGCGGTCGTTGGCGTTATAGTAGCGTATCAGGGAGGAGTTGAGCAGGTTCTGCGCCTTGACAAATACGCTCCAGCCGGCCTTGAACTTCTTCTCGGCGCTGGCATCGAGCTGCCACAGCGGTGCGTCCCAACGGTCGTTTTCGTAGAATCTGTCGATGACTGCGATACGTTTGCCGGTATAGGAGCAGGCCACTTGGGCATCCCAGCCCCGCTTGGCATCCTTGTAGAGCAGGGAAGCGTTGAAGACATGGGCTGCCTGTCCGAAGAGCGGGCGGCTCTGGTCGGCGTAGGCTGTATAGATGCTGCCGTCTGCTGCCGTCAGTTCGCGCAGTTTGGCGGTGGTAATCTTCGAGTGTGTATAGGTATAGTTGGCCTTGATCCCCAACCTGTTGAAGTATTTCATCACGTCCACCTCCACACCCCAGTTGGATGCGTTGCCATAGTTGCCGGGCATGTAGAAAGTCTCTTGTCCTATGGCCGTCATTCCGTACTCTATCGGGTCGTGGATGTCTTTGTAGAATACGCAGACCATCACTTGCTCGCTCTGTTGGGGATAATACTCATAGCGGAGGTCAAAGTTGTGTGCCACGGTGTGCTCCAGATTCGGGTTGCCGCACTCATTGTAGTCCTCGTTGATGATGTGGTAAGGTACAATCTCAAAGAAGCTCGGCCGGTTGATGGCCTTGTAGTACGACAAGCGCAGGTTGGCATTGTGGTGGATGGTCCACTTGACGTGCGCGTCGGCCAACAGGTCTGTATAGGATTGTTCGCCGTTGTTGGCGGCACCCTCTGTGGCATAGAGCAGCGTGTATCCCTGTCGGGTATGCTCTGCCCGCAGCCCTGCTACGATCTGCCATCGGCCCGCCGACCACGTCAGTTTGCCATAGCCGGCACCTATCTGCTCCGTCGCGTCATAGTTCATCGGGTCGGTGAGGCTGTAGCTCTTCAGACGGAAGCTGATGTCGTCGTAATTTTCCCAATCGATGCCCTTAAACTGGTCGTATGCCGACTCCTTGCTGTCGTCGTAGGGTTGGAAGGTATATTCATGGTAATAGCTGTGTCGTTGCTTGTCGCGGTAGAGTCCTCCGGCGGCGATGTTGAGCGTATGGTTGCCCAGCGCCAGTCTGTAATCGAGGTCCAGATGGCCTGCCAGGTCGCGGTCGGAGTTGTGCTCCCACCGGCGTATGGCCCCCACGTTTTTGTTGACCCATACCGATGTGCCCTCCGTGTTGTGGTTCAGTTGTATCTGGGCATTGTCCGGTGTCTTCTGACGGGCTTCGGCCACGTTGGCACCCCACTTCAGGGTCAGACGGTCGCCGCTCAGGAACTTGTGCTCGCCCAAGAGCGAGGCGTTGGCGATGCACTGCTGCTGCCAGCGCAGGCGGATGGTCTCGTCGAGTTCGCTGAAAGCGTCACGCACCTGTGCATTGCGGAAGTCCATGTAGCCGCCGTAGAGCGCAATCTTATGCTGCTGGGTGATGTAATAGTCCAGTTTCAGGTGTGCACCGATACGGGTCTGGTTCTCAGAGAAATATCTGTTGGTGATACGCTGTACCCCGTCGTTGTCGGCGGTGGAGTCGTACATGTCGCTGGTCTTGCCCTTGTTGCTGTTGCGGAAACTCAGCGCGGCTATCAGTCCCAGATGGTCGCCGAAGAATCGGTCTCCATAGGCGAACCCTGCGGCAATGTCGGGCAGCGGTTTGCGCGATTTCACGTGCAGGTTGGCCGATGAGAAGTCGGTCTCATCCGTAGGATAGGCTGAGCCGAATCGTTCGTTGGGACTTTTGCCGACGATGTCGCCGTGGGCGAAAGACTGGAAATCGTTGTCGAAGTAATGGGCGCTGTAACCGGTCTGCACATTCAGGGTAAGCATGCGCTGGGTGGGAGCATCCTTCATCACCATGTTGATAGCGCCACCCACGCCGTCGCCCTCCATGTCGGCGGTGAGCGACTTGGTCACCTCCAGTCGGTCGAGCAGTTCCGACGGAAAGATATCGAGCGGCACAAACCGGTTCTTGTTGTCAGGACTGGGAATCTTCAGGCCGTTTACGAGCGTATAGTTGTAACGCTTGTCCATGCCACGGAGGATGGCGTACTGCCCTTCGCCAGAACTGTTGCGCTCCATCGTCACGCCACTCATGCGCTGGATGACATTGGCCACGGTCAAGTCGGGCGACAGTTCGATCGCCTTGGCACTCATGATGTTGATTACATTCATGGCGTTGCGCTCCATTACCCTGGCACCTATTTCGGAGCAACCTGTGTTCTCGGCCACAATCTCCACCTCGCCCAGGGCCACGGCATCGGCCTCCAGGTCTATGTTCAGGTTGTCGTCGTTGTGGTTCACCACCACCTCCTTGGTCTTATAGCCCAGATAGCTGCACACCAGCGTGCAGGGGAAACGCTGGAGCGAGAGTTGGAAACTGCCGTCCAATCCGGTGGCTGTGCCTTTGCCGGCCACATTCTTGATGATGATAGAGGCACCGATGATTTCCTCTCCCGAGGCCACATCCTTGATTTTGCCTTTCACGATTCTTGCTTCCGCCCCGACTGCCATCAGCAGGAGCAGGGCCATAATCCATCCCGTTCTCATGAAGTCTGTCACTTGTCAGGTTGCTCTTATCGGGTTCTTTCAATACGGTGCAGTGTGTTGCCGGCCTTGTCGATCATGTACAGGCACAACTGCTGCTTGGTGGCCGACAGCACCGAGAATCCCTCGGACGGCGAGCAGTAGACGGTGCCTGTCGTCTCGCTCACCTTGCGTGCCAGCGAGGCCGACGAGTTGACCACATAGTCGATACCGTCGTTGCCGCGGCGGATATGCTGGAAGTTGTGGATATGTCCACACACATACATGGCTACCTTTTGCTTGTGTTTGTTGAGGATGGGCAGCAGCCTGCGCTGCATGTCGTCCTGCTCTATCACGTCTTTCTTGGTCTGTGCATACATGGGATGGTGTCCCACCACCACCACCCAGTCTTCCTGCGCATCGCACAGTGTCTGGTCTATCCATGCGAGTTGTGCCTCCACGTCCTGACCGTCCACGTCGGGATAGGTGTCGCTGTGATGGTAGCGGTCGATCATAGGGGTGGTGTCGATAAACACCACACGCACGCTCACTTGGTGCTCTTCATCGGCAAACACCCTGCTGTAATAGCGGCTCTCCATCTGCCATCTGCGCGACACATGGCTATAGTCGAGCACCGCCTGGGTATTGCCGCGATACTCGTGGTTACCCAATACGGGCAACCAGGCAATCATCAGTTCGGGATGGGTGTAGATGAGTTCATAGTTGGTCATCCACAGAGGGTCGGCTGTAGACTGTACGCCCTCAAAGTGATGTACGTCGCCCAAGGCGAGGACCGCTTCCGGCCCCAGTTGGTCGGCCATAGTGCCCATCAGTTCAGCGATAGGTTTCTGTTCGTAATATCCGTTGCGCCCCAAGTCGTTGGCCAGAAACAGGGTTACGTCTCCCCGCATGGCTTTCCATTGCTCCGGGTTTTGGGCGAGGGCGGTGGTGCTTGTAAAGAGGGTGGCTGCTATCGTCAGCATGACCAGCAGCCCGTTGCGCATGGCGCTCTTCAGACTGTAAGTAATATCCATTTTTTTAATACTTGGTTTTCGCCAGCAAAGGTACGTCACCCACATTACAAGGAGGTAACAGCGGCATTAAAATGAAGCGTCAATCAGGTTACAGAACGGTTACGGCCGTAGTCAGGCTACGATACCTACAAAAAGCTAAAGGTGGCATTTAGCCCTCGTAAATGCCACCTTTAGCCGGTCTAAATGCCACATATAGCAATCCCCGATGCCTTTCTTACATTCCCGACAGATAACAGGGGAATGCAAGCAGCGCATCGGGGACGATGGTTGTCTGCCTATGTTGGCAGTGGCGGGATAGGCGGTTACAGTTTGCCGGCCACCTTTTCCAGTACCTTATCTGCCTCAATGTGCAGCGTGGTGTGTGCCTTGGCATCGCGCGAGTGGGTGGCCACCTCGATGCGATAGTCGCCGGCGGCGAGCACCCATGCGTTTTGCGCCTCATCAAAGTATGACAGGTCGCGCGGGGTGAAGCGGATGCGCAGCGTCTCGGCCTCGCCCGGTTTCAGCGTGCGCGTCTTCCCGAATCCGATAAGCTGGTGTTTCAGGTCGCGTACCGGAGCGTAGAGCTGCACCACTTCCTTGCCGGCGCAGCGGCCCGTGTTGGTTACGCGCACGCTCACCTCGTAGCCTCCCTCGGGCAGGGTCTTGCACTGTGCGTCGGTGTAGCCGAACTGGGTGTAGCTGAGTCCGTAGCCGAAGGGATAGCTCACGGGGCGGCCGTAAGTGTCGAAATAGCGGTAGCCCACGTAGATTCCCTCTTTGTAATCGGTGTAATGCACGTTCTTGATGGCAGGGTTGCGCGGTATCTTGGTATAGTTGCCGATGGCCTTGGGGCCGTGGAAGTTGTAGGGGAAATTGTCGTGCGTGTTGCAGTCTTCATAGGCCACGGGGAAAGTCATGCTCAACCGGCCCGACGGGCAAACCTCGCCCTTGAGCATGCGGCAGACGGCCTCGCCACCCTCCTGTCCCAACAGCCACGAGAGCACTACGGCATCGGGTTGGGTACGCCACGATGCCACCTCGACCACGCCCGACACGTTGAGCACCACCACCACGGGCTTGTGCTTGGCATGGAAGGCGCTGCAGACCTTCTCCACCACCTCGGTCTCCAGTTGGGAGAGCCTGTACTGCGTGTCTGCACGGCGGTCTGCTCCCTCGCCACAGCTGCGGCCTATCGTGATGATGGCCGCATCGTCTACCTCGGCACTGGCTGTGATGTCTGCATCGTCGATGGCTATCTCGGGCATCGCCTCGTAGCCCAACGGGTCGTTGGAGCGGCGCGCCAGCGAGTCGGCGATTACCTTGCGGTAGCGCTCGGCCACCTTGGCGTTGGTCTGTATGCCCACGAGCGCAAAACCTTCCTCCAGATTCTTAGTGTGCGGGGTCTTCACGTTGCCGGAACCCGTGCCTACGGCCAGAAAGTTGTATGATGCGATGCCAAACATGCCCACACGCTTCACCGAAGCGGCCAAAGGCAGTGTCTGGTTGCGGTTTTCGAGCAGCACGATACCCTCTTCGGCTGCCTCCAAGGAGCGACGGGCGTGGGCCTTGAGGTCGGGGGCATTGCTGAAAGCGTATTGCTGGAAGCGGGGGGTACGGGTGACGAAGCGGAGCATACGGCGCACGCAGGTGTCGAGGTCGGCCTCGCTGAGCTTGCCGTCACGGAGCGCTTGGGCGATTTCTTGGCGTTGCTCCTCAGAGCCCGGAGCCAGCAGGTCGTTGCCAGCCCATATCTCTTTGCCCGAGTCGCGCCAGCCGGGGGCAGCCCAGTCGCTCACTACCATGCCGTCGAATCTCCAGTCGCGGCGCAGGATGGTGGTAAGCAGGTCTCTGCTCTCCATACACTGCTGTCCGTTGATGCTGTTGTAGGCACTCATCACCGACCAGGGCTGTGCCTCGCGCACCGCAATCTCAAAACCGCGCAGGTAGAGCTCGCGGAGTGGGCGTTGGGCGATGCGTATGTCCACATCCTTGCGGTTGGTCTCTTGGTTGTTCACGGCATAGTGCTTGAGCGTGGCGCCCACGCCGTTGGCCTGGATACCCTTGACAAAGGCTGCTGCCATCTTGCCGGTGAGCAGGGGGTCTTCGGAGTAGTACTCAAAGTTGCGTCCGCCCAACGGGTCGCGGTGCAGATTCATGCCCGGAGCAAAAATCAGGTCGAGGCCGTACTCGTGTGCCTCGTTGCCGATGGCCTCGCCCACCTGTTGCATGAGGTCTGTGTTCCAGGTACAGGCCAATGCGGTGCCGATGGGGAATCCGGTGTGGTAATAACGTCGGCTGTCGCCCTCGCGCAGCGTGTCGATACGCAGTCCGGCAGGACCGTCGGTGAGCACGGTGGGCGTGATGCCAAGCCGTGGGATGGGTGCTGTGGTGCCAGCGGCACCGGGTACGATCTTCTTGGTGTTGCCATAGCCGGTGAACTCCTCGTTGCCGGCACCTACGACCAGCATGATTTTCTCCTCGGTGGTCATCTCACTCAGGATGGTATCGATGTTGTCGGGCTGGAGTGTGGGAGCGGTCTGGCAAGAGGCCAGTACCAATGCGAGACCCGCTGTCAGGGTCCGGCATTGATGATATAAGGTATGGGAAGTGGGTGTCATCATCATGGTTTTTATGAATCAATGGTATGGGTAAATGCTATTGGGGGATGGGCGCGTGCCCATCCCTGCTTATTGTTTGCACTGGCTGCATGCGCCAGCAGCGGCTTGCTTGCAGCAGCCCTCGGCTTTTTTGCAGCTTTCGGCCTTGTTCTTGCATTCTTTGCAGGCTCCTTGGGCAGCTTTTTTACAGTCCTTGCCTCCGTCCTTGCACTGGCCACAGGCACCGGCAGCAGCTTGCTTGCAGCCTCCTTCATGCTTTTTGCAGCCTTCGGCCTTGCTCGGACAACCGTTGCAGGCAGGTTTGCCCTCTCTTACATAGGGATGGATGCGCGGTTGGCCGCCGTGGCCGCAGGGTTGGCCCTGCATGCACTGGCCTTTGTGATGAGGCTGCATCATGGCGATGGCGAGTTTCTCGGTCTTATATCCCTTTACGTCCTCCATGGCGATGGGTTCGCGGAAGTCTCTGTCGCGCAGGGTGAGTTGTACATTGCGCAGGGTGATGCCGTCGACGTGGCGGAGGAAGAAAGCCCACGCCGGCAGTTCGCCAAACATGGTAAATTCGGGATACTTGTCCTCGTTTTCAGGCACCTCAGCCATCTTCACGTAAGCCATGCCCTTGTCTGCCCGGCCGGGAGCCGAGATGCGGATGTTTTCCAGCAGCACATTCTCCACGGGATGCCCCGGCCAGCCTGTGATGCTCGACGGGAACGGATTGTGGAAGTAGCTTACCTCCGGGCCACGGATATCATAGTGGGTATCGGGACGGCCAAAGGCCAGTTCTACGTCCATGTTGCGGATGACAATGTTGCGGATGTGCCCGCCATCGTTGCCCGCACGGTTGCCGAGTTTGACAAAGATGGCGTTGCCCGTGTTCCATGCCTTGAGGCCATCGACCACCACGCTGTCAATCTTCGAGCCGTCTACGCTCTCGATGGCGATGCACGAGCGGAAAGTGTCGATGACACGGTTGTCCTTGATCTCGATGTTGCGGAAGGTACCCCATGTGGCGGTGCCGAACTTGATGGCTGATGCCGAGCTACGGATTTCGCAGTTCTGGACCAGGATATGCTCGCTGATGCCATTCTTGTGGTAGCTCTTCAGGCACACACCATCGTCTGCCGCATTGATATGGCAGTCGAGTATGCGTACATGGGCGCAGTCGGTGAGGTCAATACCGTCGTTGTTCCAATAAGCACGGTTGTAAACGTCAAGATGCTGGAAGAGCATGTTGCGGCAGAGGTCGAAGGAGAGTCCCCAGCATGCGCTGTTGCGCAGGGTGAGACCTGTAATCTCCACGCCGTCGCACTCGGAGAAGAAGAAGAGCTTCGGGCGCATGATCTCGCTGGGCCTGCGGAGCCTCTTGCTATAGTTGGGATCTTCCTTTACGCCCGCCTTGACCAGCGAGTCGATTGTCAAAGCCAGCTCCTGCCCTTGGCCGTCTATCACGCCTTCGCCCGTCAGTTTGATGGCTTTCGCGCCTTGTGCCAAGATGAGTCCATACTTCGAGTTGTCTTTGCGCACCACGTCGCCGTCGCCCATTACTTGGAGCTGATAGTAGTCATCGGGGTTGGTACTGCCGAGCAAGACGGCACCACGCTCCAGATGGAGCTCTACACCACTCTTGAGCTGGATGGCTCCGGTGAGGTATCTGCCCTCGCTGAGCGAGATACAGCCGCCTCCCTTCTTGGAGAGTTGGTCAATCGCTTGCTGTAAGGCCACTGTGTTCAGGGTTTTGCCATCGGGCACCAGTTTGAGTGCCTCCGAGGTCAGGGTCTTCGCCGCACTGAGTGCCAGCGATGCCACTAAGGATAGGAATAAAAATACAGTCTTCTTCATGATAGCGACAAAGATAGACATAAATTTGATAAGTGCCAAGCGAATGGGCACAAAAAATAGCGGTCGCCAACGAATTTGTGCGACTCTCTGGGGCTGCTCTCGCTCGATTTTTCCTGTCACTTGACAGGTGCAGAGGAGGCACGGCTCATGGCCGACCTGTCGTTTCCCGAACCTAAAGGCCACAATTACGGCGCTAATCATGGCCTTTACGAGGGTTAAATGCCATGATTAGCGCCGTGAGGGTGATGCCCGTGTGAGGGGCGATGGTCGTTTATTTCGTAATCTTACGTGTCTGGTTGCCCTGTTGGATGATGAGCAGGCCTCGGGCAGGAATGTTGTCGATGCGGAAGTTGTCGGCGCTCGACGTATAGACCAGTTGGCCCTGCGCATTGTACACCCGTACCTTGTCGTCGGCTTTGCCCGTGGCGGTCAGCGGTATCTCAATGCCCTCAATCCCGGTCACAATCCAGTCTGAACTCTCCTTCGACAGGGTGAGTACATCGCCCTCTTTCTTCACGAGGTAGCAGCTTGTCACGTTGTCGGCACCGTGTAAAGGTTGCCAAGTGTCTTCTTTATCACTTTTGGAGGCTACATAGATACGGTATTCGCCGTCAGCATAACCTGAAAGGCTGATTGGAGTGCCAAATTGGTACGTCCAGCCTCTGCCATAGGGAACATCTGTACGTTGAATCGTTATACATGTCTTTTTGAATGTTGCGTTGGTTGCTTCAATCACAACACCTATATCGCCTGTGAATGGGTCTTGGTCTATTTGCATGAAAGGAACGGCATTGAATGATAGTGATGTGCCGGAACTGACCGTAACGTTAAAGTTTGTATGGTAACCCCACATCGAGGTATAGGGTATCTCGTTCGATGCGTCATCCAGCGAATGGGCAAACAGCATGGTCTGACTGCCGCTGAAACCGTTGAGCGTGGCGACATCGAAATAACCGTCAGCGTAGCCGCCCCAACCCCAGTTGACGTGTACCTTGCCGTCGGCATCGTAGCCGTCGAAGACAAAGGCGTGGCCGCCCTGAGTGCTGACACCGCTGTAGAGCACGGGCTGCTCATCGGCCAGTTCGCTGTACATCAGTTGCGTCCATTCCTTGGTCGAGAAGTAAGAACGGTTATAGAATTTGGTGCTGTAGTCAAAGTAAGTCTTGAATCCCTTGGCCGCATTGAGGTAGTGGGAACCGCTGCCGCTGTTGGCATAGTTCATATCCACCGCTACACCACAGTGATACATCAGCATGGCCACCGCCTCGGCCTGCTCCGTGGTATAGGTGGTCTTCTCATAGTTGGCGATCATGTTGTCCCAATCGTATGGGGCTCCAAACTCGGCCGTTGTCTCCTGTCCCGGATTCTCTTCTCCATTGGGATAGAAAGTGTAGGTATAGGTGGCTTCCGTGGCCTTGGTGGGATAACGGTGGTAATACATCACCTGTGCCATTGCCGTGGCCACACAGCCCGTCACGTAGTGCTTGGTTGTTTCGCCCGATGTATAGGTGGGACACTGGTCGTTGTAGGGAGTGTCCTGGTTCCACTGCGTGGTGAGCAGCGGACTTACCGTCTCGGCCAGTCCCATGTCTGTGGGCAGTTCGTTGGCCGCTACATCGCCGGCAGCAAGCAGATTCTCCAACGAGGCGTTCATGGTCTCTATCCACCACAAGAGGGCCGGCGGCATCTTCTCGATGACGAAGGGGTCGTCTGCATAGCCGAGTACGGCGTTGAACCGGTCGTCTACGGCGATGACGGCAAAACCTCCGTCGCGGTAACCGATCACTGCGAGCTGTGTCTCTTGTTGCAGTATTTCCGGAGTGCCCGCATTGGCGGGTGTCTGGGCAGACGTGCGGTTGCGTGAGGCGGCTGCCAGTGCGCGGCGAGCCTCGTTGAGCATCTGTTGGGTGCTGCGGGGTGCAGCCATCATCATCGTGGCCGAAGTGAGCACGAAGATAAGTAAGAGCGTAATTTTCTTCATACGTAGATAAGATTAGATTTAATGATAGTGTTGACTTTTCTCATGAATAGTAGGAGTTAGGGTAAAATCGGTTCTGTCATATAGTAGGCTGTTGTCAATATGTTTATACCGATGCAAATATAGTTAATATTTTTGAAATGACGAACAAAAAAGTAATTAATTATCATGTTTTTTTGTGGAGAACATAGGGGTTGGCAGCAACTATGCCGACAGGGCGTTCTTCGGGATGAGCGTCAAGAATGTAATTCTTATCATTTTTTAATTATCAAATTTTGATAATCGTGATAAAAGTTACTATCTTTGTAGAAGATAGGCATCACCTTAACTGTAAGAGTGGGCATTATAGCCTTTGGCAGCTGTGTATGTTTTCCCATCAAATGTGATAGACAATGATAGACAATCCTTTTGTGACAAGTGGCTATGCCGGTCCAGAATATTTCTGTGACCGAGTAGAAGAGACCAAGACCTTGACAGAGTTGCTGGTCAACGGTAATAACGTGGCCTTGATATCACCGCGCCGATTGGGAAAGACAGACCTGATACGTCACTGTTTCGGGCAGCCGGAGATACTGCGCCATTACTATACCTTTATTATAGATATCTATGCCACCGACTCCGTAGCCGATTTTGTCAACGTGTTTGGCAAATCCATCCTCGATGCCCTCAAGCCTCTTGGAAGAAAGGCGTGGGAACGTTTTCTGATGGTGTTGCGTTCGGTAAGGTCAGAGATATCGTTTGATATCAACAATAATCCCGTCTGGGGAATAGGGGTTGGTGCTACGGTTGCGCCCGAAATCACGCTCGATGAGATTTTTACTTATCTGGCAACGGCCGACCGCCGTTGTTTCGTGGCCATCGACGAGTTTCAGCAGGTTACGCGCTACAATGCGCAGCGCAATATAGAGGCCATGTTGCGTACCTATATCCAGCGTTGTCCTAATGCCCACTTCGTTTTCTCCGGCTCCCAGCGCCATCTGATGGGAGAAATATTCGCGACACCGTCGCGTCCTTTTTACCAGTCCACTACCCTGTTTAATCTCCATGTGATTCCGATGGATAAGTATTGTGCATTTGCTGAGACACAGTTTGCCAAGAACGGGGCAAGGAGCATTACGCGCGATGCCGTGGAAACCATCTACCGCCGCTTTTTCGGCATTACGGCCAGCATCCAGAAGATGATGAACATACTCTATATGAAGACACCGCCCGGAGGCTGCTGCACCGTCGACCAAGTGGATGCTGCCATCGTCAGTTACCTGCAACTGTCGTCGGATACGTACGAAGCGCTGTTGGGACAGATGTCGGAGCGGCAGCGCAATGTGCTGCTGGCCATTGCTTCAGAGGGCCGTGTGAAGCAGATATCAGGCGCTACGTTTGTCAGGAAGTACAATCTGCCTTCTGCCAGTTCTGTTGTCTCAGCGGTTAAGACGCTGATGGAGAAAGATTTCATCGTCCATGAGCAGCAGGAGTATTACGTGTACGACCCTTTCTTCCAATTGTGGTTGGAAAAGACCTGCCTGACATAAAAGTCAGGATGTGACATTTCCGGCCGACTTGTCGTTTCCAATACGCAAATGCCATGATTAGCGCGCTAATCATGGCATTTGCGTAGGCTAAACATGGCCTTTAGGTATGAGCAGTGTCACGGATGCCTTTGCTGAAAAGTCAAGAGGTGCATACCCTGATAGCGGGCATGCACCTCTTTGGCGTTATAGCTTCATAAGATGGAATCGTTATCCACGCTTATTCGGCAGGCACGAACTCGTCGTAGCCATATCCCAAGTTGCCGGCGGTAACAAAGTACTGTACCCAAGCATAGAAATAGCCGTCGTCGTAGAGAGCGCAGTCGAGGAAACTGTCATCATTCTGCCAAGTGGCGACGTCGCGCACGTTTACAGTGCCATAGCTGCCAAAGGTGAGCGGGGTTGCCTGTGCTGCTACGCGGCATACAACGCCACCGTCTGGATATGTGCTGCTGGTCTTGGTAAACTTCAGGTGCTTGCCACTGCCGAACAGGTTCTTGAAGCGGTAGGTAGAGGGGTCGCTGTCGCAGTACTGCAGGGTGGTGGTCACCTCGCTCGCGTAGATGCGCTGGATGTTGGCCACGCTGAAGTAATAGGTACCTGTGGCTACATCGGTCCAGCTGATACCGGTGAACAGAGTCTCGGCGGCTTTCTTGCTGCCACCGCCCACGGCAACGACCGTGATGACATTCTCTCCTTTCAGTCCGGTAAACACTTTGTCTTGGATAGAAGCGCCGTGGATATCGCTAAGTTTCTCGCCGTTGGCCACTACATAGTCGTTGTAGCCCTCAGCACCGAGCTGGGTCACGTGCTGCTCTTTCTCGGCCACGGTCTCGGCCAGGGCGTACGCCTCGGTGGTGGCGCTGTTGGCAGCTATCCTCACGCGCACGTCACAGTCTGAGTCGTAAGGGTCTTCGGCGGTGTACTGATACAGGGTCACAGTGGCCTGGCTGTCGCTTCCGGGAGTGGTTCCCGCATCTTCTGTACAGGCTGCAAACGTCATCATGCCCAGTACAGCTACTAACAGGCTATAGATATTTCTTTTCATTTGGTTCTGTTTTTATGAGTGATACATTGGGTGGATTTACCAGACATGCAGCGGAGAGTCTTCAGTCGGTGCTACAGGGGTGGGATTGTTCACGAGGTCGTAGTTGTAGTCGGCCTCGGTGCCCACGATACAGAGTGTCATCCACTGCGGCGTGGTGTCTGAGTTCCACAGATAACCCTCGAAGTGGTTGGTTCCGGCGTAGTTGCGGATGATGCCCTTGCTCAGACGCTTGATGTCGAAGGTGGCGAAGCCTTCTCCCCAGAGCTCTACGCGGCGCTGCCACCATACCTCGTTCTGGAAAGCGGAGGTAGCGGTGTTGCCGTAAGCCTCGTTGTGCTGTCCGTACTCATATTGCGGGTCGCGGGTCTTGGCAAAAGCCTCGAGCAACTGCTTGCCGCGTGCCAGATCCTGCATACCGGCAGCCTCGATCTCGATGAGCTTCATCTCCTCCACGCGCATCAGGGGCACCGATACGGCGCCGGCCTGTGCCAAGGGCTGTGAGCCATTGCCGTTGACAGGACGGAATTTCAATTCCAGACCGCCCACCTTGCCATATTTGGTACGCTCGTAACCGCAACCATAGATCCAGTCGGGGTGGTCAGAATATGCCGAGAGTGCTGTGAGCTTCTCAGACACCGAAGCCATGTCGTCGATGGCAAAGTTTACGAATACTTTCTTGCGGAAGTCGGTAGCCGGGATGGTCTCATAGAGATGGCGGTCGATCAGTTTCGGATAGCCGTAGTTGGCGGCGTAACCGCAACCGTTGGCCTCAGGATCCATTTCGATAACCATGTGAGAAGCCCAAGAAGAGTCACCGTCGTTATCGCGAAGATTGGGATCGTCACTGTTGAACTTGTAGGCGAACATCCAAGCACCGTTAGGCGAGTTGAAGCCATTGGTGCGGCTGGTGTAGGCAGCCTCGTCAAGCAGCGTGTAACCCTGCTGGGCCAGTTTGGCATACTTCTCGGCGTTGGCCCAGTCTTCCATGGTCAGATAGGCACGGGCCTTCAGACCGTAGACCACCGACAGGTCGGGCGTGTACACGTCTGTGCGCTGGTAGTCGGCCAACAGTTGCTCAGCCTTGTCGAGGTCGGAGAGGATAAATTCGTAAGCCTCCTTGTTGGTCATGCGGGGATTGTGGCTCGCATCGATGGAAGCGTCCTCAGTCACCTTGGTCACCGTGGGAGACTCCAAGTTCTTGCCATAGGTCTCGGGTGCGTACATGCGGACAATGTCGAGATAGAACATGGCACGCAATGTGTAAGCCAAGCCTGCTCCTGTCACCTTGTCTTCGGCCGGCTCAGGACCAGCCATCTGGATCACGGTGTTACAGTTCTTGATCCAGCCATAGTAATAGGTCCACGGCAACTGGCAAACTGCATATTGGGGACCCAAGGCACGTGAACAGGTGTACCAAGAGCCGTACCAGTTGATGTCGGCCAAGGCGATGTCCTGTCCCATCACGTCGCGCTGCAGGAAGAAAGAGGTGTAACCGAAGTCGTAGGCAGACATGCTGCCGCCGCTATAGGTAAACTGGCCGCCGAGCGATGAGGTGAGTGTGTTGACAAAGTTGTTGAAGGAGCCCGGCGCATCGGCTGCCTGGTCGATGGTGACGGTCGATGATTGCGGCTCGTACTCCTCTATACATCCAGTGAGGGCTGTCATCGAGATGGCGGCAACCGCTATTGCTATTATTCTTTTGTTCATATCGATTCGTTGCTTTATTTGTATGTTATATTAGAATGTTACCTGAATGCCACCCGATATGTTGCGTGTGGGCGAGTAGGTGCCTGTATAGCCGTTGCCATCGTATGAGTAGCGAGGGTCAAGTCCCTTGCGTGCGGACCAGAAGCAGAGGTTCTCGCCTACACAGTAGAAGCGGACGTTAGCCACCAGCGGGATGAGGCCCTTGGGCAGTGAATAGCCGATGGTGAACGACTGGAAGTTGAGATACTTGGCGCTGGTCAGGAAGCGGCTTGACTTGGCGGTGGTGTAATCGTCATCATACTGCCAGCGGGGGATGTTGCTCGATGTGTTGTTGGGAGTCCATGCGTTGAGGATGTCCTTGTGGATGGCCATACCGGCATCGCTGGGGTCAGCACATGGTGCCATGAGGGTGGCATACATCTGGTCGTAAACCTTACCGCCGAGCTGGTAGTCGAAGGTGGCTGTGACATCGAGACCCTTGTAACGGAAGCTGGTAGAGAATCCGCCAAACACTTTGGGCAGCAGCGAGCCCTGCTCATAGTATGAAGCCTTGCTGGCATCGGTGGTGGTGTAGTCGTGGTTCTTACCGGGCTGTACACCGGGCGTGGTGGTGTTGCCGTCTATCTCGGCATCTACCCAGTAGAGTGCCTCACCCTGCTCGTTTACACCGGCATAGTCGGGCAAGAAAGCATTGTAGAGAGGGCCTCCCTCGCGGTACCAGTACTGGAAGTTCTTGGCAGAGTTGCTCTCCTTGAAGCCGCCGTACTGTGCCGTCTTCTGCTCAGGCAACTTGAGCACCTTGGTGCTGTTGTGCGACAGGTTGGCTGTTACTGTCCAGTCTATGTCTTTGGTGCGGATGATGGCACCGGTGAGTGTCAGTTCAACACCGTTGTTGCGGATATCGCCGATATTGCCGTAGTAGCCACGGGTACCCTGTGACTCGGGCAGTGAGAGCCAGAACAGCAGGTCGGCTGTCTTCTTCGAATAGAAGTCAAAGCTACCTGTCAGGCGGCTCTTCCAGAGGCTGAACTCTACACCCACATTCAGGTTGGTGGTCGTCTCCCAAGTGATATCCTTGTTACCCTTGCGGGCGAAGGTCGGCGACATCTGTGTGTTGGAAGCCTTGGAGAGGCTGTAGATGTCGATGTAGGCATAGCTGGCGATATTGTCGTTACCCTGCTGGCCGACAGAAGCCTTGAGCTTGAGTTCGTCTACCCAGTCTGCGTTGAAGAAGCTCTCCTTGTTGATGAGCCAGGCAGCACCGATAGACCAGAAGTTACCCCAACGGTTCTCCTTGGCGAAGCGTGAAGAGGCGTCGCGACGGTAAGAGAGCGAGGCGAAGTAGCGCTCGGCATAGTTGTACTGGGCACGGCCAAACCAACCCTCGACATTGTAATAAGAGGTGTATGAAGAACCGTCCTTCTTGTAGGCGAAGGCATCGATCTCCTCTATCGCGGGAGAGAAGCCTCCCTCGGCGATGGCAGCGAGGAAGCCGCCCTTGCTCTTGTAGTACTCGTGTCCGAGCATGGCATCCACATTGTGCTGGCCAAACGACTTGTTGAATACCAGCGTCTGCACGTTGTTGGTGCGGGTAGAAGAGGTGTTGCTCTTGGTGAGCTCACCGTTTACACCCACCTTCGGACCCTCGTAGCAGTTCTCGTAGTCGGTGAAATCGCTGATTCCGTAGATGATGGTGCTGGTGGCGTTGAACTTCAGCCAGTCGGTGAAGATTACGTCGGCGAAGACAGAGGCGTTGATCTGGTTGAAGCCGGTCTTCACGTCGTTGTAGCGGTTGCTGCCGAGCGGGTTACCGGTCGAGAGGAACGGACGGGTGACACCATAGTCGGCCGGACGGCCAAAGTCGTATGCCTCGTGGCCATACTGGTCTTTCTTGATGTAAATGTTGCCGTTCTCATCCACCCCGCGCACGTAGATAGGATAGATAGGTGCGATGGACGAGGTGAAATACATCAGGTTGGTAGAGCCCAATTCGGTGTTCAGGTTCGGGTTCGACTTCATCATCGAGTTCACATACTGGGCGTTCACACCCAGTTTCAGCCACTTCTTGGCCTGATAGTCGGCCTTGATACGGCCCGAGATACGCTCATAACTGCTTCGGTCGATGACACCGTCCTCGTTCAGATAGCCCAGAGACATGTAGAACGAAGAGCGGTCGGTCATACCCTTGGCGCTGACATTGTACTCCTGGCGCAGACTGGTCTTGTAGGCGGCGTCGTTCCAGTCGTCGGCGGTCATGTAATACTTCTCGCCGTTGCGCTCATAGGTACGTCCGAGCGTGGCAGCGGGGTTCAGCTTGCCGTCCTCGCCGATGAGCAGCTGGCCTTCGGGCACCGTGTAGCAGTTGTAGGCCAACTGCTGGAGCATGGTACTATTGGCTTTCACGTTGGCATTGGCTGCCGACATGCCGTCGGCATAGAAATACTTGTTGTAGAGCTGGCTGTAGTAAGCCTCGTAGTACTGGCCCGGATCCTTGATGACATCATACTCCTGGATGGCGCGCGAGTTGGCACCCCACTTCATGTCTACCGAAATCTCGGCCTCGCGGGTACGGCCTTTCTTGGTGGTGATGATGATCACACCAGCGGCACCACGGGCACCATAGAGGGCAGAAGAGGCAGCATCTTTCAAGACAGATACCGACTCGATATCGTCTGTAGGAATAGACGACAGGTTGCCGGGATAGGGAGAACCGTCTACGATGACCAGCGGGTCGGTGCCGGCGTACATAGAGGCAATACCACGGATATTGATGCCGCTGCTCGAAGAGCCGGGCTGTCCTGACTGTCCGCGGAGCTGCAAGCCGGGTACAGAACCTACCAGCGCGTCGGCCACGTTGGTTGTCACCTTCTTGCTCAAGTCCTTAGAATCGACCACGGCAGCCGAACCGGTAAAGGCCGACTTCTTGGCGGTACCGAAAGCCACCACCATCACCTCGTCGAGCTGCTGGCTGTCGTTCTTCAGCACCACGCGCATGTTGGCTTTCACGACCACGTCTTGCGATTCCATGCCCACATACGATACGTGGAGCATCTTCTTGCCTGCAGGAACGGTCAGCCTGAACTGACCGTTGGCATCGGTTACGGCACCCACTTGGGTTCCTGGCACTTTGACAGTGGCACCCACGATGGGCTGGCCGTCATCTTGAGAAACCACGGTACCTTTGACTGCAGTTTGGGCCAGTGCCATTCCCACACACAGGAACAGACCGGCCAAAATCATTGTTAGTCTTTTTTCCATAAATAATCTCTCTCTTTTTTATTAAAACTGTATAATAATATGATAGTTCTCTCTTCTTTAAAAGATATTATATCAGCATCATCGCCATTGCTGCACTTCGGGGTATTTTATTTATTTTTATAAGGGTAATCGTGCAACCTCTCGCGGAGAGGTGTAACGCTTTGAGAGTCTTGAAACACTGATGAAAAGGATGTATGATGCAGATTTAAGGTTAGGTGATGCACCTGTTGCTCCTCTCGCGGAGAGGTGTAATGCCGTAGGACGGTATGTTACCCATCAGAAACACAATCCATCTAACAACTTTTATAAATGTAAACTATTATGACAAAGAAAAATGTTCTGCACGTGTCTTTTGTACAGGCTGCAAGGCGCGAAATCGAGACTGCCCGCAATGATGGGCGACACAGTACGGCCAACAACTATGAGACGGCATTGCGCTCCCTGCTCAGATATGCCGAGCGGCGCGAACTGATGCTGACCGACATCACCCCCAACCTGATAGACGGCTACCAACGATGGCTCAAAATGCGCCGTATCGGGCTTGGCACCATCTCGTGCTACATGCGTTCGCTGCGCTCCTTATATAATAAGGTGGCGCAACTCAATGGCTACACGCCATCTGCCCAACCCTTTGCCGTGGCCTATACGGGCATACCGCGCACGGTGAAACGTTCTATCACCGAGGATGACATACGGAAGCTGATGCGCGTGAGACTCCGCAAGGGCACGCTCATGGTGTTTGCCCGCGACATCTTCCTCTTCAGCTTCTACTGCTTGGGCATGCCTTTTGTGGATGTGGCTTTCTTGCGCTGGTCACAGATACGCAACGGATTCATCTGCTACTACCGCCGCAAGACCCATCAGCAGATTCGGGTGCCGCTGGAGCCGGAGATGCTCGAAATCATTGGGCGTTACCACACCAAGGGCTCCGACCTGGTGTTTCCCATCCTGACCAATGGCGACGGTAGCGGGGCCTACGCCGAGTATCTGCGCAGACTGAGCCAGTACAACCATGCCCTACGCCGCATCGCGCGCCGTGCCGGCATCCAGGCCAACCTCACTTCGTATGTGGTGCGCCACACCTGGGCAAGCATGGCTTTCCGCCAACATGTGGATTTGTCGCTCATCGCCAAGGCGCTCGGCCACGAGAATCCACAGACCACACTGATCTACATCCGTGGGTTGGAGGATAACCAGTTGGCCGAGGCCAACCGTGAACTGCTGCGCAAGCTCTTGGAGAAGATAGGTCGCAGCGGCAAGGGCTAAGGTTGCCTTTTGGCGTTCCCGAAACGTCATTCATTCACCGTATCGCATTTGCCATTCGGGCGTACGGCATTTGCGATACGGTCGTATGGCATATGGTGTACGCCCGTACTCCATATGCTGTACGGTGAACAAATGCCGTTTTTGGGGGCTAAAACCATATCTCTATGAGCGATATCCCTTGTAGTGCCCCTGTCTGTTCCTTGTGGTGCCCTCATTTATCCCTTGTGGTGGAAAATACCCAAAACAACTATTATAATAATGTGAATACACAATTCCTAATCGCCGAATTTCCCCTTTAACAGTTTTTGAGGTATGTTTCCGAACTTCATGTTTGTTTACAAAATTTTGCGAAAATCCTTAACGTCCTCATTTTTATCGGATTTTCATTTTGCGATTTATAAATTATAAATTCAAAAGCCTTATTTGCAGGTAATTGAAACCACAAAAAGGACTTTAACTTATGCTTTTTGTCTCTAAAAAAAGGCATTTATGTTAATAAACATTAATATCTTTATAGGTTGTATAATTTTATTTGTTCCTTTTGGATATTTACATTAAATTTGCAGACCATATAAAAAAAACGTAAAAAGCGTTACACCTCTCCGCGAGAGGTTGCACTTATACTTGTTAAGACCCTTAAAAGCGGCGTATCGGTTACGCAATGGTTATGGGATTTGTTGCTGAAATAGATAAGGATGCAGAAGATGTAATCATTATATATTATTTAACAAACAAAAGAGAGAGATTTTTATGGAAAAAAGACTAACAATGATTTTGGCCGGTCTGTTCCTGTGTGTGGGAATGGCACTGGCCCAAACTGCAGTCAAAGGTACCGTGGTTTCTCAGGAGGACGGCCAGCCCATCGTGGGTGCCACTGTCCATGTACCAGGAACACAAGTGGGTGCCGTAACCGATGCCAACGGTCAGTTCAGACTGACGGTTCCTGCAGGCAAGAAGACGGTCCGTATCTCGTATGTGGGCATGCTGACGCAGGAAGTGGCTGTGAAGCCGACCATCCGTGTAGCCCTCCAAAACGATGACAAGATGCTCGACGAGGTGATGGTGGTGGCTTTTGGTACCGCCAAGAAGTCGGCCTTTACCGGTTCTGCCAAGGTAGTGGGCTCTGAGACGCTCGCCCAGTCGCAGGTCAGTGATGTAACTGCTGCTTTGGCCGGTTCTGTGCCCGGTGTGACCCTTATTTCGTCTAACGGAGGTCCCGGTTCGTCGCCTACCATCCGCATCCGCGGTTTCAGTTCGCTCAACGCCGGCAAGGACCCGCTCATCATCGTAGACGGTGCGCCCTATAGCGGCGATATGAACAGCCTTAACCCTAACGATGTGGAAAGCATGACCGTACTCAAGGATGCTGCCTCTTCTGCACTCTACGGTGCGCGTGGTGCCAACGGTGTGGTGATCATCACCACCAAGACCGCCAAGAAGGGTCAGGATGCCAAGGTGACTTTCGATGCCAAGTGGGGTGGCAATACCCGTGCCCTGCAGCACTACGATGTGGTAGAGAGCCCTGCCCAGTACTATGAGATGCAGTTTGCTGCGCTGAACAATTATTACCTGAACGGTGGCTCCAGCGCATCAGAAGCCTATCTGAAGGCCAACTCTGTCCTGTACAACGCACAGGCCGACAACGGTGGCCTGGGCTATAACATCTGGACCATTCCTGCCGGCCAGTACCTCATTGGTACCGATGGCCGCCTGAACCCCAATGCCACACTCGGCCGTCTGGTAGACGGTTACTGGATTACCCCCGACAACTGGGAGGATGAAGGTACACGCACCGGCCTGCGCCAGGAGTACAATGTGTCAATCAATGCGGCCTCTAACCGCTCTACATTCTATATGTCTCTGGGTTATCTGGAGAACGAGGGTATCTCTTACAACTCCGATTACCGCCGCTTCACTGGCCGTCTGCGTGGCGACTATCAGGTGAAGAGCTGGCTGAAGACCGGTGCCAACATGTCGTACGCCCGCTTCAACGGCAATTCGCTCGGCGATAACGGTTCGTCGACCTCTACCGGAAACGTGTGGGCGTTTACTTCACAGATCGCTCCCATCTATCCGCTCTACCTGCGCGATGCCGACAAGAATGTCATGGTAGACGACCACGGTATCACGATGATGGACTACGGTAACGGCATGAACGCCGGTCTGAGCCGTCCGTTCCTCAACGATGCCAATGCGCTGCAGGATGTGCTGCTCAACACCCGCAACTACGAGGGCAACGCCGTTTACAGCAACGCATTTGCCGACATCACCTTCATGCCCGGACTGGTGCTTACGCTCAATGGTACATTCAACCTTGACGAGACACGCTCTACCTATGTCTACAACCGCTACTACGGTCAGTTCGACACCACGGGCGGTACGGTAGAGAAAGGTCACAGCCGTACTTGGAGCCGCAACTTCCAACAGATACTCAACTATACCACCTCCATCGCCAAGCAGCACAACCTGAACGTGATGTTGGGTCACGAGTATTATGACTATCGCTACTATATCCTCGGTGCCAGCAAGTCGCAGATGTTCTCCGACAACAACAAGGAGCTCTCCGGCGCCGTTATCGACGGCAAGGGCGCTTACTCTTACAAGAACCGCTACAACAACGAGGGTTACTTCGGCCGCGTGCAGTACGATTACGACCAGCGCATCTTCGGTTCTGCCTCTTATCGTCGCGATGCCTCTTCCCGTTTCCATCCGGACAACCGTTGGGGTGACTTCTGGTCGCTGGGTGGTGCCTGGATCATCTCCAAGGAGAAGTGGTTTGATGCCTCTTGGGTAGACATGCTCAAGGTCAAGGCTTCTATCGGTTCGCAGGGTAACGACAATATCGGTGCTTACCGCTATGTAGACACCTACGGTATCAGCAATGCCAACAACCTGGTGGGTACCGCTTTCGAGGCCAAAGGTAACAAGGACATCACTTGGGAGACCCAGACCAACTTCAATGCCGGCGTAGAGTTCGACCTCTTCAACCGCCTGTCGGGTAGCATCGAGTACTACTACCGCAAGACTTCCGACATGCTCATGGCCTACTCGGTGGCTCCCTCTATCGGCTACACCAGTTATTATGCCAACGTGGGCGACCTCTACAACACGGGTGTCGAGCTCGACATGAAGGTCAACATCCTCAAGAGCAAGAATGTGAACTGGGATTTCGACTTCAACATCTCTTCTATCAAGAACCGCGTGTCTAAACTCGCCGACGAGCACAAGAACGGCTACTACTATACGGCCAGTGGCGAGAAGGTGAAGGGTTTCACCAGCGGCAGCTTCTTTATTGCCGAGGGTCAGTCTATCTATACTTGGCGTCTGAAAGACTATGCAGGTGTGGATCCCGAGACCGGAGAGCCGATGTGGTGGAAGAACACCTACGCCATGAATGAGGATGGTACGTTCAAGCTCGATGCCGATGGCGACAAGGTTTGGACAGGTCGTGAGACAACCAAGAAGTACAATGATGCCGACTACTACATGACCGAGAAGACCACAGTGCCCAAGTGGCAGGGCGGTTTCGGCACGATGGTAAGGGCCTATGGCTTCGACCTCTCGTTCCACTGCTCTTTCCAGCTCGGTGGCAAGGGTTACGACAGCACCTATGCTTCGTTTATGTCGCCGCCCACCAGCAGCCATGCAGGTTGGAATTTCCACAAAGACCTGCTCAACTCGTGGTCAGCTGACAACGTGAACAGCAGCATCCCCCGATTCCAGTACGGAGACCAGTACAGCTCAAGCTCGTCTACACGTTTCCTGACATCGTCAGACTACCTCAATATCGAGAACATCAACTTCGGCTATACCGTGCCCACCTCGCTGCTCAGCAAGATCGATGTCACCAGCTTGCGCTTCTACCTGGCTTGTGAGAACGTATGCTACTTCTCGGCACGCAAGGGATTCGACCCGCGTCTGTCTTACAGTGCTTCGTCGAACGCCACTACTTATTCACCGATGAGAACGATCTCAGCAGGTTTAACCGTTCAGTTCTAAATTCATAATTAACAGCAACAACAATGAAGATATTTGGAAAAATATATGCCGTTCTGGCAATGGGCGCAGCACTGACGCTCACAGGCTGTATCGACGAGACGTTTCCTGAGAGCAGCACTGTCACCGAGGATCAGATGTCGGCAGCCGGCCTTTCAAGTGCCGTCAACGGTATGTCGGCACAGTATGTACAGGGCTACCTGGTCTATGGCGAGCAGGAGCACGAGACCGACATGGCCTATCCGCAGTTCATGATTGCCATGACCGAGATGATGGGCGATATGTACGCACTGGGTTCCAACACAGGATACGACTGGTATCGTACCTATAACACCATGGACCGCAACATGGCAGGCAGCAGCTACTTCTCTTGGCTGCCCTGGCGTACGCTCTACATGTTTGTGAAGGGTGCCAACGATGCCATCAAGACCTACAAGGCGATAGAAGAGCCGATCAACGACGACAAGAACTATGCCGCTATGGCCTATGCCTATCGTGCGCACGACTATTACCTGCTCACCGTGCTCTTCGAGCCGGTGGCCAACAAGTACACCGACTGCTCCAAGGTGCTCGGGCTCACCGTGCCCATCGTGACCGAGGAGACGACAGAGGAAGAAGCTGCCAACAATCCGCGTGCCACACACGATGCCATGACCGAGTTTATCCTCTCAGACCTCAACACGGCCGAGCAGCTCTTTACCGAGACCGGCTATAAGGGCAAGGACCGCACGGCCCCTAACCTCGCTGTGGTCTACGGTCTTAAGGCCAAGGTCTATATGTGGGACCAGAACTATGAGAAGGCACTCGAATATGCCGAGAAAGCCATTGCCGCTGCCGAGGCAAACGGTGCTACCATGATGACCAAGCAGGAACTGACCAATCCCACCAGCGCTTTTGCCACGGCTACCAACGGCTGGATGTGGTATGCCCACTACTCTGCCGAGAACATGGGTAACCTCTGCAACTTTACAGGTTGGATGTCGGGCGAGGCCGATTGGGGTTATTCTTCCCTCACCTGCCCCGGTATCGACAGGAGTCTCTATGAGAAGATGGGTATCAACGACTACCGTCGCAAGTGGTTCCTCGATCCCGACCGTAAGCGTGGCGACTACGAGACTTGCCGCGATGAGGACTGGCTCGCCGACATGCCCGACTATCTCTCTATCAAGTTCCGCTGTGCACAGGGCGACTACAAGACCTATTCTATCGGAGGTGCCGTGGATGTGCCCATCATGCGTCTCGAAGAGATGTATCTGCTCCGCGCCGAGGCCGCTGGTATGACCCAGGGATTTGCCAAAGGCGTACAGCTGTTGCAGCAGTGGGTGACCAAGTATCGTGACGGTGCCTACAAGTGTCGTGCCACTAACGAGCGCGAAATGCAGCTTGCCGTACTCGACCAGATGCGTATCGAGTTCTGGGGCGAGGGCAATGCCTTCCCCTCTGCCAAGCGTATCAAGCCCGGTGTGATGCAGTACTACAAGGGAACCAATGCCCCGGCTACTATCTACTACATCAACGCCGAGGGAATAAAGCCCAACTGGAACCTGGTGATTCCCGACTACGAGACAGAAATCAACAAGGTGCTGCAGGACCAGAACAACCCGGACCCCACGCTGGCTGTTGACGGTTCCAAGTGCAAGGAAGGTGTTTACGCAGAAGGCGCATACTAAACTAACAGTAATAACCCAACATGGCGTGGATGCAACAGGCCACGCCATAAATAAAGAGAATCAACGATGAGAATCAACAAAACTATATGCAAGGCATTTATGGCCATCATGGCTGTTGCGGGACTTGCCGCCTGTTCATCGGATAACTACGACATGGCCGCCGTGCCTACCACTGAGCAGGTGTATTTCTCCAATGAAAGCGCTTCCGAGATTCTGTTGGAAGACGGACAGAGCACCGTGGAGATAGAAGTGAGCCGCGTAAAGACCGAGGGCAGCCTCACGGTAAACCTTACCGCTGTCGATACGACCGAGGCTAAGCTCTTCTCTATCCCCTCTTCAGTGACCTTCGCCGACGGCGAGGCCACTGCCAAGGTACCCGTTACTTTCACGTTCAGCAGTCTTGTGGCTGACAATCCCTATGCCCTCGACCTCACCTTGATGGCTGAGACCTGCGCCTATGGCGATGCCCAGAAGCAGGTGGTCATCAAGTACGCTCCTTGGAGCGAGTGGGCACCGCTGGGATGGGACTATCCTGAGGACATTGCCGGCATGGCCAGCGGCCAGTTTGCCGCTTGGGAGGCTGCCTATGCCGCCTATGCCGCAGGCGATTATGAAGAAGACGCGCTGATAGTAGACGGCGACCTGCCTGCCTATACCTATGCGCAGTATATGAGCGGCACCTACGCTCAGCCTACGTTCATGCGCCAGTCGATGCTCGAGCCCGCCAAGCGCCAGATCATGCTCTACGACTGGTTCTATGGTGTCAACCTCGTTATCGACTGGAACACAGAGACGGGCATGTTTGCCATCGCCAAGCAGAACACGGGCTATTACCAAAGTACATACAGCGAATATGTATTCGTGGCCGATACCTATACCTACTGGAAGGATATCCGCGGCAGCGAAACTATCACTCCCGAGGATCGTCCCTGCTCTTATGACGCGGAGGCTGGCCGCTTCACCTTCGATGTAACTTACTTTATCAGCTTGGGTTACTTCGGAAGTGGTAAGGAGTATTTGCAGTTGCCGGGCTATGTGCAGAAAGACTACAAAGTGGGTGTCGTGGACAACGGCGCTTACCAGAGCACCAAGTTGCTGGGTGAGGTCTTCTCTATGACCCTGGGTGCCGACCTGAGCAAGATACAGTATGCTGCCTTTGCCGGAGAACTGACCGATGAGGAGGTAGCCGCCAAGGCCGACGGCATGTTTGCCGGAGACATCGAGTGTACCACGACCTCTGAGAGCGGTACCAAGGTGGTTCTCGTAGACGACAAGGGCGACTACACGCTGGTGATTGTTCCTTACGATGCAGATGGCAACCGTCTGGAGACGCTTACGGTGGCCTTCACCGTGCTGCCGCCGGCAGGCGAGAAGACCTACAAACCACTCTATACCGGCGACTTCACCTATACGCAGTGGTTTACCTATGACGATGGCTCTCCTTATGTAGACGAGGGTCTTGTCCTCTCCCAGTGCGATCAGGATGATACCAAATTCCGCATCGAGAACTGGGGAAATGGCACCAACTTCACCTTCACCATGCTTGCCAACGGAAGCATTCAGGTAGACGATCAGGAGATTGGCTACACGCATCCTAACTATGGCACCGTTTATGTAGGCGATGTCACCACTTATACAGGCAGCACTAAGTATGGCGTAAGTTCTTACGACAAGGCAACGGGTGTGCTCTCATTCAATACGATTTACTATTGTGCAGCTGGTAACTTTACCGCTCCTGGCATGGAGACCTTCGAACTGAAAGGAGAGGCTGCTGCCGCTGCCAAGCGTGCACTGGCTGCCGCTCAGGCCAAGGCTGCCCTGAAGGCCAATACTGCTGTGAAGAAGCTGAGCACCAAGAAGCTGGATGTGGTAAGTGGTACAAGCAATGTCAGAGTAGCTGTGAAGAAGAATGTACTTGACAACAAGACCGTCAAATAACCAACTATTAGCATATTGATGCTACCTTATGAAAAGCGTCGCCCACGTATCACCCATACGTAGGTGGCGCTTTTACTGCATCATGGAGAAGAAGTGAGACATAAACACTAACGTCTATGAAGAGAATCTTATGGATGGTCGCGGTATGTATGGCAGCAGCCATGACATTGGCCGCAGAGCGAAGCGAGAGTGAGCTGAAAAGCATTGCCAAGCGACAGTTGGGCCTCAGTGCCCGCCGCCTGTCGGCAGCTGCCATGAACCGAGTAAGCAGCGGGTCGCTGCAGCTGGTGCGCACGTTCGAGGATGGGGGCTTGGTAGTCTATGCCGACCAGCAGGCCGGTTCGGTCATTATGAGCAAGGACGACCGTTTCCCCGCCGTGCTGGGTTATACGGCAGGTGTGATAGACGGCAAAACCCCATTGCCATGCTGCATGAAATGGTGGATAGGGGAGATGAACCGCCAGATGGAGGTCGCCGCCTGGCAGGGGGAGGCTGCCGATGTGGATATGCAGACCGATGATGTGCCTGCCGTGAGCCACAGTGTGGTGGCTCCGATGGTCACTACCAAGTGGGCACAGGACAGTCCGTACAACTTTCATTGTCCTGTCATTGACGATGAGACAACGGTCACGGGCTGTGGAGCCACGGCGCTGGCCCAGATTTGCAACTTCAACGAGTTCCCGAAGTCGGCCTTGTTTGTGGCGACCTATTACATCCAGAGTGGAGGCACCAAGACCGCTCACACGGCCAACGTGTCGGGCACCTACAAGTATCCCCTGAAAAAGGCGTATGGATACTATTCGGTAGACGGTTCCACCACCAATATTGAGAAGATGTCTTATGTACAGGCGGAGCAGAAGTACATTGGTGCCCTCTGCCGTGACTGCGGCTATGCCCTGAATATGGTCTACGGAGTGGAGGCATCGGGTTCGTCCCCGTTTGACACGCCCGTTGCGGCTACCGAATGTTTGGGTTATCCCAAGGAATCCATCAAACAGTACTGGCGGGAGTTCTATACCCAAAACGAATGGCAGACACTGGTCTATGGCGAGCTGGCCAAGGGCTATCCCATCCTCTACTCCGGTCAGGACAAGACGGCCGGCGGTCACGCCTTTGTGGTGGACGGTATTGATGCCGACGGCTTGGTGTCGGTCAATTGGGGTTGGCAGGGTTTGTATGATGGGTATTATGCGATGGACTTGATGGCTGGTGGCGGCAACGAGTTTTCCGAATACCAGAGCATCACCATCGGTTTCCGTCCTACCGCTCTCTCTAATGACCGTAAGGAATCTGTTTTCGTGTCAGAGGGCTATGCCTTGTCCAATGGAGAGGGTACAGAGCAGATAGTCATGGATTTGAGCAAGGGCTTCTACAACTACAACTATCTGCCTTTCAACGGTGCCCTCTACCTGTGTGTGGAAGATGCAGGGTCTGGAGACATCACCGTACTCAAGATGACGGATGTCACAGATCTGGACCAGCTCTATGGTTATTCCATGTCCAAGCAGTGTATAGACGAGGATTTGCAGGAGGTAGTGCAAAATGGGCATACCTATAAGCTCTATTGTGCCTCGGCTACGAGCGATGAGTTAGACCGTGGCGAGCTGCAGAAGTTTCGTGTGCCGGGCGGTGCCATCTACTTTACCATGACGGTAGACAACACCGGCAAGATGCGCATCACCGGCAACACCATCGACGATATCATCACCGCCATAGACGGCGTGAAGGCCCAGGGCAAGACTCCTGCCGACGGGCGTACCTACAATCTTGACGGTATGCGGGTAGGCAGTGGCTTCCGCGGTATCGTCATCAAGGATGGCAAGAAGTATCTTGCCCCATAGCCATCCGTATCGTTACCCTATATAGTATGAGGCCACGCCCCATGCCGCTTCTTGCTCATAGCGACATCAGGCGTGGCCTCATGTGTTGCTTTGGACCGGTTGTCAGGTGGGGTCGTAGCCTGCCTTATTGGGCTGGGTCGTGCTTGTCGTCGGCTTCGCCTTTCAGGCCTTCCTCTATACCGTTCACACCGTCCTTAAAACTCTTCACTCCCTTGCCCAAACCCTTCATCAATTCAGGGATTTTCTTGCCTCCGAAGAGCAGCAAGACGACGAGGGCAATGACAAGTACCTCTGATAATCCTAATCCAAACATTGTATCGTGTAATTATTATTTAAGTGTCAGTTCCACAATCGTGTCCACACCGCTGGGCACGGCCGGCAATTCGAGCATCACACCCGTCTTGGTGCGTGTCACGGTCACGGGCTGCTTGCCCTCAAACATCTGTGCCTTCACCACCTTGCGGTCTGTGATGGGCAGGAAGAGTCCACGGTCTTTCCATTTCAGGATATGGATGTAGAGGGTGTTGCCCTTCTGTGTAGACACGCCCCAGTCGTGCGGAGCCACGATGCCGCCACGGGTGCCGTACACGGTCTCACCGTTTTTGGCGAGCCATTCGCCCATTGCCTTGAGTCTCGACAGGGCCTCTACGGGCAGCTGTCCGTCGGGACGCGGGCCGATGTTGAGCAGCAGGTTGGCATTCTTGCCGGCAGCCTGCACCAACTTCTGTATCAGGTACGTATTGCTCTTGTAGCTCTTGTCGGTGATGTCGTAGCCCCAAGTCTTGTTCATGGTCAGACAAGTCTCCAAAGGCAGACGGCCAATCTCGCTGTTGGGAGAGTATCCAGCGGTGTTCTCACCCGGCAGGTCTTGCTCAAACAGCTGTATGTCTTCTCCCGGTTTGGGTGCGAAGTGGTGGTTGTTGGCCACCATGCAGCCCGGCTGGAGCTGGTGGATGAGGCTGTACTGCTCGTCGAGCTTCCAGTCGAAGTTCTTGCGGTTTTTCTGGTCCCAGTGGCCGTCAAACCAGATGCAGCGTACAGGACCGTAGTTGGTCAGGATTTCCGTGAGCTGCTGTTTCATAAACTTCAGGTAGCTGTCGTAGTTCTCCTTGTCGCGCGGACGGCCTGTGCGTGTGGCGCTCCATCCCTGGGGATAGTCCAGACGGTTCCACTCGGCGTGCGAGTAATACACGTGCAGCTTCATGCCATGCTTCTGGCAGGCGTCGGCCAGTTCCTTCAGCACGTCGCGCTTAAAGGGCGTGCCGTCTACGATGTTGTAGTTGCTCGTAGCCGTCTTGAACATCGAGAATCCGTCGTGGTGGCGCGAGGTGAAGGTGATGTATTTGGCACCGGCAGCCTTGAAGGCTTTCACCCACTCCTCTGCGTTGAACTTGGAGGGGTAGAATCCGTCTGCCAGGTGTGTGTATTCCTTGTAGTTGATGGCCTCTTTGTCCATGACCCACTCGCCGTGGCCGATCATGGAGTAGACACCCCAGTGGATGAAGATGCCGAATTTCTCGTCTTGGAAATCCTTACGCGCTTGCAAGACTTCCTCAGAGGGTTGGTACTGTGCCCATGCGCTGAGGCATGCCAGCAAAGAGAAGATAAAAGTTGTTATTTTTTTCATGAGATTATATTTTTGATTGCCACAAAGATAAGGTTTTTCTATGAAAGTTCCAAATTTTCATCCTACAATCCTCGTCCCCTCTTGCCTCCGCAGTAGTTCTATTCCGAGACGGTGATGGCAGATGCCAGAGCTAAATGCCACGTTTAGCCCACCCAAATGCGGCATTTAGCACCCGTAAATGCCGCATTTAGCTTTCCAATCCTGTTTTTTCTTATTTGTAGATGAGGGTATAGAGTCTGTCGGGAGCGAAGAGATGGCGCGCCACCTGCCACAGGTCGTCGGGGGTGATGCGGTCGATGGCGGCATAGAGGGCAGCGATATCCCTCTCTTGGCCGTAATGCAGAAAACTCTTGCCAAAACTCAGGGCGAAACTCTCGCGATTGTCACAGGCTACGCCTATCTGGCCTTTCAGTTGGCGCTTGGCAGCCGCCAGTTGGGTGGCAGAGAGCGGCTTGGCCATCAGCTTGTCGAGCTCGCGGCGCACCAACCGCAGACATCGGTCCACGTCTGTGGGGTCGCATCCGAAGTAAGTGGCCCACAGTCCGGTGTCCCCGTAACAGGTCATCATGCTCTCGACCGTGTAGACCAGTCCGTTGCGCTCGCGCAGGCTCAGGTTGAGGCGCGCGTTCATGCCCGGGCCACCCAGCAGGTTGTTGAGCAGATAGAGCGGCATGCGCCTGCTGTCGCCAAAGGCGTATGCGCGTGTGCCCACCATGACGTGGGCCTGATGGGTATGGCGCTCGCTGACGATGGTTTGCCCCTTCGAATCCTCGGAAATCGCCAATTCCATCGGTTTAAGAGGGGTGGATGGAGAGGGTGTGGCTTCGTCTTCCGAAGCCAGGGGCGAGGTCTCCGTCGCCCGGCACAGCATGCGCACCAACCGGCGGAAGTCGATGTCGCCGTATGCGAAAAAGACAGCGTTGTCCGGGCGGTAATAGGTACGGGCAAAGCGTAGCGCGTCGGCCTGTCTGAAGCTGCGCACGCGGTTGGCCGTACCGAGTATGTTGTGGCCGAGGGGATGCCCGCTGAATATCAGGTTCTCAAACTCGTCATAGATGAGTTCGGCCGGCGTGTCGTGGTAGCTCTCTATCTCGTCGCAGATAATCTCCACCTCCTTGTCGATTTCACTTTGTGGATAGACAGAGTGGAACACGATGTCGGTGAGCAGGTCTATCGCCCGGGCGGCATGCTCGTGCAGCACAGCGGTATAGAATACGGTGTCTTCCTTGTTGGTGAAGGCGTTGAGGTCGCCTCCCACGCGCTCCATGCAGTTGAGTATATGCCACGAGCGCCTCCGCTCGGTACCCTTAAAGGTCACATGCTCGCAGAAGTGTGCCAATCCCTCCTCCCCGGGCCGCTCATGACGGGTTCCGGCGGCTATCTCGTAACCGCAGTAGAGCACGGGAGAGCGCGATGGGAGGTGAATGACGCGCAGTCCGTTGGCCAAAGTACAGGTATTGTAGTCCATAATCGGGTGCAAAGCTAACCATTTTTTCCGACAACACCGTCCGCCCCATCCGTTTTTAACGTGTCCGTCCCACCCAAACGTGGCATTTAGCACCCGTAAATGCCATGATTAGGCGGCTAAAGGTGGCATATAGCCATTCCATACGAATCGGATAGATGGGAATCACTCGATGACAATGTCCTTTATTCTGTCTCCAAATAATGGATGTCTGGCAACTAACAGGTATTGAGTGCCCCTTATGTTGATGGTTGCATATTTGTTAGCTTCGGAAGAGGTTACAGTGTATTGAGCCATTTTGTGGGCTAAGGGTCTTATATAGAATGGTAGGGTGTTAAAGTCAGTAGGTTCAAGTATATATGTGACTTTCCTTATTGCGGTTGCAGGTGCTTTTTTGCAGAAAATGGGATATGGTTTTTTGAAGTCAAAGTCATCGAAATCTTCTGGATGGGCAACAATGTCATGATACAACGCTTCGGGTATTAATTGTATTTTATCTTTATGGAAATGGTCTGCAATCCATTCATCGCTTATAAACCCATTATATGATTTGCGGGTATTGGCAAGTGTGAACCGTACTATCATCCTTTCTACGATGTCAGGAAACCATTTCTCATTGGTTAAAACAATTCCTGTTTGGGTCGTCTGCATCTGTGCCTCACAGCGTTTGTACTCTTGGAAGTTGGTCCATGAGCAATTTATGATGACGAACAGGAATCCTATGGTGATAAAATTGATGATATGCAGTAGGTTCCTGCTAAATCTGAGGGATGCTATCAATCTCATGAGAATAATAAGGGAAAGGAATTCAAAGCCGAAACGGGAATGTCCTGAGTCGTGTCTGGTCCATACAATGAAGCAAAAGGTGAGTAGGATGGAGCAGAGCCAAGCTGCATTGTCGATGATGAATTTCTTGGCCTTGTTTTTGTCAATGATAGCGTACACCATAATAGCAATGGTCAGTAGTGGAAGAATACGTATATTGTCCATGTGCATCAGGCTTGACAGTGTGTCATGCATCAAGGTAGACATGAGTCGTGGTGCGCTGCCATAACCGGATGCTCTGTTGATGGAACCGGGAGAGAACACAAGCATTGCTGTGCCTATAAAGAATCCGGAAAGCAATGATATTTGGGAATATGATAGTGTCTTGTAGCGGGGGATGTAATGAATAAGATATACAACGGCAAAGCTAAAGACAATCGCTTCATTGGTCCATCCGCAAACGATGCCAAATATCCATAGTAATGGCAACCATTGTTTTTGGCATGTGGTGCGACGCATCAACAAATCAAAAGCCAATATAAGGGTGACAGCCCATAAATAGTTACAAGCCCCACTCATCCACAGAAAACAATTGTTGAATGCAGGAAGCAAAAATACCATCAAACATAAAGCCAATGTGGTGGATGTATAGCGGGAGGGATAATAGGGTTTGAGGTTGACAGCCAATAAACATAAGAATAATACAAACACTACCGTGTTGACGATATTGAACGCGGCTTTTCCCCAGATTCCGTCAAACAATTGTATAAAAAGATGAGGTATAAAACGGCCGTTAAGTGTCATGTAATGCGTATATTGGCTTTGCAGCACATCACCCAATGACGCAATGGGTGTGTCGGTGCCGAAAATCAGGTTGTAATGCCAGTCATCGGACAACAATGGGGTGAAGTAATTCAGGACATAGAAAATGAATCCGATAACAGAAAGGTAAATTACATAATAGATATTTCTCTTTTCCATAATTATGTGTTTGATGATTTACACAATTGGGTTTTAAATACTAATCTCACTAAAAGGAAGTTGATGGGAATGGCGATGGCATAGACAGGTATGGGAGCGATGGATTGGTCAACACCAAAGTGAATGAAGATATTGAGCAATGCCATCTGAAAAAGATAATTGAAAAGGTGGGCACCTCCGAATCCGATACCACGTCTGACATTGGCCTTTTTCTTAAATGTGAATACGGAGGTGAGTATAAAGTTGCAGGCAAAACTGATGATATAGCCCACGGTGTAGGCTATATTGAAGTCTATATAATTCCTCAATCCCCAGTATATACTATAATGGATGGCAGTTGCGATAACACCTACCAGAGCAAACCGTACTATTTCACCTAATGTTTTTTGAATTTTCCGTATCATCTCCGATAGTTCCTTTATATTCCGCAACGACATATACGGGACGGCGTTTGGTCTCATTGAAGATACGACCGACATATTCGCCGATGATTCCGATGGCAATCAGTTGCATGCCTCCTAAAAACAGAATGGCCATCATCAAAGTAGGGAATCCCTGCACGGATTCTCCCCATATCAGCGTTTTGGCGAAAATAAAACACATGTAAAGTAAAGCAGCTGCAGAGATAATAAATCCCAATAGGGTAGATATCCGCAATGGAGCCACTGTAAAGGATGTGATGCCCTCGATAGCGAGATTCAGCAAACTTAGGTAGTTCCAAGAGGACGAACCGGCAACTCTATCGCCCTGCTCAAACATGATTTCCTTTTTCTTGAAACCTATCCAGCAAAACATGCCTTTCGTATAGCGTTCACATTCACGCAGAGAGCGGAGCACGTCGATACATTTGCGGTCGAGCAAACGGAAATCGCCCACGTTTGGTAGAATCTCTACCCTTGTAGTCTTTTGTAAAATGTGATAAAACGTGAGAGATAGAATTTTGCGGAGCCAACTTTCCTTTCCTCTGCTGATACGTTTGGCATAAACATCCGCATAACCCTCTTCCCAGTATTGGAGCATTTGCGGGATTTGCGAGGGTGGATGCTGAAGGTCTGCGTCCATGATGATCACGCAGTCTCCCTTTGCGTAATCAAATCCGGCAAGCATAGCAGCCTCTTTGCCAAAATTGCGGGAAAGATCGATGTAGGCCATCCGTTTGTCTTTGGCATGTAGCTGTTGGATTGCCTGCAACGTCTTGTCACTACTGCCGTCATTGATTAAAAGAATCTCCCATAAGTATTCACAATGTTTGTCCATGATTTTGGCCAATGCGTCGTACAATAAAGGTAGGGAGGCCTCCTCATTGTAGCATGGCACCATAATCGTTACTTTCTTCATACGATTATTGTTCTTTATGCCTGCCAGCCCCCATGGCAGGAGTCATATTGAGGAAAAGGGAAAAGCGTGGGGACTATTGCCATTACCGGAACTGAGGTTGTGGAAGGACCTTGCCAAAGGTAACAAGCAATAGCCCACGCCAATAGACATATCATACCCCATGTGAAAAGGGTACAATAATCCATGACATGAGCATATTGCCATTATCCATTTGGTCTTTTGAAACTTCCACATTTCAGTCCCTGGATAATATCAAAACGCTCTCGTATCTCTGAGTCTTATGGTATAGCACATCTGTGCATCACCAACTCTGCTGCAAAGTTATGTATTTTTTTGTAAATTGCAGTCTGTTGGCAGGCATATTTTTCCTATACATTTCTAAACATGGCATTTAGCACCCGTAAATGCCATGATTAGGCGGCTAAAGGTGGCATTTGGGCGGCTGATGGTGATGGAATGTGACTTTGACTGATTTTACTTTACACTTTTCTTGTTGTTTTACTAAATTACTTCA
>JBJEAU010000088.1:3781-9390 GCA_051869355.1 Prevotella sp. | reverse complement strand
TGTGCGCCAAAGCCGGTACGAAGAGCGTATAGAGGTAGTCGTCGTGCCGGTTGAGAGCCTTGTCGTCTGCCGTGAAGCCTATTCGCACGCTATTGGCACCCTCTCTCAGCAGCGAGGCCGCGATACGGATATGTCCCTGTGTCCATTCGGTATCAGTGTCCACGCCGTTCACGGTACAGGTCTTGTCTACGTTGCGGCCTTCGAAATCGAGTGTCACGTCGTCATTGCCTTTGCGCTCAAAACTTATCTCCACCGTACCGCAGACGGGCGCTGTGCGCTCGTTGGGGATGGCTACATCCAACTGGTAACGGAGATTGCCCAACTGGTTGGCGCGCAGCTTGGCCAAAGCGAGGGGTACACCCTCGTCCCAAGCCCATGAGGACAGTGTGCAGAGGGTGAGCGTGGCCATCATCAGGATGCGGATGATAGCTCGGGGGGTATCTGACGGTTTCTTCTGTTTCATCTGTCACGATTCTTTTAGTCCTTTTGCAAAGTTAGTGCAAGCCGAAGACAAATCAAAGGGAAACAGGAAGTTTTTTTCGGCACGTCTCCGTCCTGCGATAAATAAGCGTAAAGAATTGGTTAAATTACTGTAAAACGATTTTACAAAACCGCCCAAACCTCCGTCATATCAATAAGTTTTCATAACTTTGCATCAGAATAACAATAAAATAGGTAAACACGATTATGACAGGAAAGAAGATTTTTGCATTGACCTTGCTGGCCGGTACCATCATGGCATCGAGCTGTGTCAGCAAGAAAGATTTGGAGAGCTGCCAGGCCGATCTGAGAAACTGCCAGACAGAGAACAAGTCGCTTACCAGTGACTATATGAACGTCAAGGAGCAGTTGGCAGCCGCACAGGCTCGCGTGAGCAGCCTCACCGACCAGTTGGCACAGCAGAAGCAGGCTTATGCCGCCCTGCAGGGTAGCTTGGACAAGAGTTTGGCCAACACCAGCGCCAACAATATCAACATCTCGAAACTGGTAGACCAGATCAATGAGAGCAACCAGTATATCCGCCACCTCGTAGAGGTAAAGAGCAAGAGCGATTCGCTCAATATGTTACTCACCAATAACCTTACACGTTCGCTCAGCAAGGAAGAGCTGAAAGAGGTAGACGTGCAGGTACTCAAGGGCGTGGTTTACATCTCGCTCGCTGACAACATGCTGTACAAGAGTGGCTCGTATGAGATTAACGAGCGTGCAGAGGAGACACTGAGCAAGATAGCCAAGATCATCATGGACTACAAGGATTACGACGTGCTTATCGAGGGTAATACCGACAATGTGCCTATCAACACCACGGCGACTTCTATGAAGAATATCCGCAACAACTGGGACCTCTCTGCCCTCCGTGCCTCATCGGTAGTGCAGTATCTGCAAGACCACTTTGGTGTGGCTCCCAAGCGCCTCACGGCCGGTGGCCGTGGTGAGTACAACCCCATCGCTTCCAATGATACCGAACTGGGTCGCCAGCGCAACCGCCGCACCCAGATCATCATCACTCCCAAGCTCGACCAGTTTATGGACCTGATTGACAAGGCTCCGGAAGGTGAGTAATTCATAACGAAAACAAGCGCGAGGCTGTATCTGGAATGTGATGCAGCCTCGCGCTTGTTTTATATGACCACGGTTGTCGTTCAAAAAACTGTTGACAACAAAGGGAATAGGACAGCTTGTATATTAGAATAGTCAATGTGAAAAATGAAAAAACTCGATTACGACTACTGCCGTGCCGCCCCTGTGCTGGAATGGATGAGCCAAAAATGGGCATTGGTGGCAATGATGAGGATAGCGGAAGCATGCGGAGACAAGACGGACAAAGGCTTACGCTTTGGCGATTTGTTCCGCACGATTCCACATATTTCAGAGAAGATGCTTGCCTCTACGCTCGACTATCTCGAAGGCGAGGGGCTGGTGAATCGTATGTCGCACGACTCCGTGCCTCCATGCGTGGAATATACCCTCACGCCCCTCGCCCGCGACTTCCTGAGGGAGATAAGCTACGTAGTGGAATGGGGACAACTGCATTTCGAGGATATACAGCATAGCAGGCAGCTACACAAGCGTCACAACGACTCGATACTGTCTCTGTAGCTTCGCAGCTGCTCCTCGCTCAGACGTTCTTTCACACTGCGCAATTCATTGAGCAGCAATTGCCTGTCTGTGGGTATCGAACCTGTAAATGGTATGGGATTACTCACCGTTCGGGCAAGGATGTGGGTCTTGCAAGTGAGATGCTCGATGAGACAAATCATCTCGTCAATGCGCTCATACTCTGAGGCTTCCTTGTATAGTCCTTCTCCTATTTCCTGAAACAGAATGCTTTCGGGAAACAGTGTCAGCGACAGAAAACCGATGCTTACAGGATGCAGCTTGTTGAATACCTCTGCCGAGCGATGGGCATTGCGCTCACAGCATCCCTTGCCGGCAAGCCCCACGAGATAGAAGAAATGATAGCGTATTCCGGCCTCGTCGAGTTTGGTGCATTGCTCCAAGATGTCCTCTGATGTATATCCCTTGTTCACTCTTGCCAGTGTATCTGTATCACCACTCTCCACCCCTATTGTCAGATAGTCGAAACCCAAGTGGTGAAGCTGGCGCAAGTCATCCACCGATTTCTTTGTGATGTCCGTTATTCGTGCAAAGCAACCGATGGTAGGATGTCCCTCACCTACATATTTCCTTATCAGCAGCGCAATGTCCGTCAGTCGGTTGGCTGTCAGTACGAAGGGGTTGGCACCTGTGAGGAATATCCTGTGGGCGCGTGGTTGAAACTGGTGTACCACCTTCAGGTCATCCTCTATCTCCGACATGGGCGACATGCGGAAGCGTAGCTTGCCATAAAGGGTACAAAACTTGCAGCGATGCCATGTGCATCCTGCCGTCACCTGAAGCAGCTGTGACGTTGCCTCGTAGGGCGGTCGCCATACGGGGCCGTCGAAATGCATAACTGGTTCTTTCATGTCTTTTTTGCTGCAAAAGTAAGCATTGTCAGACAGTCAGGCAACCCAATATGCAAGGAAGACACTCACTGAAAGGTAAGTGTCATGAGATGACGATTCGGGGATTCTTGTTTTTCATTCAGTATTTCCGCATCCCGCATCCACCGATGATCCTCGCTGCCTCGTCTTTCTCGCTCTGGAAAGTGAGTTTTTCGTATATCAGATAGGCGCGATGGGGGTCGACTATGCGAGGTGCCATGAGTCTGAGCGCCGCAAGTTGTTTGTTGCCGAACGAGAAAACACCCATGATTAGCGCACACTGCTCACAAGAATAAAACGCTCCGAGGCTGGCCACCTCGATGAGGTCCATCTTGCGGTCGTCGAAACTGGTGCTCTTTACCTTGTTATATAGTATGGCGAACTTCTCGTCACTAAGACGTAACATTCTTTGTTCCCTTGATTCGTGCTTGCGTCTGCAATCCTGCGCCTTGGCATCAATAGTTCCCATTGCCAGACAGGAGAGCAGGATCATGATAAACCATTTGCTTCTCATATCAATGACTTGTTTCGTTTTTCCGGCAAAGGTAATGGTTTTAGGCAGATGGCGATAGGGGATTTCCCTATAAGCAGGTAGGGATATCCATACCAAGACAATAGAGCTGTCGCTCTGATAAGGAGCCTGTGGGCTACCTGAGCGAGAAGAGAAACTCATCTCCGTCGTACTCCCAGTAGACCAGGTCGTAGCGGATGAGGCGGGCCAACACCTTGATGACCAGGAAACGCTTGATGTGGGCTATCTTCGAGATGACATGCAGCGGCTCGTGAGGGTTGAGACGCATCATCTCCATGAGTCTCGATTCCGTATCGGTGTAGGGCATCATGTTCTCGTCGCGTTGCTCCTGTTTCCACATTTCCACAAACACGGGCGAGGCCACCACGTTCTCGTCCTTGATACGGATATAGGCTGTCTGGCTACCGTCCGGAGCGATGGCACAGACAGGGCGTGTCGTGGCCGGGGGGATGGTGGCCATGACCACCGTGCGCCCGTCGGCATGGCAGGTCTTGAAACTGATGTCCGACTCAGGGCTGCAACACTCGTAGGCGGCCTTGTGCATCATATAGATTTCCTCCTCGCTGCTTACGCCGGCTATGGTGCCGTCGTCGCGCACGCCGATGAGCAGTCGGCCACCCGCGGTATTGGCAAATGCCGATACCGAGATGGCCAGCTTGTAGGCATCTTGCACCTTGTACTTGAAATCTTGCTGCCGATGCTCGCCTTGGGCGATGAGATCCTGCAGATAAGCCTTGTCATCCATGAGGGGAACGGGCAAAAACAGTTGACGGCGCTATGGCCATTAATTCTGGTAACGCTTGGTGCGTACCTTGAATTGGTCGAATCCCTCGCCGTAGACACCGATGACTGCGCTCTGGGAGACAAAGGCGTGCGGGTCTACCTCGTTGATGAGCTGGAATATCTTGTGCGACTCATTCTTCTTGGCCAATACAAACAGCATCTTCACCTCATTGCCGGAGTAGAATCCTTGGGCATTGACAACCGTTACACCGCGATGGGGGTCATGGTTGATACGTTCTCCGATCTCTTTGTACTTGTCGGAGATGATGAAGAACTGTACCGACCGGCGCATCGAGTTCACCACTTGGTCCACGCACAGCGACGAGACGATGAGGGCCACATATCCGTAGATGATACGCTCCCAATCGTGCAGCACCACATAGCTCGACGTGATGATGATGAGGTCTACGATCATGATGACGCGCCCCAGCGATATGTCGCGGTACTTGTTGATGATGGCTGCCACGATATCCGTACCGCCTGTGGATCCGTTGAATGCCAAGCCGATGCCGATGCCGCTACCCATAAACACGCCACCGATGATGCTGGCCATGAAGGGGTCGTTGGCCAGCAGGTGCTGGTCGGCCGTGAAACTCTGGAAAACCTGCAACAGGGCTGTGAGCAACGTCACGGCATAGATGGTCTTCACGCAGAAGCGCCAGCCCAGTATCTTGAGGGCGATGAGCAGCAACACGAAGTTGACGGTGAAGTAGGTAAACTGCACAGGGATGCCTGTACCCCAAAAAATCACGGACGATACACCGGGCACACCGCCGGTGGGAATGCTGTTGGGCAGCATGAAGATGGTCCAACCGATGCCATAGGCTATCATCGCGACACCTATCATCACATAGTCGCGTATTTCCCTGCAAATGGCTTTGTTACTTGTCTTAATGGTATTCATATTTTTCTTTCTATAAGTCCAAAGATTGCATGGTGGCACCGGGGGTGCCGCCTAACAGCTACAAAGATACGATGTTTTTCTTTATTTTGTTCTCCGATGGGCAGTTTTTTTCTTGCCGTTCCCCATATTTTGATGGCGGTTGCGCAAGCTCATGAGGGTCTGTCGTGGCTAAATGACATGAAAATGGCGCAGGGCGTGGTACACACCATCGTTGTCGATGTCGCGGGTCACATAGTCGGCAGCCGCTTTCACGTCGTCGGTGGCATTGCCCATCGCCACACCTATTCCGGCACGGCGGAGGATAGGGATGTCGTTGCCACCGTCGCCGAAGGCCATCGTCTCGCCCGTTTCCAGCTGTTCGTGGCGCATCATGGCCTCCAGTCCGCTGGCCTTGTCGGTGCCG
>JBJEAU010000088.1:0-3681 GCA_051869355.1 Prevotella sp. | reverse complement strand
TTCCAGCTGTTCGTGGCGCATCATGGCCTCCAGTCCGCTGGCCTTGTCGGTGCCGGCGCGGGTGATATCCACAAATTCGGGATGCCAGCGGCCGAAGGTGCTGTGCGCCATGTGCGGCGCCAGTGCCTCCTGCTGCTCCACGGTGATGAAGGGTGTCATCTGGAGCACGCGCTCCTCGCCCAGGTCGGCCAGTGTCTCGCTGAAGTCGATGTTGGTCACGCCCAGTCCGTCTACGAAGATCCGTTTCACGATGGGCTTGGCATTGTGTACCACAAACCGGCGCTCTCCCACCACGATGACAGGATAGTCGTGGGCATCGGCATCGGCGATGAGTGTATCGATGTCGTGACGCTCCATCCCGTTGCAGCTGATTATACGGCCACCCACCAGGCAGCATGCCCCGTTGGTGGTGATGTAACCGTCGATGAGTGGCTCAATCTGTCCCAGATTGGTGATGATGGCCATGGGTCTGCCCGTTGAGATATACACCCTCACGCCGCGCGCTTTGGCCTCGCGGAGCGCAAGGACGGTCGATTCGGGGATGCGGTGGGTCTTGAAACTGACCAGCGTGCCGTCTATGTCGAAAAACAATGCCTTGATGTCCATGTCTGTTTGTTGTTGGTTGGTGCTGCAAAAGTAGTAAAAAGAAGTGAAAGCCTGCCCCACGCGCGCGATTATTTAATAAGGTGAAAACCTTATTCACATCCTTTGGCAGCGCCAAATGCCATGATTAGCGTCGTAAAGGTGGCATTTACGACCCGTAAACGCCACCTTTAGGAAAATGGACGATACAATGGGGTGGGTGGGAATGATGAATCGCTTCACATTATTTAACGGATGATATGGAGACGCAATCACTATTTTTCGTAAATTTACGCACTAAAATAAGCAAAGTAAGCAAACACGCTTTTCATGGCGATGAAGGGCGAACGAATGGCGGTTAGGTGACTAAGTGCCATTTTTTTAATATGTCCCCCATATTGCTCGGAGGGCACCACAGTGGGTTCATCAAAATGTGATCACTCTTTCAGAGCATACATTATTATAGTGTATGAATAGGCCTTAAACATATCCCAAATATTATCTACGAAATGTTCGTAAATTGTTAAAAATTAATTTGTTTACATTGTTTAACAGAAACATTGACGATGGTCTACGAAAATTTCGTAGATTTGCAGCCGTAACCAATAAAGTATTGACGATGGAAAAACTTACCAGACAAGAAGAGGATGTCATGCAGGTGGTATGGCGGTTGGGCAACTGTACGGTGCGTGAGGTGCTCGCGCAGATGGGTGAGCCATCCTTGCCTTACACCACGGTGGCCTCGGTGATGGGCAATCTCAAGAACAAGGGCTTCGTTGCCCAGCAGCGCAAAGGCAACGGTTATGTCTATGCGCCCGCCATTGGCGAGAACGAGTACAAGCGCAAGTTCCTCGCCCGCTTTGTACACGACTATTTCCGCTCTTCGTACAAGGAGATGGTCACATTCTTTGCCCGCGACGAACAGTTGTCGCCCGACGATCTGCAAGATATCATCCGCGAAATAGAGAAAGGAGAATGACCATGCTGCTGTATCTGCTCAAAATCAATCTGGCGGTGGCGCTTCTCTATGCGTTTTACCACCTCCTGTTTGGCCGCGACACCTTTTTCCGCTGGCGCAGGGTATCGCTTGTGGCTATCTGTGTGCTTTCGCTGCTCATCCCGCTGCTCGCACTGCCGTCGGCATGGTGGCAGGATGGTGGCATGCACAGCATGGCCGAGACTTACGCCGCCGTGGTGCTGCCGGCCATCACCGTCTATGCCCACACAGACACGGGCATAGCGTGGACAGACGGGTTAGGGTGTCTCTATCTGGCAGGTGTGGCGGTGCTGGCTGTACGCATGCTGGTGCAGATAGGGGCAGTCTGTCGATTGGCACGGCGTGCCACGGTCTGCCGGGTAGGAGCCTGCCGGGTGCGGGTGCTGCCGGGCGAGGGCAGTCCGTTTTCGTTTTTCCGATGGATCTTCATGTATCGCTCACTGATGGACGACGAGCGTCTGGGCGAGGTGTTGCAACATGAGCGTGTGCATGTGTCGCAGGGCCATTCGTACGATGTCCTGTTTATAGAACTGTACACCATCCTGTGCTGGATGAACCCACTGGTGTGGCATCTGCGCCGCGAAGTGAGGGAGAATCTGGAGTTTCTGGCCGACGAGGGAGTGCTCGCTGATGGCAACGCGCGCAAAGCCTATCAGTACCACTTGCTGGGTCTGGCCTGTCACGCGGGGCGTAGGGTCCCGATAGTCAACAATTTTAATGTTTTACCTTTAAAGAAGAGAATCATGATGATGAACAAGCGTCGCACCCATGAGGTGGCCAAGGCCAAGTATCTGCTCTTTGTGCCTTTGGCAGGATTGTTGTTAGTAGTAAGTAATGTCGAGACGGTGGCTCGGGGCATTGCCCGGGAGATCTCGCCTGTGGCAGAGGGGATTCCGTCGATGGAGGCCGTATGGCAGAATCCTGTCAAGAAGACGGTAAAGAAGGTTCAGGCCGCAGCCAAAGCGGTCACCCCGGAGGCCGAAGCCACGGCAGGGAAGCAGGGTGACAAACTGTATGACGTGGTGGAGGAAATGCCCCAGTTTCCCGGCGGCATGAAGGAGATGATGCAGTATCTTGCAACCAACGTGCGCTATCCGGAAGAGGCGATGGCCAAAAACATCCAAGGCCGCGTGGTAGTGAGTTTTGTGGTGGGCAAGGACGGAAGCATCTCCGATGTTGAGGTGGCGCGGAGCATAGACCCCTTGATCGACGACGAAGCCGTACGGGTGGTGAAGAGCATGCCCCGCTGGACACCGGGCAAACAGAAAGGAAAGCCCGTGAGGGTGAAATTTAATGTCCCGGTGGCTTTCCGCTTGACGGGTGGCAGTACGGCGACCTCGGCCGAAGGGGAGAAAAAGCCGGCGACCCTTGCCGTCTCGTCTCCTGCCGGGAAAGGCAATGCCAAGCCGTTGGTAGTGGTAGATGGCGAGGAAGTAGCCTCTTTTGACAACCTGGATCCCGCCAACATCGCTTCTGTCACCGTACTGAAGGACCAAAAGTCTATCGAAGCCTATGGTGAGAAAGGCAAAAACGGGGTGGTAGTCATCACCACCAAGAAGTAAGCATATTATAAACAATCTCTCTCTTGCCCTCCACAGCCTTGGTGGCCGTGGGGGTGACAGCCATACCGTGGTTTTCGCGCCGAAGCAGGCACCGAAAAGGCGGATGGCTGTTTGGGGTTTCAGGTCCTCGACGCTTGCCTGAGCCCCCAATAATGCCAATTTAGCTAAAAGTTCTGCTTGAAAAATAGAAACGCAAGTTGTTCAACGAAGAAAAATCGCAAATCACTACTTAATCTCAGGAAATCTGACTATCTTTGCAAGGTAATGTATCATGTTGAATCGTAAAATAAACGATATGGCACTACCGATAGCATCCATCCCAATAGTGACTGGAGAAGTGGCTCTGCGATTTGAGGAACGTGCGTAGACAATGATAACAAGTAAGAACAACAATAATGATAATTGTCGCAGTGGCGCAATATGGTGTGCCCAGCGATGCAGTATTAACTTAAAAGTAAATAGAAAACAAGAGAATATACATTTTTATATAACATAGTATAAACATAATATGCATTGACTATTATTTTGCGTTCACCTGAA
>JBJEAU010000087.1:0-9591 GCA_051869355.1 Prevotella sp. | reverse complement strand
ATGTTTACGATTTGTTAAAGCTGTATTTGGCCAAATGATTATTTTTATTGTGAAATTGAGTTCTACAAATTGGATATTATGGTCTTCTTACGCAGATTTGCATAAATAGTTTATATTTATTAGCAAATAATTGCCAAGGTTAAGGCAAATTAAATTTTAGATTCGTTGACACTGATGTTGTAAAAGTGTGCAAATATGCGCGAAAATAGTTGCAAAATAACCAAAAGTTACTTATGAGTTCTAAGAATATTACATTGGTTTGCGAAAAAGTTGTGCTTGTGTTTGCTGTTGAAGAATTTTTTTATTACTTTTGCAGCTAAATTTTATTTAAGTTAACATTTTAATTACGAGTTATGACACTACAATTTGAAAGATTCAAATTGCTACACGTTCCAGCCTACATGCTTTGTATGCTATCATTGGCTTTTTCGCCTATGGCGGTTACAGAAGCCAATGCTCAGACTGCGAATGTGAACAAAGCCACAGCGACTGCGATCTACCGTGGTTCTGTTATCGACGATGATGGTGCACCGCTCCCTGGTGCCAACATCACTGTAAAGGGACAAAAGGGAGTAGGAGTTACCACCGACAATGCCGGTGAGTTTACTATCAAGTTGCCACAAGGCAAGTACACCTTTGTTGTTTCTTACATTGGAATGTTGACACAAGAGGTGCGTGCGGTTTCTGGCAAACGTATGACCATCCGCATGGCTTCCGATGCAGTAGCTGTGCAGGAGACCGTGGTGACAGGTATTTACACCCGCAACATTGAGAGTTTCACCGGTTCGGTAGCTACCTTCTCAGGCGACGACTTGAAGAAGATTGCCCCACAGGGAGTGCTCAAGAGCCTTGCCGCCCTCGACCCCTCAATTATCATTACAGAAAACAACCTGCAGGGATCAAACCCCAATGCCAAGACCGACATTACCATTAATGGTAAGATGAATGTCACCACCCTTTCACAGGAGTACGAGACCGACCCCAACCAGCCCCTCTTCATCCTTGACGGTTTTGAGACCACTTTGCAGACCATTTCCGACCTCAATATGGACCGCGTGGAGAGTATCTCCATCTTGAAAGATGCAGCCTCTACGGCAATCTACGGTTCCAAGGCCGCCAATGGTGTGGTAGTTGTGGAAACTGTTAAGCCGAAACCAGGCCAGTTGAGAGTCAACTATAATGGAAGCCTCCAGGTTGGTTGGGCAGACCTGCACGATTTCCGTTTGATGGATGCAGCCCAAAAACTCGAATATGAGAAATTGGCAGGAGAATATGGATTGCTTGGACCTGATGGGGAAATCATTTCAGAGTCTGGTATGGATAAGTATTATGACAAGTTGAAACTTGTCAAGAGCGGTTATAATACCTATTGGCTCAATGAACCGCTCCGTACTGCCTATTCCCATGCTCATAATGTATATGTAGACGGTGGTGATTCTGCCTTCCGTTATGGTATTGGTCTTACCTATAATAAAAATATGGGTGTGATGAAGAACTCTAACCGCGATGTGTTTAGCGGGCACGTTACCTTAAACTATCGTGTAGACAACTTCTCGTTCAACAGCCAGACCACCATCGGCAATACAGATTCCAATAACGAGACCGTGTCTTTCAGTCGCTTCTCTCGCATGAATCCGTTCCATGAGAAACGTACTGCTGATGGTGAAGTGCCTCGTTATTCTTATCGTTATGCCGGATTGTCCTCTCAATACGAGTATGTCTACAACCCACTTTGGGATTTTGAGCAGAACAGTTTCAATAAGTCCAATGCCCATAGTGTGACAGAGAACTTCCAGATGGAATGGCGCATCTTGCCTACACTCCGTTTCCGTGGTAACTTCCAGTACCAGTTGAGCAAGACGTTGGCAGAGGTGTTCGTCAGTCCTAATGAAACTTCTGAGTACGAGAAAGAGGCTATGAAGAAAGGTCGCTATACCAATAATAGCACCAATCAGACGAGTTACAATGGTCGTCTGAACCTGACCTATGGTATACACTTCAATAAGCATACCATCAATGCAGTCGGTGGTATGCAATTCTCTGAGCGTAACAACCGCAACTATGGTTTTATGGCGCAAGGTTATCAGAGCGACAAATTCTGGAATCCTAACTTCTCCAATGGATATCCCGAAGGAGGTCGTCCTACCTCCAAGGAAAGCAAGACACGTAGCGCAAGCTATTACCTGAATGCCAACTATTCTTATGATATGCGTTATCTGATGGACTTCAATTTCACTTCCAATGGCGCATCTCAGTTTGGTATCAATGATCCCTTTACCACGACGTGGTCTGTTGGTATGGGTTGGAATATGCACAACGAGAAGTGGTTCAAGAAGTCTAAGACCATCAACTACCTCAAGTTGCGTTACTCTTACGGTAACCCGGGTAACCAGAATTTCGATGCCAAGCTTGCTGGATCGATATATGAATATATTACGGGGCGCGTGAATCCCTTCGGCATGGCAGCCTTGGTTTCTACATGGGGTAACAAAAACCTGAAATGGCAGAAGACACAGACCCACAACGTGGGTGTCAATGCCCAACTTTTCCAGAACCGACTCAACTTCACGGTCGATTACCAGTATCGTGAGAACGACCCGATGCTTATCCGCATCGACTTGCCGTCAAGCACAGGCGCCACCTCGGCTCCTATGAATATCGGTGCTACACGCAACCAGTCTATCTCGGCCTCTGCTACTGTCTACATTTTCAAGCAGCGTGACCTCAACTGGTATGTCAGCACCAATATCAGCCACTACAAGACCAAGTATTACAATATCGGCAATACGCTGGAGAAATACAATGAGGAAGGCCGTGCCAACAGCACTTTGCTTCGCATGTATGATGGTGCCAGCACATCAGCCCTTTATGTGGTACGTTCGGCAGGTATTGACCCTGCAACAGGTAACGAGATCTTTATCAAGAAAGACGGTACTTACACCTTCGAGTGGAATGCTGATGACGAGGTACTTTATGGAGACTCTACTCCCGATGTACAGGGAAATGTCAATACCTCGTTCACTTGGAAAGACTTCTATTGGGGAGCCTCTTTCTCCTATCGTCTCGGTGCAGAGGTTCAGTTAAGCACATTGTTGAATAAAGTTGAGAACATCTCTTCCGATCAGCGCAAATGGAACCAGGATGTCCGTGCTTTGACCGACCGTTGGCAGAAGCCCGGAGACATTGCCAAGTTCAAGCGTATCGATGATACCAGTACAACAAGGATGTCAAGCCGTTTTATCGGTACCGAAAAGACGCTCCAGTGTACCAGTATCAACGTAGGATATCGCACCACCCGCGCCAAGTTCCTCAAGGCTATAAATGCTACATCTTTCAATGTCAGTGCTTACATGAACGACATCTTCCGCATTTCCACGATTAAGGAAGAGCGTGGTTTGGATTATCCATTCCAGCGTTCTGTATCCTTGGCTTTCGGTATTGGTTTCTAATCAGCAAAACAAAATATTATAGAATATGAAACTTCATAACAACATAAAGGCCATTTGTCTTGCAGGTCTGTTAATGGCCTCCACTTCTTCATGTTCTGATTGGCTCGACGTGAAGATGGAGGACAATGTAATGGAGAACACCCTGTTTTCGACAAATGAAGGTTTTCAGGTTGCGCTCAATGGTATCTACATATCGTTGGTAGACCTCTATGCAAACAATCTTACAACGGGTGTCATCGATGTCATGGCACAATATTATAATGTAACAGCAGGCAATGACCACAGTTACAAGACCTATGTTACCTATGACTTTAAGGATCAGGCCTTTGTAGACTTCGCAGAAAGTGTTTGGACCAAATCTTATCAATTGATTGCCAACACCAATACGCTTCTTGAGCATTGCTACGAGCCAGAAGCTGCTGTAAAGCCAGCCCTAAAGCCAGTCATTACAGGAGAGGCTCTCGCGCTTCGTGCCATGTTACATTTCGACTTGTTGCGTCTTTTCGGTCCTGTATATAGTGATCAGACAGCCAACCAGAAATGTATTCCTTACCAAAAATCATCCGCTAAGGAAATCCAACCTCTGCTTCCGGCTTCTGAGGTGTTGGCCAATGTGATAGCAGACTTGGAAGAGGCCGCCAAATTGCTGAAAGATGCCGACCCTATTGTTACAGACGGAATCCGCAATGAAGAGGAAAATGACAATGGTCTTGGCAATGACTTCCTGAATTATCGTAATCTTCGTTTGAACTATTATGCGGTTCAGGCACTCCTCGCCCGTGCTTATGCTTGGCAGGGCAATGCTACCAAAGCATACGAAATCTGTAAGAATGACATCATCGACAAAATCACAACAGAAGAGATGGCAGTCTTCCCTTGGGTGACTGAGGGGCAAGTACACGCAGAGGGCAAGCCCGACTTCCTCTTCTCGAGCGAAGTGATGTTTGCGCTCTACAACTCCAAGCGTACCAGTGTCTATAGCTCATTGTTCTCACCGGCGCTGAACTCAAAGTCTTCACGCCTTACTTTTGTGGGCTCAAACTACAGCGATTCCAAGTTCGCATACTTCTATGACGACGTAAACGATTGGCGCCGCGAGATGTGGCAGATTGCTGAAGTGAAAGCTACCGAAGAGGGTGGAGAGGATGAGTCGTCCCTGTATATGAACAAGTTTGCCGACTTTGAACAGGGTACAACTGCAAGTAGTACAGACCTCTATCGCTATATGATGCCATTGGTACGCCTTAGCGAGGTTTATCTGATGGCTGCAGAAGGTGCGCCTACCCGTGAAGAGGCTTTTGGCTACATCAATACTGTTCGTTTGCATCGTTCTTGCCGTGATATCGCGGATGAGAATCAAGAGATGATCGAGGCTGTTCTCCCAGAGTTTGCCCGTGAGGTGATAGGCGAGGGCCAGCTCTTCTATTTCTACAAGCGTCATGCGCTCACATCCATTCCGTCCGGAACGGTTGCCAATGGTACTTTCAATATGGTATTATCCAATTATGTGCTTCCATTGCCTCCATCAGAGGTTGACAAGCGTGTGATGGAAAATTAATAATGATTAGTTTTTAGACTCAAATGAAAAAGATATTATATACATTCGCAATGTGCGTCCTTGCAATGGGTTTGGGCAGTTGCCATAAGGAACTTATGGATTATGAGGGTGTAGACGGCCTTTATTTCGACGTGCAGTGGGGTTCTAAGGGTCATGGCGATTCTACTGTTTGGAGTCATCAGATCTATACACCGGTCGAGTTTGGTAAGATAGACGAGTCTGTGGTTACCAAGCGTTTCAAGGTCGCTGTGGCTGGCTCTGTAGCCAACTTTGACCGTCCTTTTGTCCTCGAGGTTGTTGCTGACAGTACGACAGCCCGTGAAGGTGAGGATTACGAGTTTGTAACCAAGGATTTTGTGATACCTGCTGGTCTTAATCACAAGTACGTAGAGGTGAGATTCTACAAGACTGCCCGTATGGCAGAAGAGACCTGCCAGCTTCAGATGGCACTTCGTCCCAACGAGTATTTCAATACTCCGTTCTCCGAGGTTGGCACGATACCGGGTCGCTGGGACAACGATACGCAGACCATCTACTCGACCAATGACGATCCGCGCATCCACAATGTCTTTATCAACGACATGTTGACCAAGCCATCAGCATGGCATCAGGCTAAATGGGGTAACTTCTCGGTTAAGAAGTATGATCTTATCCTTCGTCTCTCTTACGAGTCAAACGGTTATACGAAGAAAGATTTTGACGGTGAAGATGCCAACAGTAAGATGTTGTCTGGACGTGCCGATCTGATTGCACGTATCACTTCCAAGTTCTTGGAGGAGCAGTGGTCAAAGGGGCGTGACTTCTGGGTGATTGATGAAGATGGCACGATGATGTGGGTATATGGTGTAAAACATTGGACTGCTGGTCTGAAACCCGAAGAGGTGAATGAGCCATAATGTTTCATGATTATCAAAGCGAAAACAATGAAAAAGATATTTATAGCATGTCTCATGGCAGGAACACTCACTTCCTGTCTTGATGATGAAGGTAATTATACATACGCTGAACTCAACGAGATTAAGATAGAGGGTTTGGAGGATACGTATAAAGTACTTAACAAGATTGACCATATCGTCATCGAACCGCAAGTTACAGGAACTATCCTCGGCGATGATGACAGTCAATATGAGTACGAGTGGCATATTTGTTCTGATGGTCTCTATCATTCTAATCACAAGGTGATTGGCCATGAGAAGAATCTCGACTATTTGGCTGATTTCGATTTGAGCAAGCAGGATGCCAATTACAACTTGTATCTTACAGTCACAGACAAGACCACGGGTCTCAAGGCGCAGGCTTCAGCCAGTATTAAGCCTTCGACCAGTTATTCTAAAGGTTTCATCGTGCTCGGTGATGATGAGAGCACGGGTGATATCGGTCTGGATATGATCGTAATGCCTCCTGGACGTGACACCACACTTGTTTCCAATGTGCTTGACAACAGCGAGACCCATTGGAAGGGTGCCGATCGTCTCCTCTATTCCGGCATGCATTATCGCAAGCAACAGTTGTGGATGTGCTGTGATGACGGCTCTTATAGCATGGACTTGTTGAGCCTTTCCCCAGTCGCAGAGTTGAATGATATGGCACTTATCGATACGGAGTTCAAGCACAACATGCCGATGAAGGTCAAGGATTTCTTCCCTCATCAGGGATTGGGAGGCAATACGCGCAATGCCAACTATACCGGTTATATGACAGAAGATATGGTGGTGTATGCCATGACAATCTCGGCAACCTACTTCACCACTCCTTGTAACAGGACGAGCAGCACCAGCGAGAATCTTTTCAAGTTCTATCCGATGGTGTTCTCAATGGGTTCTTACAGTAGTGCATACAATACCTTCATGATGTTGTACAACACCGATGAGCAAAGGTTTATGCGCATTGCCATGTCAGGTATAGCAGCCTCATATTGTACGACACTGGCCGACCTTCCTACAGATGTCTTTTATTGGAATCAGGCCAATTATGACAAGCCGCGTAAGATAGTATGGGGTGGCAACAGTGTAAACGGTAACTATGGTTCGTCTTATGCATTGATGAAGAATGATGATGGTGAGTATTTCCTTTACAAGTTCCAGGCTGGTACATATTCTGCTGTAAAACAAGGGTGCTATGATATCGATCTCTCTGTGGCAGAGCATCTCGCAGATGCTTCTCACTATGCAGTATCTGGTACCAACTCCATTCTCATCTATTCGTATGGCTCTACGCTGTATCTCTATGACTATGCAGCCAAGAAGCTCTTTAAGCGTGATATGGGTGCAGAGATCACCTATCTTGACCTTGAAGCCGCTTCTACCGGTTCTCGTACAGCATTCATGATTGCCACATACAGTAGTAGCGAAAAGGGTACAATCCGCAAGCTTGACGTGGGTACAGACCCGAACGTCCTTGAAGTGAAAGACCGTGCGAAAGAGGTATGGAAGACCAACCTCCGTGTGAAGGACATTGAGTGGAAGCGTAACTATGGTTCCTAACGCATCGTTCCGTTTCTGCATGTAGAGATAGGAGAGGGCGTGTCTGTATAGGCGCACCCTCTTTTTAAAATCTGTCCTATGATTACTGTAAAAGAAAACAATAAGTGTAATACAATAACAATACCAACAATGATTCGAACAGTCAAAACTCTCGCCATCGTTCTCTTTCTCATACTTGGGGCTGGCACTGCCATTGCCCAGACCCATTTCCGAACGCTATCGTTCGATGCAGCCCTGTCTGCTGCCAAGCAGGAGAAGAAGATGGTGTTCATAGACTTCTATACCGACTGGTGCGGACCCTGCAAGATGATGGCCCGCGACGTCTTCCCCCAACCCAAGGTGGGCGACTATTTCAACGCCCGTTTCGTCTGTCTCAAGCTCAATGCAGAGAAAGAGGGCAAGGAGCTCGCCAAGAAGTATCAGGTGAGTGCCTATCCCACGTATGTGGTGCTCGATGCCGAGGGCAAGATGCTGATGACAGCCAAGGGGGCGATGGATGCCGACGATTTCATTGCCAAGATAGCGTCGGGCATAGACCCTGAGCGCTCTCCTGAGCGCATCCGTCAGCGCTATGAGGAGGGCAAGCGTACTCCCGAGGTGGTCAATGCCTATGCTTTGCAGCTCATGGAGCAAGAGAAGGAGGCCGAGGGTTTCAAGGTGGTGGACGACTATTTCGCATCGCTTACCGACCAGGAGCGTCTCTCGACTGCCAACTCGTTTCTCTTTACCCGCTATACGGTGAAGTTAGACGACGCGAAAGGCAAGTTTATGGTGAGCCATATCGGCGAGTTTGACCCTGCGGTCAAGCCGGCAGTCGAGCAGCGTATGCAGCGGTTGTTCCACAGCGCGGTTTCTTCTTACTTCTCCGGTTACATGCTCCGCGAGGGCAAGTACGATGAGGCCACTTACCAGCAGCTGAAGCAGCAGATCCGGAACCTTAAACTGGATGCCCAATACAGTTATGCCCCCATGTTCGAGTTGGTGGAGAGTCGGGTCAAGGACAGCGATGCTGTCTTCTTGGACAACTGTGAGAGGGTGTACGACACTTTGGACCCTAAAGACCGCACCCTGCTCTTGCTCAATCTCACCCGCCTGATAGACACTCAGGACAAGGCCATGCACAAGCGCATGTCCACCTTTATCCGTAGGCGTCTTAGCACGATGGATGCCAACACCATATCGTTGGCTGGCCGCATACTTGGCACCATCGAGCGCTAATCATCGTTAACCCAACACGCTATAACGCCCTGCCCGGGGTGTCTGCCCATGCCATTCTCGTCTCAAGAGCTGGTGCATCTGCAGACGCGCTGGGCAGTTTTTTTGTATATTGATATTTCTCTCGGCAGCATACCTTCTGTTATTGGATGTACTTTCTGATGGTCCTGATTGCACGGTTCTGCTCACCCTCGTATCGCATCTTGTCGTTGGCACTATACTTGATGACGCGGGTGGTATCGTCCTGCAGGTCATCATAGAGCACAAGCAAGGGAAATTTCTCGCGATTCATCAGTTCTTTTGCCACCAAAGGCAGAATCTCCTTTCCCATGTCACGCAGCGCTTTGTATTCGGGCAGCTCCTTATAGGTCATTGTGCTGGAACTGAGCCTCATGCGCACGTCTGTATGAATGGCATTCTCCCATTGTTCCAATAGTTCATAAAAGCGTTTCGCTGTCTTTGCGGAAACTCCATTCGCGCGGTGCTTGACGATATCCATTTCTTCCTCAGTCAAAGGGGCTGCGTTAAGCTCCGACAATGGGGATTGTTGTGGCTGACTGCCTTCGGTATGTGCAAGCGTAGGTTCAGATAGACATGCCATGAAACAGAAGGCAATGGAAGCAATTAATAATCTTTTCATCGTCGTATTGGTTTTTGTTCGGGATAAAGATAGGAAAAATAATGATATATCAGTACAGGTTTTGGTTTAATTAAGGAATGTTGTGTGATATTTTCAAACTGCTTCGTGGAGGTTTATGTCAGCAAGAATCTCACCAAACGATAAATCCTACTGATAGTGTTTTTAGGTGTTTTGTCCTCACACTATCCCTTGTCTACATATTCCGGAGCATACCCGTTCAGCATTCCGGGTCTGCAGCCAGCAGTC
>JBJEAU010000086.1:0-9594 GCA_051869355.1 Prevotella sp. | reverse complement strand
GTGGGGATTTCGCACATTCACAGGGTTCACACCCTGTGCTATAGTATGTCGCCCCTTTGGGGCTTGATGGCCAAATAAATGAACGATTGATGACACTCCTCCGCATATCCACCAACTTTCTCGGCATTATTCGTGTCCTTTGTTGACCGTACACCATTTGCCATACGGGCGTATCGCAAATGCTGTACGAGCGTATGGCATATGCCGTACGGGCGAACGGCATATGGTGTACGGTGTATCAATGCCGCTTACACACCTGCCAAAGCACTCATTCGGCAGTCAAAAGGGTGGGGAAATCACTCGCGCACCATGTCCTGCAATACCAGTCCGGCAATGGTGAGCCCGAAGATGGCGGTGATATGCATCATCGACCCATTGATCTGCGCCTTGCTGGAACACCACTCATGGTTGAGCAGGGCAGCATCGCCGGGTCCCTGCTTGGCCTTGGGACACATACAGTGCTCGGTGCCACAGGTGGCATTGTGCCCCTTGTTCTCCAGCAGTTCATCGCTGTACACACACAGGAACTTGCGGGCAGGCCGACGCTTCAACCGCTTGAACCGATGGCGCAAAGCCCGCGCCAAGGGGCATCCCTCTACGCGCCAAAACTCGGCCACACGCACCCGGGTAGGGTCCATCTTGAGCGCTGCGCCCATCGATGAGAAGAAGCCTGCCTCTGTGCGGCATGCCATCTCGATGAGCAGCACCTTATCCTTCAACGAGTCGATGGCATCGATGATGTAGTCATAGCTGCCGAGGTCGAACCGGCCTGCCGTCTCCTCGGAGAAGATTTCCTGCCTTGCCTCTATCTCGGCCGAGGGATTGATAGCGAGCAGCCGGGCACGCAATGCCTCCACCTTGACCTGTCCCACGGTCTCTACCGTGGCCATGAGCTGGCGGTTGATATTGGTGATGCACACGCGGTCGCTGTCTACGATGGTGAGATGGCGCACGCCGGAGCGCACCAGACTCTCTGCGCACCACGAGCCGACGCCTCCCACGCCGAAGATGATGACCCTCGCCTGCCCTATCCTGTCCATTGCGGTATCGCCCAACAAGAGTTGGGTGCGCTTCAATATTCCTTTTTCTATATCCATGCCATGATAATCATTTTGCAGGTGCAAAGTTAACAAATTTGACGGCCTTACGGACACAAAAAACGAGGAAATTGGGGGACAGTTCCATCCTACTGACAACTTTTTTGGCCGTCATAGCCAAAATGTCGTTTTTTTTGTGTAAGTTTGCATATTCATACAGACTTCCGCTAACAACATGGCCATGACGAAGGAACCGCTTTTGGGAAAGACGCTGACAGAGTTGAAAGAAGCAGCACGGCAGTTGGGCATGCCCGCCTTTACAGGCGGCCAGATTGCCCGATGGCTTTACCAGCAGCATGTGACGAGTATAGACGAGATGACCAATCTCTCGAAAGCCAACCGGCAACTGCTGGCCGAGCGATACGAGATAGGCTGCATGCCGCCCGTGGACGCACAGCGCTCCAAGGACGGCACGGTGAAGTACCTGTTTCCCACGGCCGACGGCAAACAGGTGGAAACGGTGTACATCCCCGATGACGACCGCGCCACGCTCTGTGTATCGTCGCAGGTGGGATGCAAGATGAACTGCCTGTTTTGCCAGACAGGCAAACAGGGGTATGAGGGAAGCCTGACGGCGGCCGACATCCTGAACCAGGTCTACTCCCTGCCCGAGCGCGACACGCTGACCAACATCGTGTACATGGGCCAGGGCGAGCCTATGGACAACCTGGACCAGGTACTACGCAGCACAGAGATACTGACCGCCCCCTACGGCTACGCATGGAGCCCCAAGCGCATCACCGTGTCGAGTGTGGGCATCAGAAACAAGCTGCGCCGCTTTCTGGACGAGAGCGACTGCCACGTGGCTATCAGTCTGCATGCACCCAACCACGAACTGCGCGCCCGCCTGATGCCCGCCGAGCGGGGCATGGGTATCGAAGAGGTGACCGACCTGTTGCGGCAGTACGACTTCAGTCACCAGCGGCGGCTCTCATTCGAGTACATCGTCTTTGCCGGAGTCAACGATTCGACGGCACACGCCAAGGAAATCGTGCGGCTGCTGCATGGACTCGACTGCCGCATCAACCTGATACGGTTCCACAAGATACCGGGCGTGGACCTGGAGGGGGTGGACGATGCCAAGATGGAGGCTTTCAGAGACTATCTCACCCACCACGGCATCTTCACCACGATACGTGCCAGCCGCGGGCAAGACATCTACGCGGCCTGCGGCCTGCTGAGCACCTCGAAGAAGATAGCATCCATACGGCATGAGGAATAAGACGGTGCTCATGGCCTGCATGATGGCCATGATAGGGGGCTGCGGCCAGTCGCCGGAGACACTGCCCGACAGCACGGGGCGCACCTGCGAGGTGTGGGTGGCCGATAGTGGCCATGTGCTCAGGCAGATGCTGGAACGCCCCTACGGCGGTCTGCCCCAAGAGGAGCCTTCGTACGACGTGCGCACGCTGCCCCAAGACAAGTCCGACAAGGCCCACCGCTATGTGCGGAGCACCGTGGTCTACGAGCGCGGCACCCCGCTGCGGGTGGAGCGCAACCGCTATGCCCGCCCACAGCTCATCATCTATACCGACGGGCAACAGCCCGACAAGGTGCTGCGGCTGCTCGAGACCCAAGAGACGGCCTGGCAGATAGCAAGGCTCAAAGCCAAGCACAACCCCAAGGCCGAAAAGACGGTGCACGACCTGCTGGGGGTACGCTTGTTGCTGCCTGCCGACCTGCAATCGGAGAAAAGGGGGCACAACTTTGTCTGGCTGTCCAACAATTCGGCCACCTCGATGCGCAACATCTGCCTGATGCGCATAGCGGCCACCGCCGACCGCGAAGCCGCCATAGACAGCGTACTGCGACAGAACATGCCCGGAGAGACCGACGACATGTACATGCAGACGGTGAGAGGCTCGCTCAGGTGGCAAAGCCCAACTGGCAAGGCACAGCCGAGCAGGCAGTATGCCGAAGGACTGTGGGAAATGAAAGGCGACGCGATGGGCGGCCCAATGGCCCTGACGGTCTGCGACCGCGGCGACAGCACGCTGGTAGCCGTGGCATTTGCCTACGCGCCCGGCCTGCGCAAGCGCGACCTGATGGTGACGCTCAAAGCCTCGCTGCACACAATAGACTTTTAATCACATAACTACATATACCCTATGGAAGAGAACAGAAAGATACGTGTGGCCATCACACACGGCGATACCAACGGTATCGGATACGAACTGATTTTTAAAACCTTTGCAGCCCCTGAGATGCTGGAACTGTGTACGCCCATCATCTACGGGTCGCCCAAGGTGGCGGCCTACCACCGCAAGGCACTGGACATACAGGCCAACTTCAGCATCATCAACTGTGCTGAGGATGCCAAGGACGGGCGGGTGAACCTGCTGGCCACCTTCGACGAAGAAATCAAGGTGGAACTGGGCCAGCCGAGCGAGGAAGCGGGCATGGCTGCCCTCAAGGCACTCGACCGTGCCATCGTGGATTACCGCGACGGCCAGTTTGATGTGCTGGTGACAGCCCCCATCCATGCGGCCAACATCAAGAGCGAGGGCATCGCGTTTACAGGACAGACAAGTTATATCGAGGAATGTTTCGCCGAGGACAAGGAGGCTATGACCATCCTGCTCAACGACACACTCCGCGTAGGCCTGGTGACCGACAACGTGGCCGTGAAGGATATCGTACCCAAGATCACCAAAGAGCGTCTGGCCGACCGCATCAGCACCTTTGCCCAGACACTGAAGCGCGACTTCCGCATCTCCAACCCGCGTATCGCCGTGCTCTCGCTCAACCCCACCGTCGGGACGGAGGAAAAGGAGATCATCATCCCCACCATCGAGGAGTCTATCGACAAGCATATCAATGCTTTCGGTCCCTACACGTCGGACGATTTCTTTGCCCGCCGCCTGTACGGACACTTCGACGGCATCCTGGCCATGTACCACGACCAGGGCATCGCGCCGTTTATGGCGGTCACTCCCACCGACGGCATAGAGATGGTGTCTGGACTGCCCATTGTCTGCACCTCGCCCATACAGGGCGCCTCTTACGATATCGTGGGCAAGAACGTGGCCGATGAGAATCCGCTGCGCCAAGCCATCTATCTGGCGATGGACGTGCTGCGCAACCGCAGCACCTACGATGAGCCTCTGGCCAACCCGCTGCCCAAGCTCTATCACGAGAAGAAAGACGAGAGCGAGAAGGTGCGCTTCTCGATTCCGAAGAAACACGAGAACGTGAACAAGGAGAAGAAGCAGTGATGCTGCCGGCACCCTACGCACGGCAGGCACACGACACGAAAGGAGGCATGGCATGAAACGGAAATACCAGAACGGCTTCTTCTTGTTTGGTGTCACCGTGCTGGGCATCATGATCTCACAGCTCGATTTTGCCGAAGTGTGGAGCGGACTGCGCCATGCTGGCTACTGGTTTTTCGCCATCGTCGGGCTGTGGGGATTCCTGTACCTGTTCAATACCGGCGCGTGGTACGCCATCATCAACAGTCAGGAGGGGCATCGGGGCAATGTGGGATTTGGATGGCTCTACAAGCTCACCGTATCGGGCTTTGCCCTCAACTATGCCACTCCCGGCGGACTGATGGGCGGCGAACCCTACCGCATCATGGAGCTCTCGCCCCGCATAGGGGCGGCAAGGGCGTCGTCGTCGGTCATCCTCTATGCCATGACCCATATCTTCAGCCACTTCTGTTTCTGGCTACTCTCCATCGCGCTGTATCTCCTCACCCGCCCCATCGACTTCGGCATGGGCATGCTGCTCGCCGCCGCCACCCTGTTTTGTGCGCTCGGCCTGTGGTTTTTCCTCTCCGGCTACAAGCACGGACTGGCCCGCCGCATCCTGAACGTCATGCGGCACATCCCACTCATCCGACGGCACGCCACAACCTTTGTGGAACGGCACAAGGAGCAGCTGGACACCATCGACCGGCAAATCGCCGCGCTGCACCGACAGAACAGACGGACATTCAGACTGGCCGTGGCACTGGAGATAGCCTGCCGTATATGCTCGGCGCTCGAGATCTACTTTGTCCTGCTGGTACTCATGCCGTCGGCCGACTATATCGCCTGCATCCTGATTCTGGCCTTCACCTCGCTATTTGCCAACCTCCTGTTTTTCCTGCCGCTCCAACTGGGTGGCCGTGAGGGCGGCTTCCTCCTGTCGGCCACGGGTTTGGGACTGACAGCCAGCACGGGCATCTTCGTGGCGCTCATCATCCGCCTCCGCGAACTGGCCTGGACGGGTATCGGGCTGGCACTCATCAAGATAGACAGGAAAAAAAACATAAAAAACCGCCAGAATTGCAGTTATATGGAATAAATTGTGTAATTTTGTCACCCAATGAACACGTCTGAACTGCAAAAAATAAAGCAGCGGTACAATATCGTCGGCAACAGCGACGGACTGAACCGCGCCCTTGATGTGGCCTTACAGGTTGCACCAACCGACCTCTCGGTGCTGATCATCGGCGAAAGCGGCGTGGGAAAAGAAATCATCCCGCGTGTGATTCACGACAATTCGCCACGACGCCGCGAGAAGTATTTTGCCATCAACTGCGGCTCTATCCCCGAGGGAACGATAGACAGCGAACTCTTCGGCCACGAGAAGGGTTCGTTCACGGGTGCCATCGGAGAGAGCGAAGGCTATTTTGGCACAGCCAACAACGGCACCATCTTCTTGGACGAGGTGGGCGAACTGCCCATCGCCACCCAAGCACGCCTGCTGAGGGTGCTGGAAACGGGCGAATACATACGTGTGGGTGGACAGAAAATCATGAAGACCAATGTGCGGATCGTGGCTGCCACCAATGTCAACATGCGCAAGGCCATCTCGGAAGGCCGCTTCCGTGAGGATTTGTATTACAGACTCAACACCATTCCCATACAGATGCCCGCCCTGCGCGACCGCGGGGAAGACATCCTGCTGCTCTTCCGCCTCTTTGCCATGCAGACGGCGGAGCGGTACCGGCTCCCAAAAATCACACTCTCGGACGATGCCAAACACATGCTGCTCAGCTATAAGTGGCCGGGCAATGTGCGACAGCTGAAAAACATCACCGAGCAGATGTCTATCCTGAGCCAGGAGCGGGAAATCTCGGCTGAGACGCTCAGCCATTTCATACCGAGGGACCAGGAGAGTACCGAACTGGCTACCATCACTCCTGCCGGTGGGCACTCGTATGAGAGCGAAAGAGAACTATTATATAAGGTATTGTACGAACTGCGCAGCAATGTCTCAGACCTCAGAAGGCAAATGAACTCGCTGCGCAAGCAGATAGACGACACCCAGCGCCAGGACACGGCGCGGGGCTATCAGGCTTCGTTTGCCCCCATCTCTGCGTCGACCATGCCGGCTACCCTACGCCCACAGGCCGAAGAAGCCATTGCCGAGGAGATAAAGGCCGACACCAGCGAAGACCTGAACATACAGAAACTGAGCAAACAGATGGTGACCAAAGCGCTCGAAAGGGCCAACGGCAACCGCAAGAAGGCCGCCAGCGCGCTCGGCATATCGGACCGCACCCTGTACAGGCGTATCAAGCAATACGGGCTGGACGGGAAAAACAAGAACAGCAACCCATAAACCAAAGGATACAAGGCAACAAGATGAAAAAGACACGCTATGTCTACGCCATGTTCATGGCTTTCGCCCTCGTGCTCGTGGTCGCCAACGGCTGTTCGGTAAGCTACTCTTTTAACGGAGCCAGCATCGACTACAGCAAGACGAAGACGATACAGATCAACGACTTCCCTATCCGGAGCAGTTATGTATGGGGACCGATGGCGCCGATGTTCAACAACGCGCTGAAAGACCAGTATGCCAACCATACCCGTCTGGTACAGGTGAAGCGCAACGGCGACATCAAGATAGAAGGTGAAATCACGCAATACACACAGCGCAACAAGTCGGTGTCGAGCGAAGGCTACTCTGCACAGACCGAACTGTCTATCACGGTGAATGTGCGTTTCACCAACAATGTGAACCACAAAGAGGACTTTGAGCGGCAGTTTACCGCCTCGCAGACGTACGAGACCACCCAGAGTCTGAACGCAGTACAAGAGGAACTGGTCACCCAGATCATAGACGACCTCGTGGACCAGATATTCAATGCCACGGTAGCCAACTGGTAATCAGGAAACAGAAATGGATTTAGCGCAACTGATCAAACATCCCGAGACGATGGACAAGGAGACCCTGTACGATCTCCGCAGCCTCGTTGCGCTCTATCCCTACTACCAGACCGCCCGGCTGCTCATGCTCCAAAATCTCTACGTGCTGCACGACCCCTCGTTTGACGAGGAGCTCCGCAAGGCTGCTGTCTACCTCACCGACCGGAAGGTGATCTTCAACCTGGTGGAAGCCGCCCATTACAAGCTAAGGAAAACGGGAACCAAGGCGCAGGACAGCGCGGCCATCCATCAGGAGGACCGTACCCTCTCGCTGATAGACAACTTTCTCGACTCCATCCCCGCCGACGAGGAGCCCAAGGAGAAGAAGAAGCGCAAGCCGACACCCGCAGACGCGGCCATAGACTATGTAAGTTTCTTGCTGGAGAGCGAAAGCGAGGACGAGCAGGCACCACACGACACCCCACAGATGAAGGGGCAGGCGCTGATAGACAACTTCATCTACAACGACAACGGCAAGATAGAACTCAAAGACACCCCCGAATACACGCCCGAGATAGAAGACACAGCCGACAGCGCTTCCGACAGCAATGAAGGCTTTTTTACCGAGACTTTGGCGCGGATTTACATCCAACAAGGCCGATTTGAGAAGGCTTTGGAAATAATTAAGCGTTTAAATTTGAATTATCCGAAAAAAAATGTTTACTTTGCAGACCAAATGCGTTTTCTTGAGAAACTGATACTCAACAGCAGGGCAGGAAACAGCGCATCGCAATGGTAAAATCAACGGACAAGAAAAAGAATAGAAATAAATAACAAACTTAAAACAAGATGATTTACACATTATTTGTAGCACTGATCGTGCTGGTATCGATCCTGATGATTTTCATCGTACTCATCCAGGAGTCAAAAGGAGGAGGTCTCTCATCACAGTTCTCTTCTTCCAATCAGATTATGGGTGTCCGCAAGACTACCGACATCGTAGAAAAGATTACATGGGGACTGGCTGCCGCTATGGTCATCATTAGCGTCATCTGCGCTTACACTGCCCCCACAGCCGCTACCGAGCAGAGCGTGCTGGAGCAGAGCGCTACACAGACCGAAACCACCAACCCCGTGAACACACAGGGATTTGGCGCCAGCAAACCGGCAAAGGCCACAGACCAGGCAGCTCCTGCCAAGGCTCCCGAGGCACCTGCCACTCCGGCGAAGTAATACACAAAATCCACCCACTTGCTCCATGCTGTGGGTGGATTTTTGATGATTCAAGGAGAAAAAACAAAAATAAAGGCTGGAAAATTTGTACAATTCAAATTAAATCCTTACCTTTGCACTCGCTTTGAAACAATAAGCGCTAACACGGTGGCTGTAGTTCAGTTGGTTAGAGCGTCAGATTGTGGTTCTGAATGTCGTGGGTTCGAGTCCCATCTGCCACCCCAACAAGCATCCTCGCAATACTCAGACAGACCATGAGTTTGCGAGGATGCTGTTTTTTGCCGTCCACTACATGCGGACACACCAAGGTATGTCCCTACGTAAGCATCCGAAACACCAACGCAATGGGTAGGGACATACCTTGGTGTGTCCGCCATCAGCAGACGTTCCCCACCGAAAGCAGGAGTAAGGCGTGCATCAGCCCAGAGGGCTATACCCCGAGTAACCACGGGCAACGCCCGTGGTTATGCGGCACCCTGTCTAACAATAGCCTGAAAGGCTGTACATCATGCGTAGAAGAAGTATTGCCCTCCAGGCAAAAGGGAGCAGGCGTTTATGCTATCCGCAGGCGTTGCCGGCGGTTACTGATTGTACAGCCCTACGGGCTATTGTTGGTCAGCAGGGAGGGCAAACCGAAAGCGGCCGGACAACTGACATCTGTCAGCTATCCGGCCGCTCTTGTGGACCTGGAGGGATTCGAACCCTCGTCCGCACGGTTAGACCATATGCTTTCTACACGCTTATTCCAGCCTTTGGTTTTCGTGTATTGGCAAGACCTGGACCACCAACCAATACCTTATCCTCTAAAGATTTCATCTTCGGACCGAGGCCTCCTGAAGACTATTTCCGACGGAACTGCACCGCTATACCAAGGAGTTTCGGAAAAAGAGCCCTTGAGCGATGTCTCGTCCCATCACCTGGTGACGGGATAAAGCCAGTAATCTACTATGCTTCGATTAGGCAGCGAGAGCGTAATTGTTTTCGCCAATTAATTTGTCGATCGCTTAGTTTTAGGAGCAAGCCAACGAGGCTCCGCGTGCTTACATACCACCTCAGCCGCCGTCAAATCCAGTCAAGCCCATAGCATGTTTGCGGCCGCAAAGATAGAGATTATCCCTGAAACGACCAAAGTTTTTAACAAAAAAATGAGTGGGACTGCAAATTGGGGCTATTTGGTAAATTAT
>JBJEAU010000085.1:39972-45373 GCA_051869355.1 Prevotella sp. | reverse complement strand
TTTTGAATGAAAAAACACGTAAAAGTGGATTTGTTTTACATATTTAACGTGAACTCGCGAGGTGTTAAATATTCGTAAAACATTCAAAATTGTGGGTTAATGGCTTCACCGTTCTACTTGAAAAGTAGTACCTTTGCACCCGATTTTGGCGAAAGCCAGATCATGAGATCATTCACATAAAGTCTTACTTTATTAATTCAAAAAATTTTTAACTATTATTTATGTCAGATTTTAAGAACGTACAGCCGTTGGATAACTTCAATTGGGAAGAATTTGAGAATGGCACACAGGCAGGCACCAGCAGAGAAGAGACGCTGAAAGCCTACGACGAGACCCTGAACAAGGTCACAGAGCATCAGGTAGTAGAAGGTACCGTTATCTCTGTTGACAAGAAAGAGGTTATCGTAAACATCGGTTACAAGAGCGACGGTATCATCCCCGCTTCCGAATTCCGCTACAACCCCGAATTGAAGGCCGGTGATACGGTCGAAGTTTATGTCGAGAACCAGGAAGACAAGAAAGGCCAGTTGGTACTTTCACACAAGAAGGCACGTCTGGCCAAGAGCTGGGATCGTGTAAACGAGGCACTCGACAACGACGAGGTTATCCAGGGCTACATCAAGTGCCGCACCAAGGGTGGTATGATTGTCGATGTATTCGGCATCGAGGCCTTCTTGCCCGGCAGTCAGATTGACGTTCATCCTATACGCGACTACGATATCTTCGTAGGCAAGACCATGGAGTTCAAGATTGTGAAGATCAATCAGGAGTTCCGCAACGTTGTTGTTTCTCACAAGGCTCTTATCGAGGCCGAGCTCGAGGCTCAGAAGAAGGATATCATCTCCAAGCTGGAGAAGGGTCAGGTACTCGAGGGTACTGTCAAGAACATCACCTCTTACGGTGTATTCGTTGACCTCGGTGGTGTCGACGGTCTCATCCACATCACAGACCTTTCTTGGGGCCGCGTAAGCGATCCGCATGAGGTTGTGACACTCGACGAGAAGATCAATGTCGTCATCCTCGACTTCGATGAGGAGAAGAAGCGCATCGCTCTCGGTCTGAAGCAGCTCACTCCGCACCCTTGGGATGCTCTCGATGCCGAGCTCAAGGTGGGCGACCACGTAAAGGGCAAGGTAGTGGTGATTGCAGACTACGGCGCATTCGTGGAAATCCAGCCCGGCGTAGAGGGTCTGATTCACGTGAGCGAGATGTCTTGGAGCCAGCACCTGCGTTCAGCTCAGGACTTCCTGCATGTAGGCGACGAGGTAGAGGCCGTCATCCTGACCCTCGACCGCGAGGAGCGCAAGATGAGCTTGGGTATCAAGCAGCTGAAAGAGGATCCCTGGCAGTCTATCGACACCAAGTATCCTGTTGGAAGCAAGCACACTGCCAAGGTATGCAACTTCACCAACTTCGGTATCTTCGTAGAACTCGAAGAGGGAGTAGACGGTCTGATCCACATCTCTGACCTCTCTTGGACCAAGAAGGTGAAGCACCCCAACGAGTTTACCCAGGTAGGTGCCGACATCGAGGTAGTGGTACTCGAGATAGACAAGGACAACCGTCGTCTGAGCCTCGGCCACAAGCAGCTGGAGGAGAATCCTTGGGATGTATATGAGACCATCTACACCACAGGTTCTGTACACCAGGGCAAGATTACCGAGATGATGGACAAGGGTGCCGTTATCACTCTCAATGAGGGCGGTGAAGGCTTTGCCACTCCGAAGCACCTCGTTAAGGAGGATGGTACACAGGCACAGCTGGGTGAAGAGCTCTCATTCAAGGTGATTGAGTTTGCTAAAGACTCTCGCCGCATCATTCTCTCTCACTCTCGTACTTTCGAGGATGTAAAGGAGGACACCAAGCCCGCACGCAAGCACGCTGCCAAGAAGCAGGATACTCCGACCATCAACAATGTGGCCGCCAGCACCTCTCTCGGTGACCTCGGTGTATTGGCCGAACTGAAACAGAAAATGGAAAAGGGTGAGTAATCCTATCCCATCGTAATAAAAAGAAAGCCTGCTTATGAAAAAAAGCAGGCTTTTTTTTGGCTCTGTCATTGAAATTTTATACCTTTGCACCGCTTTTTAGCGTATAACACAAGTGTTTCAAACCCCGAAACACGATTCATCAACCAAATTCACCACTACATTTTAGTATGTATAGCAAAGAAGAATTATTATCCAAAACTATCTCCGAGCTTGAAGAAATCGCCCAGAAGATAGGGGCAGATTATAACAGCGGCGACAACGAGGAAGCCATCGCATACGCTATCCTCGACAAGCAGGCCGAAGACGAGGGCAACAAAAACCCTCTCGGTACCAAACGCCGCCGTACCAGAATTGTGAAAAAGGAACAAGACAAGGTTTATACTGTTAACGGCAAGGAAGGTGAGAATTTTGATCTCAAGAAGAACAAGCCGATGGGCAAAGAAGAACCACAACTTTTCGCAGAAATACCCCAAAACACACCCGACGACACAAAAGATGAAATAACGCTTATCGAAGAGCAGCTGGCTGCACTTCCCAAGCATAGAGGACGCAAAACAAAGAAGGAGATGGAACTCTTAGACAAACTGGAAGCTGCCCGAAATTCGCAAGCACAGACAGAAACAATGCCCGTAGAGGATATGGCAGCCGAAGCTGATGCCATGAACGACGAGCCTACCGACACTGACGCTCAGGACGAGCCAATCGATGGCATGGAAAGCATCGTTCCCGAAGCTGAATTTGCCACGGGCAGCAGCGCTGAAGAGGAAGATACCAACAGCGAAGACCTGTTGGCACAGCTGCAGGCCAAAATCAACGCGCACAACGAGGCTGCTGAAGCACCGCAGGAGATGGTTGCCGACGGCGTGTGGTCAGGAGACCCGGGCGACGGCACCGACTTCATCGTCACAGTAGACCTCCCCATCGAGGATCATGGCGCAGTGCCCAACTTCGACATGTTCGACAATCCCACAACCCCCATCCCCACTGCTGCCCCGGCCTACCAGCCGCAGCTACAGGATATGGGCATGTCGGCCTCTTACGACTTCTCAGACATAGTGACTGCCAATGGTGTGCTCGAGGTAATGCCTGATGGCTACGGATTCCTGCGTTCGAGCGACTATAATTACCTTTCTTCTCCTGATGATGTCTATGTATCTGGTGCCCAAATCAAACATTACGGTTTGAAGACCGGTGACGTAGTGCAGTGCCACGTCCGTCCTCCCAAAGAGGGCGAGAAGTATTTCCCGCTTACCAGCATCGACAAGATCAACGGCCGCGAGCCCGCCGATGTGCGCGACCGCATCCCGTTTGAGCATCTCACGCCGCTTTTCCCCGACGAGAAATTCACGCTCTGTGGCGACCGCGCCACTACCAACCTCTCTACACGTATCGTAGACCTATTCTCTCCGATTGGTAAAGGTCAGCGCGCACTCATCGTGGCACAGCCCAAGACTGGTAAAACCATCCTGATGAAGGACATTGCCAACGCTATCGCCGCCAACCATCCCGAAGCCTACCTCATGATGCTCCTGATCGATGAGCGTCCAGAGGAGGTTACCGATATGGCACGCACTGTCAATGCCGAGGTGATAGCCTCTACCTTTGACGAGCCAGCCGAGCGCCATGTCAAGATAGCCGGCATCGTGCTGGAGAAGGCCAAGCGCATGGTGGAATGTGGCCACGACGTGGTCATCTTCCTCGACTCCATCACTCGTCTGGCCCGCGCGTACAATACCGTGTCACCCGCGTCGGGAAAAGTGCTTACCGGTGGTGTGGATGCCAATGCCCTGCAGAAGCCAAAGAGATTCTTCGGTGCAGCCCGCAACATCGAGGGCGGCGGTTCGCTTACCATTATCGCCACGGCACTGATTGATACAGGCAGCAAGATGGACGAGGTAATCTTCGAGGAGTTCAAGGGAACTGGAAACATGGAGCTCCAGCTCGACAGGACACTCAGCAACAAGCGTATCTTCCCTGCAGTGAACCTGGTGGCATCGAGCACACGACGCGACGACCTGCTGCAAGACAAGACCACGCTCGACCGCATGTGGATCCTGCGCAAGTACATCAGCGACATGAACTCGATAGAGGCCATGAACACCATCCACGACCGGATGGCCCGTACGCTCAACAACGAGGAGTTCCTCCTCTCCATGAACGACTGATACATATCCTATTTATACAAACGCCGATTGCCCGATGCAAACCATCAGACAATCGGCGTTTTTTATGCTTTCTCCATTCTATTCATCCAAACCCGCCGATTCCTCGGCATGTACCGGAATCCCACTGAAGGCCTTTACTTCACCAATCACAAACACGCTATGCAGACTGCCGACACAGGCCAACGTACCCAATGTATTGAGCACGAAATCTTGATAGTGTTCCATATTCCGGACATAAAGTTTCATCAGAAAATCGTAGTCGCCCGAGGTGTTGTAACACTCTACCACCTCCTCCATCTGCTGCACAGCCTCCATCAGTTGGGTGCCCAACTCACGATTATGCTGCTTTAGGCGTATATTACACAGCACGACAAAGCCGTTGCCTGCCTTGCGTGCATTCACTACAGCCACATACCGCTCAATATACCCCTCACGCTCCAGACGCTTCTGCCGCTCAAAGGTTGGCGAAGAAGACAAGTGCACCTTCTCGGCCAATTCTTTGGTCGTGAGTTTGGCATCGGCCTGCAATGCACAAAGTATCTTTCTATCAATCTCGTCAAGACGCTCCATAGGCCATCATACACATTTACATCACGGCAAGCCGTCACGCCTGCGCGCAACAGCCCCCAATCAGAAAAACAGAAACTAAACATACATCTGCACTGCCCTCCTAACCCACGAGCAAAGGCAGCATTTGATTACGAATGGCAGGTCTTCTGACTGGCTCCCGCCCCGACAGCCTTCCCGGTTCTTGTCATCAAACCAGTGGCTCAGACGCTTCGGGGCGTTGGAATGGAGTTTCACAGCAGCGGGACTGTCCGGGATTTGCACCCGATTCCCTTTTCATCCGAGAGGCCGGACAGCCTCTACAGAACCAATTCGGCACAAAGATACAAATTATTTCACAAATCGGACGCCGACAAAAGAATAAAATTCTGTTTTTCCCATCAGTACGGGAGCCTTTAAGGATATTTTTCCGAACTTCCAACAGCCCTTGCACAGAAGCCGAACAATAACTACCTTTGTCTGGAAATTAACACCCCTATCCACCATTATATCAACCAAATACAACAAAAATGAAAAAGACAGCACCATTCAGAGCCGACATCGTAGGAAGTTTTCTCCGTCCCGATGCCATTAAGGCTGCAAGAGCTCAGTATGCCCGTGGAGAAATCACCGCCAACGACCTGAAAAAGGTTGAAGACGAATGTATCCGCCAACTGGTGGAACAGCAAAAGGCAGCAG
>JBJEAU010000085.1:0-39872 GCA_051869355.1 Prevotella sp. | reverse complement strand
GTCTTAGTCCACAGTGTGGTTTTGCTTCCTGCGAGATAGGTAACAAACTCACCCCCGAGGAGCAATGGCGAAAGATAGGATTGGTACAGGAGATTGCCCGGGAGGTCTGGGGCTACGAATAGCGTCGGCATACAGCCACTCCCATGTAACCAAAAGCCACCTTTGCATTCCTAATCATGGCATATAGACGTGCTAAATGCCATGATTAGCGCCGCAAAGGCGGCATTTATCCAAGTCCTTGGCCACTAACTAACCTGCCGCTACAACCATTCCCCATACAAAAGTAATTTTTTAAGGTTCTTATGAAACTCATAGAAAATGCTATATTTTTCTCCTAATTTTTTTGTAGATTCATAAAAATACTTTAATTTTGCAGCGTACAAGAGTAACAACTATGCTAAATTTACCATATGAAACGTAAAAAGAGTTGCAAGAATGGCGAAAGAAGTTACAAATTAACTCTTTTGCCCCACCAACTGTGCTTCATCGTTTTGCTATTGTTTGGAACAATGATTTCAGCGAATGCACAGGAGAGAACAAAAATCACATTCAAGTCATCGAATGCTGTTTTCAGGGTATTGGCAGATGCCATCAAGAACCAGACAGACTATGAGCTGGTGTACGATGCGGCAAAGATTCCGTTCAACACATTCATGCTCGATGCCAAAGACCGCGATGTGAAGAGCGTACTTGACGAAGTGGCTCCCCAACTGGGTTTGGAGTACACAATCAAGAAGAATGTAATCACCATTCGTGTGAAAACCGACAAGCCAAAGGCACAGACAGGCATCACCAACGTGCTGAAAGGTGTGGTAAGCGATGAGACGGGTGTGCCACTCCCCGGTGTCACTATCAGAATCAAGGGCACCAAGCGCGGCACCACCACCGATATCAACGGTAAGTTTACCATCCGTCTGGCAAACGGCGACAAGCCGGTGCTGCAGCTTACAATGGTGGGAATGGAGAGCCAAGAGGTAAAGGTAAACAAAGAGTCGGACCTGTACATCACCATGCGCGAGAATGTGGCAACCACCAATGAGGTGGTGGTGATTGGCTACGGTAGCGTGATGCGCCAGGATATGACCGGCTCGATATCCTCGCTCGACATGAAGGTCATCGAGTCTTCGGCCGCACCCACGCTTACCGCAATGATGCAGGGCCAGATACCGGGTATGAGCATTATGCTGGGCGACAATTCGCCCGGTTCGTCATCAAACATAGAGATTCGCGGTGCCTCGTCTCTTACTGGCAGCAATGCTCCGCTTATCGTCATCGACGATATTCCTATGAGTACGGACTACGACATCAACATGATTAATCCAAACGACATCAAGTCGCTCAACGTGTTGAAAGGTGCGTCGGCTACAGCCATCTATGGATCGCGCGCATCGGGCGGTGTCATCGTGATCACTACCAAGATGGGTACGCGAAACACCAAGCCTGTCATCAACTACAGTTTTGATCTCACTTACAAGTATCTGATGAACGACCTTCGTACGCTGTCCACCGACGAGTTCAAGACCTTGATGTTCGAGGCTTGCCGCAACGAGGCACGCGCACTGGGCTATGACGATATCTCTAAATACAGCGGCTATACCAATTTCACGACACCCGGATTCTTCGGCGAGGCCAATACGCCGTGGATGAGCTTGTTGATGCAGGATGCCATTACCCGACAGCACAAGGTATCGTTACAGGGAGGTACCCCTTCGTCTTCTTACAACGCCTCATTGGCCTACGTAGACGAGCAGGGTATGATCAAGACCATCTACAACAAACGTTATACATACAGCATCGGATTCAATACAGACATCAACAGCAAGCTGAAGGCCACCGTGAGCGTGGATGGAAGTTTCCAGAAAGGCAACCGCAACACGCAGGCCATGGATATCGCCATTCAAGCCCGTCCCGACGTGCCTGCTTTCAACGAAGACGGAAGCTATTATCATCAGACCTATGTGTACGGAACACGTACTTACACGATGCGTAACCCACTGGCCGAGGTGGAGGGTACCAAGAATCTGCTCGACAAAAAGAATATCAACATGAGTGCCTTACTCGACTGGCGGCCGATTGCCGGACTGGGACTATCTGCCCGCTACTCGTACCAGACTTACCATGATGATACTGACTATTATGCCTCCAGCGAGACCTATGAGGGCACCGGCAACTGGGGTGGTACCTACGAGGGCTACGGTCGGCGCACCAACTACAAGTCGGAAAAGCAAGAATTGGAGCTGCGCGGCACTTACTCGAAGCTATTCCATAAAATCCACTACTTCAGTCTGATGGCTGCCGGCACCTATACCGAAAGTGACAGCGAGAACTATTGGTTTGCCATGCAGAACTACGGCGACGATGAGGTGCAGAACGGTATCTGGCAGGGTACCGAGCCTTACACCCGCAATCCGCGCAACGGATACTCGTCCGGCAGTGCCCTCGTGTCGTTCCTTGGACGTCTGGAATACAAACTGCACAACCGGTACATCTTCAATGCCAGTGTACGCCGCGACGGTTCTTCACGTTTCTCTCCCAAAGAGCGTTGGGGTAGCTTCCCGTCTGTAGCTGCTGCTTGGCTGCTTAGCGAAGAAAACTTCATCAAGAAGGGTGCTCCTTGGATTACTTACCTCAAACTGAAAGGCGGATGGGGAAAAGTAGGTAACGGATGGGTATCGGAATATGCTTGGCGCACAATGTTCGACAACACCGAGTATATGGGGCAGCCGGCCATTATCCCCTATACGGTGGGCAATGACGACCTGAAATGGGAAGACACTAAGGCCTGGGACTTGGGACTTGAGTTTGGCTTCTTAAAAAACCAGCGTATCCGCGGTAATATCGGCATCTACAAGAAGAATACCGAAGGATTGCTTTACGATCTGGAATTGGCACCGAGTTTGGGCATGTCGTCTACCCGTGTCAACTATGCCTCGATCGAGAACAGGGGTATAGAGTTTGATGTCACGGCCAAGATCATCGATACCAAAGACTGGCAATGGCAATGCATGCTCAACATTTTCAAGAACAAGAACAAGGTTACCAACATTGACGCTGATTACGTGTCTACTCCGGGATACTCTATCCTCTCCGAGACCGTCATCAAGGAAGGCGCATCCTTGGGTCTTATCTACGGATTCCAGACCGATGGTCTGTTTACCAGCCAGGAAGAGATTGACAGATACGAGGCTCTCAATCCTGATCATAAGTACCAGACCGGTACCAGCGGCACACGCACCATTCCCGGCGATCTCAAGTACGTGGATCAAAACGGCGACGGCTGGGTGAATATCGCCACCAACGCCAAAGACGACCGCGTAGTGCTGGGCTGTTCGCGTCCCGACTTTGAAGGTGGTTTCAGCACCCGTTTGGGATGGCGCGGAATCAGCCTGAGCATACAAAGCTCGTTTGCATACGGACTGGACAAATACTGGAAGGCTGCAGCCACCCAGTTCCAGTTCAATTCCGGATCACCCCTCAATGTACTTGACATCGCCCTCAACCGCTGGACACCCGAGAATCCGACTGCCACATATCCCTGTATGCGTCTGAACAAATACCAGAACGAGGTGGTGGACCGCTATGTCTACGATGCTTCTTACTGGAAGATACAGAATATAGAACTTGCATACCGCGTTCCTACCTATCTGGTGAAACGCTACACATTCCTCAACAGTGCTGTGCTGGCTTTCTCCATCAACAATGTGGCCATATTCACTTCATATCCCGGCCCATCTCCCGAGAGCTTCAACGCCAATGTCATCCGTGGTGGATCGATAGACTATTCTACCTACCCGCAAACACGTAATTTCAACTTCAGTCTTAAACTCTCCTTATAATATATATAGGTTATGAAAAAATGGATTAAACTCATGATAGCCGTCACCGTGTGCTTGGCTACCAGCGCATGCGACAGTATGTTTGACGGAATACTCGATGACCAGATTCCGGAGCACGACCTGGTACCTGAAAATGCCATTGTCGACGAGAAATCGTCAGAGAAAGCCCTGTTGGGTGCCTACTCTTATTTCGACGACTCAAAGTATAACAGCGGATACCTTAACTCACAACTCATCATCAAGAACTATATCCGCCTGAACCTTATCTTCCCCACCGGTGGAAGTTCTTTTGAAAAGGATCAGATATACAAGTTTGCCTACGATGAGACCGATTCCAACTTCGAATTGCCGTGGACGTATGTCTACAAGATCATCAATGCGGCCAACAACACCATATACTACACCGAGCGGGCTGACGACAGCAAGTACGGACCTGACCGTAAGAATGAGATTCTGGGCGAGGCCCGATTCCTGAGAGCCTTCTGCCACATGTATCTCATGGAACACTACTCCCAATTCTATGATACCCAAAGCGAGTATGGCGTGTTCCTGCGCATGGAGCCAAGCGCGCTGTCTAACAACAACCTCAAACGTTCCACTGTGGCCGAAAGTTACGAGGCTATCTTTGCCGATCTGGAGTTTGCTTCTGAACATGCACCGGCCTTCAACTCGGTGTACCGCATCAGCCGGACTGCCGCCAAGGCATTTTATGCCAACTATCTGCTGGTACGAGGCACCGATGCAGACCGCCAGAAAGCCTTACGGCTGGCCGATGAAGTACTGGCAAGCAACGAGTTCAAGATGGAAAGCAACTATGCCGACATCTTCACCAACCGCCACAACTCTTCCGAGCTGTTCTTTACGCAATATACAGACAACCCGTACAGCTATACAGACAATGTGATGGGACTTGTTCAGCTTTTAGGAAAGGGACAGTACCGCGCCAAGACCTACGACATGGAAGACGATATGTCGCAGTATCAGCTGATCATGAACGATGAGACCACCGAACGCTACGTGGCCACCATTGACAGCATCATATTCCCCAGCACATCGGCCAACAAGGTCAAGACCTTCGTATGGAAGAAGTTCCATACCTTGCAGAAAGAGGCCATACCGATGTATTACCTGCGTCTCGCCCAGATGTATCTGGTCAAGGCCGAAGCCATGAGCTACCTGCCTGGCTATACCACGACCGATGTCATCGCCATGCTCAACGTGCTGCACGAACGTGCCAACGAACCAATGCTGGCTGCAGAAGACTACGGCACGATGGAAGATGCGCGCGAAGAGGTCCTCAAAGAGTATATCCGTGAAGTCGGCGTAGAAAACGGCGACCCATTCTTCTACGCAGCACGCACTGTGCGCAACGGTCAACGTCTACTGGGCGACTATAACCAGTATTTCACAGACGACAAGACTCTTTGCTTCCCGATTCCGGCAAAAGAGATTGAGAAAAACAACTTGGCTGTCCAGAATCCTTACTAACAATAATTAATACAGACATTATGAAAACTATATATAGTATTATCATCGGATTTGTGGCCATGACCCTTGTTGCCTGCACCGACGCAAGCAACACGCTCGAGGTGGAAGACCGCATTTCGGTAAGCACACTTGAAACCATAGACACTATCAAGGTGGTTCCCAATGACACCATACGGTTCCGCTTTCTGGTTTCTTCGACAGGAAGCCCTATCAAGAATATCGATTTAGATGTAAACGAAGAAGTAGTAGAGAAGCTCCCCGCACACTCAACCTTTGCCATCTATGATGCAGAGAACCCATTGACGATGGACGAGGCCGGCAACCTGTCGAGAGACATCAACACGGTGATTGTAGAATATGCCGTGGCCGTTAAAGAAAACCCTGCTGTCATGGAAGATGCCTTCAAGGCCACCCTACTCGCTACCAGCCAGTCGGGCAAACAAAGCTCCAACTATGTCCATTTCAAGGGAAACAACTCGCGTAGATGGTCTACAGACCTCAGATTGCAGACTGGCTATTACACAAATGCAACCCAAAACATCTTCTTCGATCCCCTCCACTACAAAGCATACAACTCCCAAGCATTTATCAGTACCACCGATGAGCCCATTGATGGTGCCGAAGAGATCATCAACAACATTGCGATGGTTGTCACTTTCAAGTACAACTTCTCCGACCCCATAGGATGCCTACAGACGTACAAGATGTACTCGCCAGACAGCGAAGAAGCCGAAACATTCCTGAAAGCCAACGGCATGCCCAAGTACAACCATGCCGACATGAAATCCTGTTGTTTCTTCCGGTTGGAAGGGGTAGGAGGCGCAGTGATGGACGAGGAAATTGACAACGAAACCAATGGCTCGAAAAAAGCCTCGCTCATCGTACAAAGCCGTAACTTGGACCTGGCATACCTTGACGAGAACATCGATGACGACTTTTTGAAAAAGCTTGACTTCACTGAAGCCAGCAAGGAACTGGTGGTCAAGGGCGGCCTGTATGCCTTCAAGACGCATGACGGACGTAAAGGCGTGATACAGATCAACCGTCCCAACAACTTCAACAACCCCATCCCCATCCTCATCAAGCGATGTGTGATGCAGGTAGTAAGCACTGAAACGACAAACGAATAAAACGCAAAGCGCAAATATGAAGAAAATATTTCTGATAGCAGTGACTGCCATACTCACAGGCCTGCAGGGTATGGCACAAGACTACGATACGTTTCTCACAGAGATGAAGCAACTGGAGAAGACCGAGAAGGAGTACCACGCCATCCTCTTCGGCAAGGACAGCAAATACACCGAAGAGGAAAAGAAACAGACTATGCCCAAAATGCAGGAAGTAAGGAAGAAGAAGGTGGAGCTGGCCAAAGCCGCTATCCAAGCCAATCCCGATGACGGAAGATTCGTAGACGTGCTCAACTTCTACGTCTTCAACTTCCTCAGCATCGAAGAGCTGGACCAGACACTGGAACACTTCACCGAAAAGGCACGTACCAACCCCATGTGGAAGAGCATGAAGAGCTATGTACATTACAAGCCGCTGAACAAAGTTGGCCAACAATGCTTCGATTTCACCGTCAAGGGTCACGATGGCAAGTCCATCAAACTCTCCGAGGTGCTGAAACGCAACAAGGCGGTGCTCATAGATTTCTGGGCATCATGGTGCGGACCCTGCCGTGCCTCCATGCCCCACCTGAAAGAGGTGTATGCCCAATACAAGGACAAGGGATTCGAGATAATTTCTGTATCTCTCGACGACAAGGCCGACCTTTGGGAGCAAGCATACAGCGCATTGGATCTTCCGTGGATAGACGGCTCCAACCTGTTGGGCTGGAAAGACCCCATATCCGAGCAGTATGCCATCCGCGGAATCCCACACAAAGTGCTGGTAGACCACGACGGCAAGATTCTGGGCATCGGTTTCTACCGCCAGAACGAACTGGAACAGACACTTGATGCCTGCCTGAAATAAGTAGGAAAAGCCTATACTCCTACGGGAAGGCCAATCCTGAAACCTACCTTTATTGTCGGCCCTCATCCCGACCCTCTTCCGAGGGGGCAGGATGGGGGCCGAGTGGTTTTTACACCGTTTGTCCCTCCCCCATTACTGCATTTCCCTACTGCCGAGGGTGCGTCTCTTCACCGTACACCAAATCGAATACGAGCGTACGGCATATGGAATACGCTCGTATGGCAAATGGAATACGGGCGTATGGCATTTGCAATACGGTGTACAAACGTCATCACCGGCTACCCAAATGTAGCCTCTCCAGCAGCCCCCGACATGCGGTGATACACGTTTGGCAAGAGCTGCAACAGCAGACAATTCTTTAATAAAAGTAAAAAAAACTTGCTTCTTCGTTTTGATTTGTCATGGACATGCAGTATCTTTGTACCCAAGTTTTGCAACTGCCCCATTTGTCAGGGGGATTGCTTAATAGTAACAAAAACAAAAGTATGATATGAAAGTATTAAAGTTTGGCGGAACATCGGTAGGTTCCGTTAAGAGCATCACCAGCTTAAAGAAAATTGTAGAGAGAGAGGCCAAACGCCAACCCGTAGTGGTCGTAGTGAGTGCCTTAGGCGGCATTACAGACAAACTGCTTTACACCTCGCAGCAGGCACTGACAGGAGACGAGGCGTGGCGCGTATCGTTTGACGAGATTGTAGACCGTCACCACCAGATGATAGACACCATCATCACCGACAACAAGAGCCGCGAAGACCTGTTCAACATTGTAGACACGCTATTAGAACAACTGAAGAGCATCTTCTTCGGTGTATATCTCATCCACGACTTGAGCCGCAAGTCGCAGGATGCCATCGTCAGCTATGGCGAGCGTATCAGTTCGCACATCGTCACGGCGCTCATCCGTGGTTCCCGACGCATGAACTCGCGCGACTTTATCCGTACCGAGTACAAGAACGGCCGGCACACGCTCGACAGTGAGCTTACCAACCGCCTGGTACGCGAGGCTTTTTCCGACCTGCCACGCATCTCGGTGGTACCGGGCTTCATCAGCCGTGACCGCGACACCCACGAGACCACCAATCTGGGTCGGGGCGGTTCAGACTATACCGCAGCCATCATCGCAGCGGCACTCGATGCCGAAATTCTCGAAATATGGACCGATGTAGACGGATTCATGACGGCCGATCCCAAAGTGATCAAGACCGCCTACACCATCAACGAACTGAGTTACGTGGAGGCTATGGAGCTGTGCAACTTCGGTGCCAAAGTCATCTATCCCCCCACCATTTATCCGGTGTGCGTCAAGAATATCCCGATACGGGTAAAGAACACCTTCAACCCCGAAAATCCCGGCACCATCATCAAGAACCAGATAGACAACGACCGTAAGCCCATCAAGGGTATATCGAGTATCAGCGGCACCACGCTCATCACAGTCACCGGACTGTCGATGGTGGGTGTCATCGGTGTGAACCAGCGCATCTTCACCGCCCTCACCAACGGCGGCATATCCGTGTTTATGGTATCACAGGCATCCTCTGAAAACTCCACCTCCATTGGTGTGCGTGATGTCGATGCCAGCAAGGCCGTGGATGTACTCAACGCCGAATTTGCCAAGGAGATTGCCACCGGTGCCATGTATCCCATGTATGCCGAGAGCGGTCTGGCCACCATTGCTATCGTGGGTGAGAACATGAAGCACACGCCGGGCATCGCCGGCAAGCTCTTCGGCACGTTGGGCCGTAGCGGTATCTCCGTCATTGCCTGTGCCCAGGGCGCATCAGAGACCAATATCTCGTTTGTAGTCGACGGCCGCTACCTGCGCAAGGCACTCAACGTGCTGCACGACTCGTTTTTCCTCTCCGAATACAAGGTCCTCAACCTGTTCATCTGCGGAGTGGGCACCGTGGGCGGCATGCTCATCGAGCAGATACGGTCACAGTACGAAGAACTGAAGGAGCACTCGCGCCTGAAACTGAATGTGGTGGGCATCGCCTCATCCAAGCGTGCCATCTTCGACCGCGACGGTCTGGACCTGAACACGTATCGTGAGGCACTGGATGCCTCCGAGCCCAGCAGTCCGGAGCACCTGCGCGACATGATCCTGCACATGAACATCTTCAACTCGGTGTTTGTAGACTGTACGGCCAGCAAAGAGGTGGCCGCCCTGTACCAAGTGTTCCTGGAGCATAATATCAATGTGGTGGCAGCCAACAAGATTGCCGCATCATCCGACTACGAGAGCTATACCAAACTCAAGCATACGGCACTCAACCGCGGTGTCATCTACCGCTTCGAGACCAATGTGGGCGCTGGACTTCCCATCATCGGCACCATCAACGATCTGCGAAATTCCGGCGACAAGATACTGAAGATCGAGGCGGTACTGAGCGGTACGCTCAACTTTATCTTTAACGAGCTGTCGGCCTCTGTCCCCTTCTCGGAGACAGTACGGCGCGCCAAAGAGAGTGGCTATTCAGAGCCCGATCCACGCATCGACCTCAGCGGCACCGACGTAATCCGCAAGTTGGTGATACTTACCCGCGAGGCCGGATATCGTATCGAACAGGAAGACGTGGAGAAACACCTCTTTGTCCCCGACGAGTTCTTTGAGGGAAGCACCGAAGAATTCTGGGAGCGACTGCCCCAGTTGGACAAAGGTTTTGAGGAGCGTCGCCAACGGCTTGAAGCCGCCGACAAGCGGTGGCGATTTGTGGCCACGATGGACCAAGGCCGCGGCAGTGTAGCCCTGCGCGAGGTGGAGAAGGGGCATCCCTTCTACAATCTGAAGGGCAGCAACAACATCGTGTTGCTCACCACCGAGCGCTACAAAGAGTTCCCCATGCTCATACAGGGCTATGGAGCCGGAGCCGGCGTAACAGCTGCCGGTGTGTTTGCCAACATCATGTCCATCGCCAATATATAAGCCTATGAAACATATCATTATCTTGGGCGACGGCATGGCCGACCACCCCATCCAACGGCTTGGCGGCCTCACCCCTTTGCAGTATGCAGACACCCCCTACATGGACCGTATCGCACGCCAAGGCAAGACGGGCAGGCTGGTCACCATCCCCGACGGGTTCCAACCCGGTTCCGAGGTGGCCAACACCGCCATCCTGGGCTACGACCTGCAGCAAGTGTACGAGGGAAGAGGTCCGCTCGAAGCGGCCAGCATAGGTTACGACATGCACCCGGACGACTTGGCGCTGCGCTGCAACATCATCACGCTCGGCGATGGCAAGATACTCTTCCACCACGGTGGCCATCTCACCACCGAAGAGGGCGACGTGCTTATCCAATACCTCAACCGCGAACTGGGCGATGACCGTGTGCGCTTCATTACAGGCATACAGTATCGGCATCTGCTGGTAATACACGGCGGTAGCAAGCATATCGTCTGTGCTCCGCCCCATGACCATCCCAACGAGGCATGGGAACCGTTGCTGGTGAAACCAGAACCCGATGCCCCGGTAGAGCCAGGCCGGATGACAGCAGCCGAGACGGCCGAGCTCATCAACAAGCTCATCCTGCGGTCACAGCAATTGCTCAGCGCACATCCGTTCAACCGCCAGCGTCCGCCGTCGGCCCAGGCCAATTCGATATGGCCGTGGAGCGGCGGGTATCGCCCCTGCATGCAACCGCTTCCCCAACGCTATCCGCAAATCAGAAAAGGAAGTGTGGTATCGGCGGTAGACCTGATCAGGGGCATCGGCCACTATGCCGGACTGCGACGCATCATCGTGGAAGGTGCCACGGGCATGGCCAACACCAACTACGAGGGAAAGGCCGAGGCCGCCCTCCGTGCGCTGCGCGACGAGGATTTTGTGTTCCTGCACATCGAAGCCAGTGACGAGGCCGGTCATGATGGCGACCTGGATCTCAAACTGCAGACCATCGAAAATCTCGACCGCCGTATCGTGCGCCCAGTACTTGAGGCCATCGACTCGTGGGACGAGCCCGTGAGCGTGGCCCTGCTCCCAGACCATCCCACGCCGGTGGAGATTCGTACCCATGTGGGCGAGCCGGTACCCTTTGCCATCTGGCACAAGGGTATAGAGACCGACGAGGTGCAACGCTTTGACGAGGTAAGCTGTATGTCTGGCAGCTACGGACTTATCCGTCTCCAACAGTTTATGGACACTTTTATGAACGAGTAACGCTTTATGAAATATTATTCGACCAACCGACAAGCCCCTGTGGCCACGCTCGAAAAAGCAGTGGTCAAGGGTCTGGCCGAGGACAAGGGTCTCTATATGCCTGAACAGATTCGTCCTCTGCCCCCATCATTCTTCGAACATATCGAAGCGATGACATTCCAAGAGATTGCCTATCACGTAGCCGATGCCTTTTTCGGCGAAGATATTCCTGCCGACGACCTGCGTCGCATTGTCTACGACACACTGGCCTTCGACTGCCCCGTAGTAGAGGTGGAGAAAGACATCTTCGCACTCGAATTGTTTCACGGCCCGACGCTCGCATTCAAAGATGTGGGTGCCCGGTTCATGGCTCGCCTGCTCCAATACTTTATCCACAAAGAGGGAAAAGAGCGTATCAATGTGCTGGTAGCCACCAGCGGCGACACGGGAAGCGCTGTGGCCAACGGTTTTTTGGGCGTGGAAGGCATCCATGTCTACGTATTGTATCCCAAGGGCAAGGTCAGCCGCATCCAGGAGAGCCAATTCACCACGCTGGGGCGCAACATCACAGCCATCGAGGTCGATGGCGTGTTTGACGACTGTCAGGCACTGGTTAAAAACGCCTTCATGGACGAGGAACTGAACCGCCATCTCACACTGACCAGCGCCAACTCCATCAACGTGGCGCGTTTCCTGCCACAGGCATTTTACTATTTCCATGCCTATGCACAGCTCAAACGCCATCTGCAAGAGACCGGCAACCGACTGGTAGTGTGCGTACCAAGCGGCAATTTCGGCAACATCACCGCAGGTATATTCGGACGCGAGATGGGACTGCCCGTTCATCGGTTCATAGCAGCCAACAATGCCAACGACATCTTCTACCAATACCTGCAGACAGGTGTCTACACCCCCAAACCAAGCCAGCAGACATTGGCCAACGCGATGGACGTGGGTGCCCCGAGCAACTTTGCCCGTATCTATGACCTCTACGGAGGGTCGCATGAGCGCATAGCAGCCTTGGTAAGCGGTGCTACCTATAGCGACGAACGCATCCGGCAGACCATGCGCGCTTGCCACGAGGCCACGGGATATGTGCTCGACCCGCATGGAGCATGCGGCTATCAGGCACTGAAAGAAGGATTGAAAGCCGGGGAGACGGGTGTGTTCCTCGAAACGGCCCACCCTGCCAAATTCAAGGAAAAGGTGGACGAGATTTTGGCCACCGACATCGAGATACCAGCCCGTCTGGCCGCCTTCATGCAGGGCAAGAAAGAGACGGTGGCACTCTCCAGCCAGTTCGAAGACTTCAAGGCTTATCTCATGAAGCAATGACACCGTGGGCACGAATGCCCCTACGATACAACCAACAAGGCGACATACGGAACAGGTATCAGATGTACCCCACCGTATGTCGCCTTATTGATTACTATAATGAAAGTTTCCGGCTATGATTGGCGGCTCACCAGATCGACAATCAGCCTCCTGTCGGTCTCGGAAATCCCTTGCTTCGTCAAGAAGTCAGCATCCTTGTCGAAAGCCTCCGTCAATGCGACCACACCAGCAGGCAATTTCCGACCCAACTGGTCCACATACCGCCTAAAGGAAACCACAGCTTCGGCGGCATCGCCCGTCAGCCACAGGCTGTAGCCTTGGTTGAGCCAGTCGTCGGGGACAGCCGATGTTCTCGCACACAACTTCCGGTACACTTCCAGTGCCTGTGTGTATTTTCCACCATTCATCTGTCCCCACGCCAGCACCCGCTGCACATCGGAATGGTCGGGATGCTCATAGTTGAACTTATAGAGCATAGGCATCGCCTCGTCACTCCTGCCAAGGGAGATGAGGCATACACAGAGATTGAGCTGATACACAATGTGATTGGGTCGCAAATCGGCCAACTGCCGGCATACTTTCCCGGCCTCATCATAACGATGGCGCAAAAGATAGTAACGAGAAAGTCCCTTGAGCGCCCATTCGTCTTGTGGGTCATGGTCAACAAGCCGGCGGAAGACAGGAAACGCCTGCTCTGGATCACCGTACTTCAGGTGGTCGTAAGCCACAAACAACTGGTACTCCCTATTGTCAGGGTCTTGGTGAAAGGCACAGATGTCTGTGACCGCACCACGGCAGCCCAATGAGTCGGCAGCACCAAACTTGGACACAAAGCGCAGGAAATCGAGATACCACTGTCCCATCTGGGTGCCTCCGAAGATGTCGCCAATGCCCACGAAGACATTCGGTTCGCCCGCATGGCGGGTGGAGAGGAAAGGATCGGTAAAGTCTCCCTTGCTCGAATAGAGCTGGAAGAAGCGATAGAGATCCTGTAGGTACATGCGGCGGATGTAAGCAGGACTCTTCTGCTCACTCTCGGGCACCATGACCATGCCCACCGAACCGCCCCGCAACATCTCTTTGAGGTTGTCAGGGATGCGGTCGATGACTTGGGAAAAAGCAAAGGCAAAACTGTACTTGTCGCTGTTGCAGAAAGGGCCGCCGGAGAGGACATTGCCCAGGATAACGTCGTTGCCGGGATGCTTTCCGACAAAATTGCGGAGATAGGGATGGTCGGTAAAGAACGGAACGAACCAATTGCTGAGCGTATAGAAGAAAGCGTAACGCTTCATGTGACGGAAACCGCCGAAATAGATGTCAGAGCCCGACTTCTCCATCTCCCTCATCTTGGCAATAGTGGCCTCCACCTCATCCATCGCCTTCTCATCGGCATCAGGATGCAGGATGTCGCGCAGCGAATCTTCCTCTTTCTCGGTAATACCGAATTTTGTGATTTGCAGGTGGCTGTTGTTGAGCAACGTGGGCATGATGTCACGCTGTATCTTGCGGTTGTCGGCTTCGGCATTTACACAATATACCATCTGTTTTTGCAATTCCATGAGCTGTCGGCAACCTGCTTCGTGTGCCATGAGTTTCAACGCCGAATGCCGTTGCCGTTCTAGCATCACCTTTTCGTCCCAACGGAGCGAGAATGCCCAACCCACCAGCGCACGCTGACGTACATGCTCGTCGGCGGAGGCAAGGAAGAGGTCGCATAACAACTGCTGTTTGCGGGGATCGAAGACGTTGACACACGAGAGCGTCACCGCGCTTACCAGCACCTGCGCATCAATGCTGTCCACGGTAGGCGATGACAGCAAGTCGAGATAGAATCCCATCTCAGACTCAGACCACTGCGAGGAAATAAAAATAGAATCAAACAGTCGGCTCACATAGTCGGTATGGCGCTCGTACAAGACTCGCTGCCGCTCCCGACGTACACTGTCGGGCTCTAAAGCCAGCATGGCCTGATCGGCTACAAAACCCTCCAACCGGCTCTTAATCTCAGTCTGGTCCATATCCACAGTTGCCGCATGGGCCACAGCCACCTTGTACGACGAGTTGGTCTTTTTGAGGTCAGCAATCCGCAAATCCTGTATCAACCGATAGGTTTCAGCCACCGCCTCTTGGTAAAAACGGTCGCGCTTATCGTCCTTGAATCCACGTTCCAGATAATCGAGCATGAGCGAGTAATTGGCCATCACCGACTCGATACGCTCCTGAAAACTGTATAGTGAATGGTCCCTGATATAATCGCATACCCTATCTTGGGTCTCGAGCACACGCCCGTGGGCATTGAAGGATTCGAGGATGGCATCAAGTGTCATTTCCATAGGCGTCACTTCTTAGGTTTGGCCGTCTTTTTCTCCCATTTGGGAACAGCGATGTGTGGGTAAGTCAGCTTAGGCAGAGCCTGCAGGGTCTTGGCATCGGCATGACAGCTGGTGGCCACGATGTCGGCATAATTCTTCAGACCGTATTGGTTGAGCGAATCACACGCCCGATTGTACCCTTGTACCAATGCGGCAATCTGTTGGCGTCGGCGCTCGTCGCTCATGGCCTTACGGGTGAAGACGATACGACCGAGCGGTTCCCCCATCTTACGACTGTCTTTGAGCACGATATGCTTATAGAGACGGGCGGTGGTGGCCTGCGGCTCGGTGAGCCATAGGGCATCCATCTCATTGTTGATGAGCATGCCCAGTCTGACCAATACGTCATTGATCTGAATCCGGAAGACCATCGAGGTGGTCTTCACGCCCTCCAAAGCCTTGTCGGTGAGATAGTCAGTGGCCGAATAGCGGGTCATGGCCACCATCTTGTCGCCCAACTGCGACACATTCTTCACACGGGCCGTACGATTGGCGATCAGCTGCCAATAAGCATTGGTCTGTCCGGCACTGTCGAGCGGCGTGCCCTGTGCCACCATGCGCTCCATGCGCTTCACATCGGTCACGGCGCCCTCCACGCTGCCACCCACCAGGGCAGTATCGCAATCCATCTGCGCATTACGCACCTTCAAGCGGACATCTACATTCAGACTGTCGAACCATCCACGGGTCTTCGCTAAATAGAGAGGCATGCCATCGAGTGTCGGCAACACAGCCATCTTCAGTGCCAGCGAATCCTCACGGGCCAACCGCTGTCGCTCTGCCCTCGTCATACGCTGCTTCTCCTCGTAGGTCTGGCCGCATGCAGTCATCAATAGGGCGGCGATGCCGTATATCAGTATTTTTTTCATACAATTCGGTATTCTATAAAGTGCAAATTTAGTAAAATCTTTTGATACGATGAAAATAATTCGTACTTTTGTGTCAATCATCTGACAGATATGGCAAAAGACAAAATAGCATACGTGTGTTCGGAATGTGGACAGGAGTCGTCCAAATGGATGGGCAAATGTCCCAACTGTGGCCGATGGAACACGTTTAAGGAGATAAGGATTGCTGCAGACAGCGGCACGATGGCGGCCAAGGCGGCTGCCCAGACCCTCAATGCCCACCGTAGCCTGCACCAAGGAGCTGCACGCCCCATCCCGCTCAGGGAGATTTCGGCACAGGAAGACCCAAGGATGGACACGCGCGATGCCGAACTGAACCGGGTGTTGGGCGGCGGACTGGTTCCCGGCAGTCTGGTGCTCATCGGAGGCGAGCCGGGCATCGGAAAATCCACCCTTACGCTACAGACCATCCTACGGATGCAAGGCGTGGCGGTGATGTATGTGTCGGGAGAGGAAAGCCCGCACCAGATCAAGATGCGCGCCGAGCGCATCGACAAGGGAACCAACGATATCGGCCATGTCACCATCCTCTGCGAAACCTCGCTCGAGAGCATTTTTGCCTGCATCCGCGAGGCGCATCCACAGTTGGTGGTCATCGACTCGATACAGACCATCTCCACCGAGGATGTAGACTCCAGTCCGGGGAGTGTGTCGCAGATCAGGGAGTGTGCCTCGGCACTCCTCAGATTTGCCAAGACAAGCGGAATACCCGTGATTCTCATCGGGCACATCAACAAGGAGGGTACGCTGGCAGGCCCCAAGACTCTGGAGCATATCGTCGACTGTGTCATCCAGTTCGAAGGCGACCAGCACTACATGTACCGCATTCTCCGCAGCATCAAAAACCGCTTTGGCAGCACCTCCGAACTGGGCATCTATGAGATGGGACAAGAGGGATTGCGGCAGGTGTCCAATCCCTCAGAACTGTTGTTGACCGAAGACCACAACGGACTGTCGGGCATCGCCATCAGTTCGGCCATCGAGGGCGTGCGCCCCTTCTTGGTGGAGACGCAGGCTCTGGTTTCTACGGCTGCATACGGCACGCCCCAACGAGCCGCCACAGGGTTTGACCAGCGCCGCCTGAACATGCTCTTGGCCGTACTGGAAAAGCGGGTGGGATTCAAACTCATGCAGAAAGATGTCTTCCTCAACATTGCAGGAGGCCTGCGCGTCACCGACATGGCAATGGACCTAAGTGTGATAGCCGCCGTGCTGTCGAGCAATGTCGACACGCCCATCGAACCGGGATGGTGCATGTGTGGCGAAGTGGGACTGAGCGGTGAGGTGCGTCCCGTAAACCGCATCGAACAGCGTGTCGCCGAGGCCGAGAAACTGGGCTTCACCGATATCATCATCCCTGCCTACAACCTCAAGGGCATCAATCCGCACCGCTACAAGATACGCATCCATCCGGTTCGCAAAGTGGAAGATGCCCTCCGCGAACTCTTCGGCTGACCCCCGAGCCACGACCGCCCACATGTCTCACCCTTTAGGCAAACAGAGGCACCCCGCATCGGTGGGTCACAAGCCTGCAAAAATACAGAAGACGTATCTTTCAGAAAACTAAAGACGGCATTTAGCAAGTCTATTTGCGGCATTTAGCACCTCTAAATGCCGCAAATAGATGTGAGAAAGGATATAGCCCCCTGATTTCATCATGGCGGATTACTCTGATTACGTAGAGATTTATCTGACTTCTGCGCACTTTTTCCATCATGCCATCAAAAAAATCATAAATCATCTTCCATACAAAATAATTCTGGAGTTTCCTTGAATGAAGTGAAAAACTTTGTCCGCGGTATTGTTTTTATACAAACCCCAAATAATTCTCCCTGTTCACAACATGGAACTCGGCATGAGGATATGCTTCTTGAAACACTTTCGGAGCATTGGGCATCTTGTTTCCCCATTTGAACTCTAAAGCTGTCAAGCTGTCTGCACTCTCTTCGATCAAGTCTATTTCTTGCTTATCGTAAGTGCGCCAGAAATAGAACTCTTTATGCAGTCCTTCATTGAAATTCGCCTTACGACGCTCTCCGATGATGTAGTTCTCCCATATAGTGCAAAGATAATCATTATTTTTTCAATTGGCGAATTTTACATAAAAAACAGACTTTGAAATGGCGATTTTTACAATTTCAATCTTAAAGCACTTCTTTCACCATTCGTAGTAATATAAAATATTGAATGATGATGGAAACCGAAGGTGACAACGAAGACAAAATCCCTACCGATGCGGACATGGAAATCGGTGACTACCTGAGCAGATTGGCGGACGCACTTGCCTATTGTAGGGATGTCGAGAAAGAGCAAGGGGCGGCAGAACAATCCTATTGTTTCCTAATTGGATGCTGTTTCCAGAGAGTGTGGTTTATGATTTGTAATTCTCCCTTTTCACCTTTACTACTTTATACCCAGTAGCTGCCACGATGACGCTCATGAGAGGACTGAGCAGGTTGAAGAAACAATAGGGGAGATAGACAAAGGTAGAGACGCCCAGCACCGTACTCTGCGTCATGCCGCACGTATTCCACGGCACCAACACCGATGTCACCGTCACCGCATCCTCCGTACTGCGACTGAGCAGGCGACGTTCAAATCCCTGACGGTCGTACACGTCACGAAAGACATTGCCCGTAAGCAGGATGCAAAGGTATTGGTCGGCCACGGCCAAGTTGAACATCAAACCTGAACATACGGTGGCAGACACCAACGAGGTACGCCCACGCACCATGCGGACAAAGAGGCGCGTAATGCCGCCTACCATTCCACCCGCCGACATCGTCGCACCGAAACACATGGCACAGATAATCAGCCAGATGGTGTCCATCATGCCCGCCATGCCGCGGGTAGCGACCAAATCGGACAGCATGACATGGGACGTGGGCAGGGAGGTGCTGCCATACATGCTCATCATAGAGGCCTTGAACAGGTCGGGATGGATATCGCGCAACACATCGGTCTGAAAAAAGAGGCCGAAGAGCATGGCCAACAGGGTGGAAAGAAAGAGCGTGACCAACGGAGGCCAGCGCCGGGCTATCATCACGCCCGTAAGGAGGGGCACCATGAGCAGCCAAGGGGTGATATGAAAACGGGAAGCCAGCGCTGTGGCAAACTGAGCCGTATCACCCACGTTACCCACACCGTGCAGCAGACCACTTACAATAAAGATGACAAGCGCTATAGCCATCGAGGGAACGGTGGTAAGGAGCATGTAACGGATATGACTGAAGAGTGGCACATCTGTCACACCTGCCGCCATGACCGTGGTATCGGAGAGCGGTGATATCTTGTCTCCAAAGTAAGCGCCGCTGATGATGGCACCGGCTATCCATCCTTCGCTGAAGCCCAACGCCTGACCGATGCCCATGAGAGCGATGCCGATAGTGGCCACGGTGGTCCATGAGCTGCCGGTCATCACACTCACCAGCGCACAGATGACACAGGTAGAGGCCAAGAACACTTGGGGGTGGATGATTTGCACACCATAATATATTAGGGTAGGCACTACGCCGCTCAACATCCAGGTTCCGCTGAGCGCTCCGATCAGCAGCAATATAATCAATGCGCTCGACACACTGGCCACATTCTTGGTAATGGCCTTCTCAAAGGCGAGCCAAGGCACGTTGAGAAATACCATGCCCACAAACACACAGAATGCCGACACGATGAGTAGCGTTACCTGACTGGCTCCGCCCAATGCATCACTGCCAAAAGACTGTATGGTAGCGGTAAGCAATACGACAAGCAGCACGATGGGCAACACCGACAGCAAGGCAGAGGGCCTGCGGCGGGTCATATCTTTGTGTTGGGTAGGGGTCATTGGCATCCTCTATATCCTATTCGTATAAGGTATGGTCTTCAATGCCTGCCTCTGCCAACGCCTCTATCCGCTCACGGCAGGTGCCACACTTGCCACAATGGCGCTCACCGCCCTTGTAACAGCTCCACGTCTCGATATAGTCGATACCGAGCGCCGCTCCCCGTCGGGCTATATCCGTCTTGGTAATCTGCGTATAGGGAGCCAGCACCTGCACACCCACGTATGTCCCGGCCTCGGTAGCCTGCGACATGGCATCTACAAAAGCCGGCCGGCAATCGGGATAGATGGTATGGTCGCCCCCGTGGTTGGCCATCATCACATAATGCAGGCCACGACTCTCGGCAAGACCGGCAGCAATGGAAAGCATGATGCCATTACGGAATGGCACCACCGTAGACTTCATGTTCTCGTCATCGTAGTTGCCCTCGGGTATCGCATCAGCACCCTCCAACAGCGAACTCCGGAAATACCGATGCATGAAATCGAGCGGAATCGTGAGGTGAGGGATGCCCAAACGGCGGCAATGCAGTTCGGCGAAGGGAATCTCGCGTGCGTTATGATTACTTCCGTAGTCGAATGATACGCCGAGAGCTATGCGCTCCCTATACTCATACAGCAGTGTGATGCTGTCCATCCCCCCGCTCACGATAATCACAGAATCTTTCATCGGTCTTATGGCTTATTATCCTTAAAAAAATATACGGCTACAAAGGTAAGCATTATCCTGCAAACACACACCGTTTTTCTTAAAAATCAGTCTACTACGCCCCCAATTTGTTATCAACCGCCTTTGGCGTTGCCATCAATAGGGCGGACAAACATAGGGACAGGTGCGACACGAAAGGCATTCGAGGGGATGATGATGGAGAAAAATCAAATAATTAGAATAATTTATCCTCACAGCCTTTTTATAATCAACAAAAAAATACTATCTTTGCATCAGACTTTAACCAATTTAAGAAAATCAGACAATATGAAAATCGATCAATTCAATTTTGCCGGCAAAAAGGCAATTGTTCGTGTAGACTTCAATGTGCCATTGGATGAGAATGGTAACGTCACAGACGACACCCGTATCCGTGGTGCACTCCCCACACTGAAGAAAGTGCTGGCAGACGGCGGTGCCCTCATCATGATGAGCCACATGGGCAAGCCGAAAGGCAAGGTAAAGGCTGCCCTGTCTCTCGGCCAGATCGTGAAGAACGTAAGCGCTGCTCTTGGCGTTGAGGTTAAGTTTGCTCCCGACTGTGGCAATGCTGCCGAGGCTGCAGCTGCCCTTCAGCCCGGCGAGGCTCTGCTTCTCGAAAACCTGCGCTTCTATCCCGAGGAGGAAGGAAAGCCTGTAGGTGTAGAGAAGGGCACTCCTGAGTATGACGAGGCCAAGAAGGCCATGAAGGAGAGCCAGAAGGCGTTTGCCAAGACATTGGCTTCTTACGCCGACGTATATGTAAACGACGCTTTTGGTACCGCTCACCGCAAGCATGCCTCTACTGCTGTCATCGCAGACTACTTCGAGGCAGATGCCAAGATGCTCGGTTACCTGATGGAAAAAGAAGTCAACGCCATCGACAACGTGCTCAAGAACGCAGAGCATCCTTTCACCGCCATCATCGGTGGTTCTAAGGTAAGCTCTAAACTCGCTGTGATCAAGAACCTGCTCGACAAGGTAGACAATCTGATTATCGGTGGTGGTATGGGTTATACCTTTATCAAGGCCCAAGGCGGACACATCGGTGAGTCGCTGCATGAGGACGACCTGATGCCCGAGGCTCTTAACGTGATTGCTGCCGCTAAGGAGAAGGGTGTAAACCTGAGCCTCTCTGTAGCAACGGTAGCAGCAGACCGTTTTGCCAACGATGCCAACCGTCAGACTGTAGACATCTACAACATCCCCGACGGCTGGGAGGGTATGGATGCCTCTGAGGAAAGTTTGGCAAACTGGAAGAAGATTATCCTCGACTCAAAGACTATCCTCTGGAATGGTCCTGTAGGCGTGTTTGAGATGGAGAACTTCGCTCACGGTACCGGCGAGATTGCCAAGTACGTGGCACAGGCTACCCAGGAAAACGGCGCTTTCTCTCTGGTAGGCGGTGGTGACTCTGTAGCAGCTGTCAACAAGTTTGGCCTGGCCGACAAGGTTTCTTATGTATCAACCGGAGGTGGTGCCATGCTGGAGGCTATCGAGGGTAAGGTACTCCCCGGCGTTGCAGCCATCGAGGGATAAGAAGCTTATTCAATACACTCATATAAAAGGGCGGATAGACTTTGCGGTCTATCCGCCCTTTGTCATGTGACGAAAAAGCCACTGGCTGTCTATACGGGCTGAACATGCCCTCACTCTTCGGGAGAGGGACCGAAGTAGGCAGTATGGAAGGTATTAAAACGTGCAATAGCGACAGAAACACTATCGCACGGTGATATGGAAGCAACCCTGTTTCACCTCGTATTTCACATAGCAACGACCCGCCTGACGCATGTCGTCGAGCACTTCGCTGAGCACCCATTTGAGGGTGTCATTGCGAACCTGGCGCCGCTGCTCACCGGGAGCCTGCACCGTCTTGTAACGGTTATAGGCAATATCGAACGTGGTGCCATACATGTGGCAACTGTTCTGGGTGGCATTGCCATTATGGGTACGCAGGCGCTGTACATCGCTCTTGGAGCGCAACACACTGGTCACGATAATCTTGTGAAGCGGCACCCCCTTGATCTGCAAACTGTCGAAAAACGTGCGGCCGATATCCTGAAGCAACACGGAAGCTGAGGGAACCAGATAAGGGATGCTGGTACGCAATCTGTCAATATGGAAATAGGGGTTGGCACCGACATACACCAGCTCAGCCTTGCGCTTCTCGGCCTCTTGGCTGTCTGCAACGGGCGTAACACCCCATTTCTGGGCAGCAACCAACTGGACATCGTTCTGATCAGGGAAAGTATTGCCAAAATGGGGCACACTCAGAATGCGATGTTTGGCTTGGGTGCCGTCTGCATTGAAAAACAGAGACTTGACACCGGGCTTCAGGGGTGCCACCGAGTCGCGCACTACAACTTGGGGTATAGGTGCTACTTCGGCAACAGGCGATTGGGCAACGGCCGTCGTGTCTATCGACAGTGTGTCTGCCAAAGATGCCGTAACCGGGGTAACAGTGCCCAATGTGGGGAACACACAGCGCACCATGCCCAATACCACCACCACGATGCCGAATCCTTGTATATATCGTTTTTGACTTACCTTCATTGAAAATAATCTGTTTATGCGACAAAGTTAATAAAAAATAGAGAGTTTCTTGGCAAGTGTCGTAAGATTTTTGTAATTTTGCAGAAATTTAAAGAGGTAATCACTTGACAGAGAAACATTTGATATTGGAGGATATAGACCCCGTAATTTTCTACGGAGTTAACAATTGTCACCTCCAAATGGTCAAGTCGCTATTTCCCAAACTGCGCATGGTGGCCCGCGACAACGTGATACGTCTGGTGGGCGACGAGGAGGAAATGGCCAAGGCAGAAAAAGACATCGAGGCCATACGCAAACACGTACTCAAATACAACTCCCTGAACGACGAGGACATCCTGGACATCATCAAGGGGAAAACGACCAAGGCTGAATCGGCCAAGGGGGTGGTGGTTTATTCACTCTCAGGCCGTCCCATCAAAGGCCGTTCAGAGAATCAGCAAAAACTGATTGATGCCTTTGAGCAAAACGACATGATCTTTGCAGTGGGTCCTGCCGGCACAGGCAAGACCTATCTGAGTATAGCGTTGGCGGTGAAAGCCATGAAGGAGAAGAATGCCAAGAAGATTATCCTGTCAAGGCCTGCCGTAGAAGCCGGCGAGAAACTGGGCTTCCTCCCCGGCGACATGAAAGAAAAGATAGATCCGTACCTGCAGCCTCTCTACGATGCGCTCGAAGATATGATTCCGGCCGCAAAGCTCCAGGATATGATGGACAAGCATATCATCCAGATTGCTCCTTTGGCATTTATGCGAGGCAGAACCCTCAGCGATGCGGTGGTCATCTTGGATGAGGCACAGAATACCACGCCCGCACAGATCAGGATGTTTCTCACCAGAATGGGATGGAACACCAAGATGATCATCACCGGCGACATGACGCAGATAGACCTGCCCCATGAACAGAAAAGTGGCCTCAAGGAGGCGTTGGAACTGCTGGGTGGCATTGAGGGAATCGCGGTTGTGGGATTCAACAAGAAAGATATTGTCCGCCACAAACTGGTCACCCGCATCGTGAATGCCTATGAGGCTTACGACAAGGCGAGGCACAGCGAGAAAGAACTTGAATTTAAAGACTAAAAAGAAATAAGCAATGAAGGCATTAACAAAAACTGATTTCCATTTTGATGGACAAAAAAGTGTTTATCATGGTAAAGTAAGGGATGTATATGACATTAACGACGATGTAATCGTCATGGTGGCGACCGACAGAATCTCCGCTTTTGATGTCATTCTGCCTAAAGGCATCCCTTTCAAGGGTCAGGTGCTCAACCAGATTGCTGCCAAGTTCTTGGACCAGACCACAGATATCTGTCCCAACTGGAAGCTCGCCACGCCCGATCCGATGGTGACCGTGGGCCTGAAGTGTGAAGGATTCCGCGTCGAAATGATTATCCGTGGCATCCTGACAGGTTCTGCTTGGCGTGAGTACAAAAACGGGTGCCGTGAACTGTGTGGCGTAAGGTTGCCCGAAGGCATGAAGGAGAACCAGCGTTTCCCCGAGCCCATCATCACCCCTACCACCAAGGCTGACGAGGGACACGACCTGAACATCTCAAAGGAAGAAATCATCGCACAGGGTATCGTATCGGCTGAAGACTATGCCGTCATGGAAGACTATACCCGCAAACTATTTGCCCGTGGACAGGAGATTGCCACCAAGCACGGTCTGATTCTGGTAGATACCAAATATGAATTTGGAAAGCGGGACGGCAAAGTGTATCTCATCGACGAAATCCATACACCTGACTCAAGCCGTTATTTCTATGCCGACGGTTATGAAGACAGATTTGAGAAAGGCGAGCCGCAACGCCAGTTGTCCAAGGAGTTTGTACGCCAGTGGCTGATTGAGCACAACTTCATGAACGAGCCGGGACAGACTATGCCCGAAATTACCGACGAGTATGCCGAGAGCGTGAGCGAGCGCTACATCGAACTCTACGAGCACATTACCGGCGAACGCTTTGACAAGGCCCAAGAAGAGGGAGACATCGCCACCCGCATAGAAAAGAATGTGGCAGCATACTTAGCGACACGATAAGCAATGTATGACCAAGAGAAGATAAAGCCATACGGCGAAGATGGCGAGAAGGGAAAAATGGTGGAGGAGATGTTTGATAACATCTCTCCCACTTATGACACCCTTAACCACAGGCTGTCGTGGGGAATAGACAGGGGATGGCGCAAGAAAGCCATCAGGCAGTTGGCACCTTACCGTCCGCAGGCAATGCTCGACATCGCCACCGGCACCGGCGACTTTGCCATCTTGGCCGCACAGATGCTGCATCCTGTCCGCCTCGTAGGCGCAGACTTCTCTGAGGGCATGATGCGCATCGGCCGGAAAAAGGTGGAAGCTGCCGGACTCGACAAGGTCATCTCGTTTGCCAAGGAAGACTGTATGCAACTGTCGTTTGAAGACGAGACTTTTGATGCTGTCACTGCGGCTTTCGGTATCCGCAACTTCCAAGACTTGGACCAAGGGCTCAGAGAGATGTGCCGCGTGCTGAAAAAAGGCGGCCATTTGAGCATCGTTGAACTCTCGGCACCGGTCAGTTTCCCCATGCGTCAGCTCTTCAAAATCTACTCGCACACGTTTCTACCGTTTTACGGTAAAATCATCAGCAAGGACGATGCTGCCTACAATTACCTGACGGCAACCATCGAGGCTTTCCCTCAAGGCGAGGCGATGATGGAAATCCTGCACAAGGCGGGCTTCTCGTCGTCTTCGTTCAAGCGCCTCACATTCGGCGTCTGCACAATGTATTTCGCAACAAAATAATAAGAATCATGGACAAGTACGGTTTGATAGGTTACCCCTTGGGACATTCGTTTTCTATCAGTTACTTCAACGAGAAATTTCAGAATGAAGGCATCGATGCCGTGTACGAGAACTATGAGATTCCCGACATTGACAACCTGCCTGAGATACTCGACTCCAACCCCGAGTTGAGAGGACTTAACGTCACTATCCCTTATAAGCAACAGGTAATCAAGTATCTGGATGCCCTCAGCCCCGAAGCCCAAGCCATAGGTGCGGTGAATGTCATCAAAGTGACCCACAAAGACAGGAAAACCATTCTGAAAGGGTACAACAGCGATGTCATAGGGTTTACCCGCAGCATCGAGGCACTTATCGAACCTTGTCATAAAAAGGCACTGATACTGGGCACAGGCGGTGCATCAAAAGCGATTAATTATGGCCTTCAATCCTTGGGTTTGGAGACACTGTTTGTCAGCCGTACCGCAAAGGAGCATGCCATCACCTACAATCAGGTGACACCCGACCTCATCAAAGAGTATAAAGTGATTGTAAACTGCACGCCCATCGGCATGTACCCCCACGCCGACGAATGTCCCAATCTGCCATACCACGCGATGGATTCGCACACGCTGCTATATGACCTTATTTATAATCCCGACGAGACGATGTTCCTGAAGCGAGGAAAAGAGCATGGAGCCACCGTAGTGAACGGATTGGAGATGTTGCTGCTCCAGGCTTTTGCCTCTTGGGAATTTTGGAATGGTAAAGAACAAAAATAAATAACATGACTGACAACCGATACATGATGCGCGGTGTAAGCGCAGCCAAAGAGGATGTGCATAATGCCATCAAAAATATAGACAAAGGACTGTACCCACAGGCTTTCTGCAAGATTATCCCCGACATATTGGGAGGGGATCCTGACTATTGTAACATCATGCATGCCGACGGAGCCGGCACCAAGTCATCGCTGGCTTATATGTACTGGAAAGAAACAGGTGACCTGAATGTATGGAAAGGCATCGCACAAGACGCGATTGTGATGAATACCGACGACTTGCTCTGCGTGGGTGCGGTAGACAATATCCTCGTGTCGAGCACCATCGGCCGCAACAAGATGCTGGTGCCCGGTGAGGTGATTTCGGCCATCATCAACGGCACCGACGAACTGCTGTCTGAAATGCGGGAGATGGGAATAGGCATCTACCCCACCGGCGGAGAGACGGCAGACGTAGGCGATCTGGTACGCACCATCATCGTAGATTCTACGGTAACGTGCCGTATGAAGCGCAGCGACGTGATAGACAATGCCCATATACAGCCGGGCGACGTGATTGTAGGTCTCAGTTCTACCGGACAGGCAACCTATGAGAAGCGCTACAATGGAGGTATGGGTAGCAATGGCCTCACCAGTGCACGGCACGATGTGTTTGCCAAGTATTTGGCAGCCAAATATCCAGAGAGTTTTGACCACGCAGTGCCAGAAGATTTGGTCTACAGCGGCAAGTACAAGCTGACAGACAGCGTGGAAGGTTCACCCGTGGATGCCGGTCAGTTGGTCCTCTCCCCCACCCGTACCTATGCACCGGTCATCAAGCGCATCCTGGACGAGATGAGAGGCGAGATACACGGCATGGTACACTGCACGGGCGGCGCACAGACCAAGGTGCTCCACTTCGTGGGCGACAACTGTAAGGTGATAAAGGACAACATGTTCCCCGTTCCACCTCTGTTTAAGGCTATCCACGACTGTTCGGGCACCGATTGGCGCGAGATGTACCAAGTCTTCAACATGGGTCACCGCATGGAAATCTATCTCCGCCCCGAATTGGCAGATAAGGTGATTGCCATCAGCAAGTCATTCAACATCGATGCACAGGTGATTGGCCATATCGAAGAAGGAAAACGGAGCTTGACCATCAAGTCTGAGTTTGGTACATTTGAATATTAAGACCATTGACCCTATATGATAGAGAATAACAGTATACTGGAAAAACTGGACGGACTGGAAAGCAGATATGAGGAAGTATCTACGCTGATTACCGACCCCAGCGTCATTGCTGACCAGGACCGCTATGTAAAACTGACCAAGGAATATAAGGATCTCGGCGACATCATGGATGCGCGGAAGCGGTACATTAACTGTCTGAATGCCATCGCCGAGGCGAAGGATATCCTGGCCAACGAGAGTGATGCCGACATGAGAGAAATGGCACGCGAAGAACTGGCAGAGAATGAAGCCCTGCAGCCCAAGATAGAAGAAGAGATCAAAATCGCATTGGTACCCAAGGATCCTGAGGATGCCAAGAATGTACAGATGGAGATACGTGCCGGAACTGGCGGTGACGAGGCTGCCCTCTTTGCCGGCGACCTCTTCCAGATGTATAAGAAATTCTGCGACTCAAAAGGATGGACCCTCTCTATCACCAGTGTGAGTGAAGGAGCTGTGGGCGGTTTCAAGGAGATTGACTTTGCCGTAAGCGGAGCCGATGTATATGGCACTCTGAAATATGAATCGGGTGTACATCGTGTACAGCGGGTACCTGCCACCGAGACACAGGGACGCATGCACACCAGTGCCGCCACGGTGGCCGTACTGCCCGAGGCAGACAAATTTGAGGTAACCATCAACGAGGGTGAAATCAAGTGGGATACATTCCGCTCAAGCGGTGCCGGCGGTCAGAATGTGAATAAGGTTGAATCGGGTGTGCGCCTCCGCTATATGTGGAAGAATCCAAATACGGGCGAAACGGAAGAGATACTCATCGAATGTACCGAAACCCGAGACCAGCCCAAAAACAAAGAGCGCGCGCTTTCACGCCTTCGCACCTTTATATATGATAAGGAGCACCAGAAATATGTAGACGATATTGCCAGCCGACGCAAATCGCTCGTTTCTACAGGCGACCGCAGCGCCAAGATTCGTACGTACAACTTCCCACAAGGTCGTGTGACCGACCATCGTATCGGTTATACCACCCACGACCTGCAAGGTTTTCTCAATGGCAACATCCAAGATATGATAGACGCGCTTACAGTGGCAGAAAATGCCGAGCGCATGAAAGAAACAGAACTCTAACAGAGATATAAACACCAACCCATCATGAACAGGAAAGAACTGATAGAACAGATATTCGCAAAGAAATCTTTTCTCTGCGTAGGACTTGATACCGACATCAAGAAGATTCCAGAGCACCTGAAAGGCGAAGAAGACCCTATCTACGCCTTCAACAAGGCCATCATCGATGCCACTGCTCCCTATTGCGTGGCCTACAAACCCAATCTCGCATTTTATGAGGCGTTTGGCATTAAGGGAATGATGGCATTTGAGAAGACCATCAACTATCTAAACCACCATTACCCACATCACTTTGTCATTGCGGATGCCAAACGAGGAGATATCGGCAACACTTCATCCATGTACGCCCGTACTTTTTTTGAAGAGTACGATCTCGATGCCCTTACCGTGGCTCCTTATATGGGAGAAGACAGCGTGAAGCCTTTCTTGGCATACGAAGGCAAATGGGTGATTCTGTTGGCATTGACCTCCAACAAAGGTTCACACGATTTTCAGTTGACTTGTGACGAACTTGGCGAGCGCCTGTTTGAGAAAGTGCTGAGAAAGAGCCAGCAATGGGGCGATGCTGACAACATGATGTACGTGGTAGGTGCCACCCAAGGGCAGATGTTTGAGGACATCCGCAAATGTGCTCCCGACCATTTCCTACTGGTTCCAGGCGTAGGTGCCCAGGGAGGAAGCCTGCAGGAAGTTTGCAAGTATGGCATGACACGCGACTGCGGACTGCTGGTCAACTCTTCACGTGGTATCATCTACGCATCTACCGGCACCGACTTTGCTGAAGTGGCCGCCCAGAAAGCCAAAGAGTTGCAAGAAGAAATGCAAGTTGAGTTAGAGAAAATTGAACGATAGCAAAATCATCAGTGATCCGATATTCGGATTCATCAAAATACCAAGAGGGCCCTTATTAGACATAGTAAGGCACCCTCTTTTTCACCGCCTTACGCGCATCAAGCAGTTGGGTCTCACAAATGTTGTTTATCCCGGCGCCCAACATACACGTTTCCAGCACTCTTTAGGAGCTTTCCATCTAATGAGCGAAGCCATCACTTCGCTCACCCAGAAAGGAATCTTCATTTTTGATAGCGAAGCCGAGGCTGTACAGGCTGCCATCCTTATGCACGACATAGGACATGGACCATTCTCACATGTACTGGAGAATACGCTTATTCATGGCATTTCGCATGAGGAAATATCGCTTCTGATGATGGAAAAGATGAACCGGGAAATGAAAGGGGTGCTGACGCTGGCCATCAACATCTTCAAAGACGGGTATCCGAAGCGGTTTCTGCATCAGCTCATCAGTAGCCAACTCGACATGGACAGACTTGACTATCTGCGTAGAGACAGTTTCTACACAGGTGTGACAGAGGGAAATATCGGATCGGCACGCATCATCAAGATGCTCAACGTGGTGGGCGACAATCTGGTCGTCGACTCGAAAGGCATCTATTCGATAGAGAACTATCTTACCTCGCGCCGACTGATGTACTGGCAGGTGTATCTGCACAAGACGACGGTGGCTTATGAGAAGCTGCTGGTCAACCTCCTGAAACGCGCCAAGTATTTGGCCAACGAGGGGCACAATCTCTTCGCCCCTCCGGCACTACATTACTTCCTTTACAACCATATAGACAGGGAGACATTCCTGTCTCATGAAGAAGCGCTGGCCAACTACGAACTGCTGGACGACAACGATATCTGGAGCAGTGTCAAGGTATGGATGAGCCATGAAGACAAGATACTCTCCTTATTGTCACGTAGTCTGATTGAAAGGAAAATCTTTAAAGTGGAGGTTAGGAACGAGCCCATCCCGAAAGAGGAAGTGACCGCACTGATAGACAGAATCGCAAGCGCCACCGGACTAACAACGGAAGACGCCAGCTACTTGATGAGCATCGATACCATACAGAAAGACATGTATGACATCAATGATGACCACATCTCAATACTCTATAAAGACGGAACAATAAAAGACATTACGGAGGCATCGGAAATATTGAATATCTCCCTATTATCTAAAAAAATATGCAAATATTACCTTTGTTATCAGAGAATCTGAATTAAAATTGTTATATTTGCAGAAATAATTCAGTTTATACGAGATGGAATTTACTGCTAAACAGATTGCCCAATTTGTCAATGGGCAAATAGAAGGGAATGAGAACGCCACTGTCAACACTTTTGCCAAGATTGAAGAAGGCGTGACAGGAGCCATATCCTTTCTTGCTAATCCCAAATACATCCACTACATTTACGAGACCCAATCTTCAGTTGTGCTGATAGACAAATCGTTGGAACTGGACAAGCCTGTAAGCTGCACATTGATTCGTGTAGACAATGCACGAGACAGCGTAGCCAAGTTGCTCCAACTCTACGAAAGCATGAAACCGAAGAAACAAGGCATCGACGCGCTGGCCTTCATTTCTCCTACAGCCAAGATCGGTGCCAATGTCTATATAGGTGCTTTTGCGTATATCGGCGACAATGCAGTGATAGGCGACGGATCGGTCATCTATCCCCATGCCACCATCTGTGAAAACGTGAAGATGGGCAACGACTGTCTGATATATCCCAACGTAAGCATCTATCATGATTGCGTTCTCGGCAACCGAGTCACTATCCATGCCGGCAGTGTAGTAGGTGCAGACGGCTTTGGATTTGCTCCAAATCCGGAAACCAACAGTTATGATAAGATTCCCCAAATCGGGAACGTAGTGATTGAGGACGATGTGGAAATTGGTGCCAACACTTGCATCGACCGTTCGACGATGGGTAGCACCTATCTGCGCAAAGGCGTAAAGCTCGACAATCTTGTACAGATTGCGCATAATACCGATATCGGCGAAAATACGGTCATGAGCGCCCAAGTGGGTGTAGCAGGCTCCACAAAGGTGGGCCAATGGTGCATGTTTGGCGGCCAAGTAGGTATCGCAGGCCACATCTCCATCGGCAACAAAGTATTTTTGGGTGCCCAGTCAGGTGTTCCCGGCAGCCTGAAGGATAACCAGACGCTCATCGGCACACCGCCTATGGAGCAGAAGCCTTACTTCAAGTCACAGGCTATATTCCGCAGATTGCCCGACATGTACAAACAGCTCAGTGACCTCCAGAAAGAGGTGGAGAAGCTGAAACAAGAACGGCAGTAATTGCATGCTATCCTACTCCGGCAAACAACATCACACTACATGAAAAGATAAAACAGAAAAGAGAAAAGATATGGAAACAATAAAGCAAAGAACCTTGAAAGGCAGTTTTTCGCTCTTCGGAAAAGGCCTGCATACAGGTTTGAACCTTACCGTCACCTTCAATCCTGCACCCGAAAACCACGGGTACAAGATTCAACGCATTGATATAGACGGACAACCTACAATAGACGCCATCGCAGAAAAGGTGACCGACACCCAGCGAGGTACCGTTATCGCCAGTGGAGACATACGTATAGGTACCATAGAGCACGGCATGGCAGCACTTTATGCTATGGGAATCGACAACTGTCTCATACAGGTAAACGGCCCGGAATTCCCTATTTTGGACGGATCGGCCATGAAATATGTCGAGAAAATCAACGAAGTGGGCATTGTCGAGCAAAATGCACCCAAGGACTATTACGTTATCCGCAAGAAAATAGAGATCAAAGACGACAAGACCGGCTCATGTATCACCATTCTTCCCGATGAGCAGTTCAGCATTACTGCCATGTGCTCTTTCGAGTCGAAATTTATCAACAGCCAGTTTGCCACGCTGGATAACATAGAGAACTTTGAGAAGGAAATTGCACCAGCACGCACTTTCGTATTCGTTCGCGACATCGTGCCATTGTTGGAGGCCAATCTTATCAAAGGTGGCGACCTCGACAATGCCATCGTCATCTACGAGCGCGAAGTGGAGCAGGAGAAACTTGACCAGCTTGCCGATGTGCTCAAAGTGCCACACATGGATGCCAAGAAGATAGGCTATATACAGCATCGGCCACTGATGTGGGAGAACGAGTGTACCCGCCACAAACTGCTGGACATCATCGGCGATATGGCCCTGATAGGCAAACCCATCAAGGGCCGCATCATCGCTACCCGCCCGGGGCATACGGTCAACAACAAGTTTGCCCGCTTGATGCGTAAGGAAATCAAACTCCACTCCATTCAGGCTCCTATTTACAATCCCAACGATGCTCCTATCATGGACAACATCCGCATCCGTGAGCTGTTGCCCCACCGTTATCCCATGCAGTTGGTAGACAAGATTACTGCCATTGGCCCCACCAGCATCATCGGTGTAAAGAATGTCACCAGCAACGAGCCCTTCTTTACCGGTCATTTCCCCCAAGAGCCTGTGATGCCAGGCGTATTACAGATTGAGGCGATGGCACAGTGTGGTGGATTGTTGGTGTTGAACCAGGTAGAGGAACCCGAGCGATGGTCCACCTACTTCTTGGGAATCACAGACGTGAAGTTCAGACAGAAGGTAGTACCCGGCGATACCCTGCTTTTCCGCGTTGAGCTCTTACATCCGGTGCGTCACGGTATCAGTTCCATGAAAGGATACATGTTTGTGGGCGACCATGTAGTCTCTGAAGCAACATTCACTGCACAAATTGTAAAGAACAAGTAATATGAACCAGATTAGTCCATTAGCCTTTGTTCATCCAGAGGCCCAATTAGGCGACAACAATGTGATCGGTCCGTTCTGCTATATTGACAAGAACACCGTTATCGGCGACAACAATATTTTCCAAAACAGTGTTACCATCAACTACGGAGCACGAATTGGCAACGGCAACGAGATTTTTCCGGGAGCCAGCATCTCTACAAAGCCCCAAGATCTGAAATTTAAGGGCGAGGATACGATTTGCGAAGTTGGCGACAACAACAGTATCCGTGAGAATGTGACCATTTCCAGAGGCACAGCCTCGAAAGGGACCACTATTGTAGGTAACAACAACCTGCTGATGGAAAACATGCACGTGGCTCACGACTGTGTACTCGGCAATAACATCATTATCGGAAACTCTACTAAATTTGCCGGTGAGGTGACAGTGGACGACAATGCCATCATCAGCGCTTCGGTACTTTTCCATCAGTTCTGCAAGGTCGGTGGCTATGTCATGGTACAAGGCGGTAGCCGAACCAGCCAAGATATCCCTCCTTATGTCATTGCAGGCAAAGAGCCCATCCGATATGCAGGTATCAACCTCGTAGGACTGCGGAGGAGAGGATTCAGCAACGAACAGATCGAGCAAATCCACACCGCCTATCGCCTATTGTACTCCAAAGGACTAATCAAAGAGGGTATTGAGGAGATACAGAAACAACTGACCATCACGCCGGAAATACAGTATATTATAGATTTCGTAAGTTCTTCCAAGAGAGGAATTATCCGATAATGAATACACTCGTTGTTGTTCTTGGGCCTACAGGGGTCGGAAAAACCGAACTATGTCTGCAAATAGCCGAACATCTACAAGTTCCCATTATCAATGCAGACTCCCGACAGATTTTCCAAGAGCTTCCCATTGGGACAGCAGCACCCACCCAAGAACAACAACGACGTGTCAAGCACTACTTTGTTGGTAATCACCATTTGGAAGATTACTACAGCGCCTCTCTCTACGAGGCCGATGTCCTATCCTTGCTTCCCCAATTATTCGCCACTCGCCATACCGCCCTACTGACAGGCGGCAGTATGATGTATATAGATGCGGTTTGCAAGGGCATTGATGACATACCGACGATTGACGATGCCACACGGGCATGGATGAAGACACGATTGGCACAGGAAGGCCTGCCAAAACTGGTGGAAGAACTGAAGGTATTGGATCCCGAGCATTACCAAATTGTGGATAAAAACAATCCTCGGCGCGTGGTCCATGCCTTGGAAATCTGCCACATGACAGGAAAAACCTATACATCGTTCCGCACCAACAGCATCAAAGAGCGCCCCTTCAAGATTGTGAAGATTGGGCTGAACCGCGATCGGGAACAGTTGTATGAGCGCATTAACCAGCGCGTCTTGCTCATGATGGAAAACGGCATGGAGGAAGAAGCCAGGAATGTTTATCCCAAGAGAGGTCTCAACTCGCTAAACACAGTGGGCTACAAAGAGTTGTTTGATTATTTTGACGGCAATATCCCTCGTGAGGAAGCCATCCGCCAAATTCAGTCAAACACCCGAAGATATATGCGCAAACAACTCACATGGTTCAAGAAGGATGAAGATATCGCTTGGTTCCATCCCGACAACATTGAAGAAATCATAAAATATATTGACAAATACGTATAGTTACCAACTATTTTCGTATTTTTGTATAAACAAACGATACTACTATGGTAGACAAATGCAAAAAGTTCTTCAGAGGGTGTTTGTCCAAACTGAACACTTTCTGGTCATGGTACAAGGGATTGTATAAAGGAAAACCCGTATGGCGAAAGATTCTCAATGGCTTTCTTTCTTTTATCGTCCTGTTGTTTCTTTATTTGGGAGCTGTCGATATCAACTTCCTTTGGCTGTTCGGCAAATCACCCGGTTTTTTCTCAGGTATCAAGAATCCACAAGTTAGCGAGGCTTCTGAGATATACAGCGCCGACGGCATCAGAATTGGAAAGTATTTCAGTGAGAACCGTACGCCTGTCAAATACGAGGAAGTGAACCCTGCTTTTTTCCATGCTCTTGTTGATACAGAAGATGAGCGTTTCTACAGCCATGTGGGTATCGACCCCATTGGCCTGTTTGCAGCTGCCAAGGATGCCCTGCTCCATCACGAAGGACGTGGTGCGTCTACAATTACACAGCAGTTGGCCAAAAACATGTTTCGTGTGCGCTCCAATTATTCCACAGGTTTATTGGGCAAGATTCCTGGACTGAAAATCTTGATAGTCAAGAGCAAGGAATGGATCATTGCGCTAAAACTCGAATACGTCTATACGAAAAAGGAAATCATCACCATGTACGCCAACACCGTAGATTTCGGTTCCAATGCGTACGGTATCAAGACTGCAGCCAAGACTTATTTTAATTGTACCCCTAAAGAACTCACCACCGACCAGGCCGCTATCTTGGTAGGTATGCTCAAAGCCACGACGTACTACAACCCGCGTTCCAACCCTGAGCACAGCCTTGCCCGCCGTAACGTGGTACTCAAGAAGATGCTGCAACACGGTCACATCAGTGAAGAAGAATACAAGTCGCTTTCGGCACTCCCCATCAAACTCGATTTCAAGGTAGAAGAAAACTACGACGGTCAGGCCACTTATTTCCGCAACGCCATTGCCGACTATCTGAAAGAATGGCTGGACAAGAATGGTTACGATCTGTATGCAAGCGGACTGAAAATATATACCACGCTCGACACGCGCATGCAGAAATATGCCGAGCAGGCCGCCAACAAGCAGATGCGCATTATCCAGCGCAACTTCAAGAACCACTGGGGCAACGAAGACCCGTGGCAAGACGAGAACCACAAGGTCATTCCCGGCTTCATAGAGGGTATTGCCAAGCGCCAGCCTTACTACAAAGCGTTGGTAGCACGATATGGTGACAACGTCGATTCTATCAATTACCATCTCAACAAGCCCCACAAGGTAAAGGTATTCGATTATGACAAGGGGGAAATAGAGATGGAAATGTCCACCCTCGACTCCATCCGTTACATGGTACACTTCATGCACTGCTCAATGGTGGCTATGGAACCCCAGACAGGGGCGGTAAAGGCATGGGTGGGTGATATCGATTTCAATCACTGGAAGTACGACAAGGCCACAGCCATGCGCCAGCCCGGTTCCACTTTCAAACTCTTTGTGTACACCGAAGCCATGAACCAAGGGCTGACCCCGTGCGACAAGCGGCGCGACGAGTATATCTCGATGGAGGTGTACGACTATAAGAAGAAGGAGATGACACGCTGGACCCCCTCGAATGCCAACGGCTACTTCACCGGAGACTCCATCCCCCTCAAGGCTGCTTTCGCCAGAAGTATCAACTCCATCGCAGTGCGGTTGGGACAGGAGATGGGTATCAAGCGCATCATCGAGACAGCCAAGAAGATGGGAGTCAAGAGTCCGCTCGACGACGCTCCCTCTCTGGCTTTGGGCTCCAGCGATGTCAATCTGGTAGAGATGGTCAACGCCTATTGCACCGTGGCCGACAACGGCCGTCACCACGAGCCCATCCTCGTTACCCGTATCCTCGACCGCGACGGCAAGGAAGTCTACACGGCCAAGGAGACCGGCGAGCAGGCCATCCCTTACAAGAGCGCCTTCCTCATGCAGCAGCTGCTGCAGGGCGGCATGCGTGAGCCGGGCGGCACCTCGCAGAGCCTGTGGGGCTATGTAGGCGATTACCGCGACACCGAATTTGGCGGCAAGACAGGTACTTCCAACAACCACTCCGATGCCTGGTTCATGGCAGTAAGCCCCCGACTGGTGGTAGGCGCATGGGTAGGTGGCGAATACCGCTGCATCCACTTCCGCACCGGTGCCTTAGGCCAAGGCAGCCGCACCGCATTGCCCATCTGTGGGTATTTCCTGCAGTCTGTCTTTAAGGATCCGGCCTTCCAGCATTACCATGCCAAGTTTGACAAGCCCAAAGAGGGTATCACCCGCGACATGTACGAGTGTGCCAGCTACTATGAGCGCACAACCAACGACTCCATAGACCAAGATAGCCTGCAAGTGATGACCGAAGACATCATACTCGACGAGGAGGGCAACCCCATCGTCAAACCGCAGGAGCCGGCAGAGGTAGGCACGGCGACACAGGAACCGGTCAAGCCCGAGGAAAAGAAAGCCCACAAACCTACCGAACAGGCTATTAAGTTTGAAGACCTGTAAACTGCCAGCCTTGGAAAAAGACCCGACAGCCCACATAGACAGGGACAATCAGGAACTGCAAAACGCACTCCAAATCATACAGTTTACCCGTCGCTCGCTTTTCCTCACCGGAAAAGCGGGGACGGGTAAATCCACATTCTTGCGGTACATCGCCAGCCACACCAAGAAGAAGCATATCATCCTCGCCCCCACCGGCATCGCCGCCATCAATGCGGGAGGTGCCACCCTGCACAGTTTTTTCAAGCTACCCTTCCATCCCCTCCTCCCCACCGACTCGCGCTACTCGCCCCGCAACATCCGCGAAACGCTCAAATACAACGGCGAGAAACGCAAGTTGCTGCGCGAAGTCGAACTCATCATCATCGACGAGATTAGTATGGTCAGGGCAGACATCATCGATTTCATAGACAAGGTGCTGCGTATCTTCTGCCGCAACATGCGCGAACCTTTCGGGGGCAAACAGTTGCTGCTGGTAGGCGACATCTACCAGTTGGAACCCGTGGTGCGCGAGGAAGACAGGCAGTTGCTGCAGCCCTTTTACCCATCATCCTTCTTCTTCGATGCGCACGTTTTCAGAGAGATGCCGCTGGTGAGCATCGAACTGAACAAGGTCTACCGACAGACCGACCCGATGTTTATCGGCATCCTCGACCATATCCGCACCTCTACCGTCACCGCCACCGACCTGCAACTGCTCAACAGGCAGGTGGGGGCTACCATCAACCAGTCAGACAGTGCGCTGGCCATCACCCTCTCAACCCGGCGCGACACCGTGGACCACATCAACGACAAGCATCTGCGTGCGTTGCCCGGCGACGCCACCCTGTTCAGAGGCACCATCGAGGGCGAATTTCCCGAGAGCAGCCTGCCTACGCCCATCGAACTCGAAATCAAGACGGGCGCACAGGTATTGTTTATCCGCAACGACCGCGAGAAAAGGTGGGTGAACGGCACACTGGGCACCATCATCGGTATCGGAGACGAGGAAGACGGACTCATCTACGTGCGTACAGAGGATGGACGAGACGTAGATGTGGAGCGGGAGATATGGAGCAATGTCAAGTACACCTTCGATACAGAAGAGCAGAAGATTGTGGAGCAGGAGATTGGCACCTACACGCAGTTTCCCCTTCGGCTGGCATGGGCCATTACCGTCCACAAGAGCCAGGGACTCACTTTCCGCAATGTGCAGATCGACTTCACCGGAGGCGTATTCGCTGGCGGACAGACTTACGTGGCGCTATCCCGCTGCACATCGCTGCAGGGCATCAGTCTCAAGGAACCCATCCGGCGTGAGGATGTATTTGTCCGTACCGAGGTTCATCGCTTTGCCCGTAGCTACAACGACAGCAACACTATCCATACGGCACTCAAACAGAGCCGTGCCGACAAGCAGTATTACGATGCTGCACGCGCTTTCGACGAGGGCGACATGCAGCGCACCCTCGACAATCTGTTTCTGGCCATCCACAGCCGATACGACATCGAGAAACCGGCCGCGAAACGCCTGCTCCGCCGCAAACTCAGCATCATCAACCGCCAACAGGATACCATCTCGCAACTGAAGGCTGAATTGGAGAAACAGAAGGCGTTTCTCAAAGAATTGGCTGTGGAATATGTCATGATGGGACGCGAGTGCGAGCGCGAGGGATTCAAAGAAGCTGCACTCCGCAATTATGAAAAAGCCCTCCATCTCTGCCCGGAAATCCCGGAGGCCAAACGACGGCTGAAGAAACTGAAAAAGGGTCTTTCTTCCTAAAACTCTCCAACCTTTTTACTTGACAGCCTGCATTGACAACCCTCCTGCGACATCTGCCCCCTATCCCCCTCAAGAAGAGGATAAGGAGCAAGGGGGGGAAGGGGGATACCGGTTATTTGTCGGACGGGCCACGCTTTAGGTCTCCATTATTGATGGAATGTTGGGCACGCTTGGTCTTAGAGTATTTCATATCTCCTATACGATAGCTGATACCTATGCCAAACATCTGGCGTGAATATTTCCTATGTAGCTTACTTTCAAATCCATTACCCTCTGTTTGGGTATCCCGGTCTATCCACTTCCCCAAAGGGTCGGTTGCACGCAATGATATGCGCAGAC
>JBJEAU010000084.1:9182-9851 GCA_051869355.1 Prevotella sp. | reverse complement strand
TGCCACCTTTACGCGGCTAAACATGGCATTTAGGTGACCTAAACATGGCATTTAGATGACCTAAACGTGGCATTTGGCTTTTGTATCTGCCCTCGCCCCTGTCGGCGAGTGATGCGTTGGCGGTTGTCGGTGGCGACATCCGCGGCGTGCATAGGCGAGGTGTGGATACGAAAAAAGCGGAAAGTATAAATACCTTCCGCTCTTCTGTCGGGATTACTGGACTCGAACCAGCGACCTCGCGCCCCCCAGACGTGTGCGCTACCAACTGCGCTAAATCCCGAACGTTGCGGGTGCAAAGGTACGGACTATTTTTGAATCTGCCAAACTTTTTCGGTAGTTTTTTACTCAAAATGTATTTTATCGACAATAGAGACAACAAAAACCACACTTTTTATGGCTTATTATTTGACGACAACTTAGACAACTCAGACAACCATTGCTGTATTATCTTGTCTATACTTTTACGACAACAGAGACAACATAAACAACATCTGCGGTTATCGTGGTTGTCTGAGTTGTCTAAGTTGTCGTCATTCTATCATGTATTTGCAGTGCTACATGCTGGCTGGGTAACCCTAAAAAACACAAAAAAAGCAGGTTATATTTTGGATTATGCTCGGTTTGCACTAACTTTGCATAAGTTAGGCTGCACCTCAGCCATTTAGAGCA
>JBJEAU010000084.1:0-9082 GCA_051869355.1 Prevotella sp. | reverse complement strand
AGCTCTATGGCGTTCGGTTTGCACTAACTTTGCATAAGTTAGGCTGCACCTCAGCCATTTAGAGCAAGCTCTATGGCGTTCGGTTTGCACTAACTTTGCATAAGTTAGGCTGCACCTCAGCGATATATTATATAACAAGGTGAAAAAAACATGATGAAAAAACTGGCTTATATTCTGATCATGCTGCTCACTACGGGATTTTATGCGTGTAGCGACGATAATGACTATGGTATAACTGTAGACCAAGACGAAGACGAGACCACGGCAACGATAGACGACAACTATACGTACAAGTTGCCCGTCATCTTCCATGTGCTCTACAATGACGAGAAAGATCCTACGCAGTATATCCCTGCCACCCGTTTGGCCGATATCCTCACCCACGTCAACGAGATTTATCGGGGCAATGTCTACGGACTGGAGTTTGGCACCAGCGAGGAGATGAAGATACAGTTTGTATTGGCTTCCCACGATGAGTCGGGCAACAAACTGGCTACGCCGGGTGTGGAATACGTCAAATGGACCGGCACTTGGCCGATAGATCCGATGGAGTTTATGGGCAATAACACGGGCAACGTGAAATATATCTGGGAGCCGAACGAGTATATCAACGTGATGCTATACCATTTCGCTGCCGAAACCGATGGAGAGACCTTGGGAATCAGTCATCTGCCCTACACATTGGAGGGTGTGAACGAGACCGATGGCCTGACACCGCTCGAAGCAGCCAAGGCCAATGTGACCAAGAGAAACCTGAGTTTCGCCTATTGCTCCTCCATCAACAGCAAGTATGCCAACAAAAATGCGGATGGCAGTTATTACGAGTCCGACCGTTACACCAATGCCAGCCATAAGATGTTTGAAAAAGGGGTGACCGCCCAGCAGATATCGCGCGACATCAACGTGACGCTTGCCCATGAGCTGGGCCACTATCTCGGACTGCTCCATGTGTTCTCTGAAGTGGCTGGCGAAGAGGGTAGTGAGACTACCGACGACTGCGAGGACACCGACTACTGCGAAGATACACCCAGTTACAATCGCCCCGAGTATCTGCGCGGAGTGGCAGCCTATCTGAACAGCATTGGCGAAGGCGATACTTTGCGCGCTGTGAAACTGATGGCACGTAGCAACTGTGCCGGAGACGACTATTATTCGGCCAATATCATGGATTATGCCTATTCGTATGGCTTCAAGATTTCTGCCGACCAGAAAAGCCGTACCCGCCGTGTGCTCTATGACAGTCCGCTGATGCCGGGTCCGAAGAAGCGCCTGCGCACCACCCGTGGGGCTGTGGTGCAGCCGCAGCCGGTAGAGGGAATCGTGGAGCTGCCGATACGGATAGCCAAATGTAAGCATGAATCTCAATCAACATCAAATAGAAAAGACGCTTATGCAATATATACTCCGGGCACCCGAGTGCCTTGATGCCACGATACAGTTGCCCGCCTCGAAGAGTGTGTGCAACCGTACACTGATTATACAAGCCTTGGCAGGGAGCCATGTGCTGCCAGACAACCTTTCCGACTGCGATGACACCCGTGTGCTGGTTTCCGCCCTACGCGATATGCCCGAAGTGGTAGACATAGGAGCCGCCGGCACGGCCATGCGCTTTATGACCGCTTACCTGAGTGCCACGGCGGGCGAACGTGTCATCACGGGAACCGACCGTATGAAGCAGCGTCCCATCGGGTTGCTGGTCGATGCGTTGCGCCATCTGGGTGCCGATATCTCGTATGTGGAGCGCACCGGATTCCCGCCGCTGCGTATCAAGGGTCAGCCGCTCACGGGTGGACGGTTGGAGATACCGGGCAATATCAGTTCCCAGTATATCTCGGCCCTGCTGATGATAGCTCCGGCCCTGCGCAACGGCATGGAACTGCGGCTCACGGGCGACATCATCTCGCGGCCGTACATCGATCTGACGCTGTGGACCATGACCGAGTTTGGCGCTGAGGCAGAGTGGAGCGACATCGATACCATCCGGGTGGCTCCTAAGCCTTACGAGCCGCGTCCCTATCGTGTGGAAAACGATTGGAGCGCTGCCTCGTACTGGTACGAGATGATGGCGCTCTGTCCGAATGTGGAGAGCAGGGTGGTGTTGCCGGGCTTGACAGACGGGTCAAGACAGGGCGATTCGGTGACCCGCTATATCGCCTCGCTGCTGGGCATCAAGACCACGTTTGTGAAAGACGGTGTCGAGCCACAGGTGGTGCTCACCAAGCACCGGTGCACGCTGCCACAGTTGGAGTACGACTTTGTGAGTTCGCCGGACTTGGCACAGACCTTTGTGGTAACCTGCACCTTGTTGGGAATCCCGTTCCATTTTACGGGACTGTCGAGTCTGAAAATCAAGGAGACAGACCGCATCGAGGCGCTGAAAAGAGAGCTGCGGAAGTTGGGATATGTACTGCGCGACCTCAACAACAGCGAACTGGTATGGGATGGAAGTCGCTGCGAGGCCAGCATGGAGCCTATCGACACCTATCAGGACCATCGCATGGCCATGGCTTTTGCCCCGGCCGCTTTCCTTTTCCCGGACCTTCGCATCAACGATCCGCAAGTGGTGTCGAAGTCTTATCCGCACTTCTGGCAAGATATAGCAGCAGCCGGTTTTAGCGTCGGCCATTCATGATTATAGGGTCTTCATCTCATCACATGCTGGTATGGTCTATTTGCTGTTGTCTTTAGTGGTTTTGGGCATTGTGGCAGCCCTTATCGGTCTGTTTTCCGCCAAACATGGCGAAGCGGATGAGGAGGTGGTCCATACGGCTGCTACCTGTGCCACCTGCGACGGTACCGATACGCGGTGCGAGCAGACGTGCATGATGGAGGCGGCGACGCGCCCTATCGAGTATTATGACGATGAGGAACTGGACCGTTACAAGGACAGACCCTCTGACAGCTACTCAGACGAGGAAATCAAGAACTTCGAGGACGTGCTCTATACCATGCGTCCAGACGAAGTGAAAGGGTGGAGCCGCAGCCTGACGCTACGGGGCGTGCATCTGCCGGATGCGCTCAAGGACGAGGTGCTGATGCTGATGGAGCAAGCTTGACAAGGACCGGCTGCGGTCATGGTAGGTAGAATGATGCGATACATCTGTAGATAATAGTATATGGAGATATTCGGGTATGTGTTTTTTCAGCATGCGCTCATCGGCGCTACGCTGGCCAGCATCCTATGCGGGATCATCGGTACTTATATCGTCACGCGGCGGCTGGTGTTTATCAGCGGTGGTATCACGCATGCTTCGTTTGGCGGTATCGGTCTCGGCGTGTACTTCGGAGCCAATCCCATCGTCTCGGCGTTGGGTTTTTCGGTGCTCTGTGCATTAGGGGTGCAATGGATGTCGCACAAGGGGAATATCCGGGAAGATTCTACCATCGCCTTTTTCTGGACTCTCGGCATGAGCGTCGGCATCATCTGCTGTTTTCTTTCACCCGATTTCATCCCCGACCTCAATTCGTACCTCTTCGGAAGCATCCTTACCATCGGGCAGGAAGATCTCTTGCTCCTCGGCAGTCTTACCATTGTGGTGGGGTTGCTGTTTCTTTTCTTCTACCGCACCATCGTGAGCGTGGCCTTCGACCCCGTCTTTGCCCGTGCCCAAGGGCTGCCGGTAGACCTGATAGGCTATGTGATGATGGCGCTCATCGCCATGACCATCGTGGCCACGTTGCGGATGGTGGGCATCGTGCTGGCCATCAGTCTGCTCACCATCCCCCAGATGACGGCCAACGTCCTCACCTGCGACTATGGTAAGATGATCGGCATCAGCATTCTGGTGGGATGGGTGGATTGTATGCTGGGACTGGCCGTCTCCTACCAACTGAATGTGCCGTCGGGGGCTTCCGTCATCCTGATCAGTATCATCGTTTATACCCTGACAAAGATTATCAAAAAACTGACAGAACGTTGCGCCGTCGCCGAATGAAATACATCGCCCTATGGATGGTTGTGGCCATGATGTTGGCGATGACCTCGTGTTCGACACAGAAAAACACTGCGTCGAGCAGATGGTGGCATGCGTTCAACGCCCGTTACAATACCTACTACAATGGTAAGGTGGCCTATATCGACGGTAGTTTGGAGAAAGAGACTGGGCACAAGGACAACTTCACCGAGCTGCTTCCCCTCTATCCTGTGGGCAGCAAGACGAGCCGTGAGATAGGAAAGGGCAACTATGAGCGAGCCATTACCAAGGCCGAGAAAGCCATTCACCAGCATAGTATCAAGCGGAGGCCCGTGTGGGACAAGCAGCGGCGCAAGACCGCCAAGGATATAGAGTGGTTGGGAAGACGCGAGTACAACCCGTTTTTGTGGAAAGCATGGATGCTGATGGGGCGCTCGCAGTTTCATAAGGGTTCCTTCGACGAGGCGGCATCCACCTTCTCGTACATGAGCAGGCTCTATGCCACGCAGCCGGCCATCTATGGCAAGGCGCGGGCATGGTTGGCCAAGGCCTATGTGGAAGAGGGATGGCTGTATGATGCTGAGGATGTAATCAGAAACATGCAGCGCGACTCAATGGACTGGCGTGCCGTGCGCGAATGGGACTATACCTATGCCGACTATTACCTGCATGCAGGCGACTACCGCAAGGCCATCCCGTATCTGAAAAAAGTGATACGCCATGAGATGCGACGCAAGCAGAAGGCGCGTGAGTGGTATCTGTTAGGACAGCTCTATGCGGCGCTGGGCGAGCGCGATTCGGCCTATCGGGCCTACCGTCACGTAGTGCGGATGAATCCTCCATACGAACTGGAGTTCAATGCCCGTATCGCCCAGACAGAGGTGATGGCCAAGGGCAGGGCCAAGTCGATGGTGGGAAGGCTGCGAAGGATGGCTGCTTCAGACAACAACAAGGACTATGCTGACCAGATCTACTATGCCATCGGCAATATCTATCTGGCTGATCGCGACACCGCCAAGGCCATAGGCGCTTATGAAGAGGGCAACCGTAGGTCCACCCGCAATGGTATCGAAAAAGGCGTACTGCTGCTGCAACTGGGAGACCTGTATTGGGAAAAAGAAAAATACAGCGAGGCGCGTCGTTGTTATGGAGAGGCCATCGGCCTGCTGGACAAAGACCGTCCTGACTACCGACAACTGGCCGACCGCTCCCGGGTGCTTGACGAACTGGTGCCGCACACGGAGCAGGTGGCGCTGCAAGATTCGCTCCAGGCGCTCGCTGCGATGAACGAGGTTGCGCGCAACGCTGCCATAGACCGTGTGATCGATGCCCTCAAGAAGAAAGAAAAGGAAGAACGCAATGCCCTGGCCGAGGCTGAGGCACAGCGCACAGTGGGCATGAATGCAGGTATGGGTGGCGGCAATGCGGGGCAACGGACTCCTCAGGCCACGGACAGGCAGCAATCAGGCAAGTGGTATTTCTACAATCCGATGGCCGTCAGTCAGGGTAAGGCCACCTTTGAGAAACTCTGGGGAAAGCGTGAGAACGTGGACGATTGGCAACGCGTCAACAAGACGGTGGTGGCCGACCTTGGGGGCGTGGAGGAGATGACCGACGAGCAGCGCGACTCGCTTGCAAGAGAGGCAGAGAGGCAGGATTCGATCAGGATGGTGCCTGACAGCGCGCAGAACGATCCCCACCAGCGCGCCTATTATATGGCGCAGATACCGTTTACACCCGAACAGAAGGCGGCAAGCGATGCCCTGATAATGGACGGACTGTTTCAGTCGGGCGTCATCTTTAAGGATAAGCTCGACCACTTACCTTTAAGCGAGAAACAGTTGTTGCGCCTGACTACCCAATATCCTACTTTCGAGCGCACGGATGAAGCCTATTACCATCTGTTCCTGCTCTATTCGAGGATGCACAAGCCAGAACAGGCCGCTACATACGTGTCGCGATTACAGACAGAGTTTCCGGAGAGTCAGTGGACAACGTTGCTTACCGACCCCTATTTTGCCGAAAACGCCCGCTTGGGCACACATCTCGAAGACTCGTTGTACGCTGCGACTTACGAGGCGTTTCGTGCCAATCGCTTAGGCGAGACTGCCGCCAACGTGGCGCTGTCGGGCAGCAGGTTCCCGATGGGTGCCAACCGCGACAAGTTCCTCTTTATCGGCGCATTGGCCAAACTCAATGCCGGTGATGCCGACGGTTGTCTGGCCGATATGAAGACGGTGGTGGAGCAATTCCCGCAGAGTCGTATGAGTGAGATGGCGGGTATGATTATCAACGGTGTGAACGCTGGGCGCAGACTACGCGGCGGGCGTTTTGATGTGGGCGACGTATGGAGCCGGAGGGCCGATGTGCTCAACGAAAACGACACGGTCGCCGCCCGTGGATTTGAGGCCGACCGCACGGCAGACTTCCTTTTCGTCATTGTCTATCATCCTGATTCTGTCAAGGAGAATCAGGTGCTGTACGAGTTGGCACGCTATAATTTCACCAACTATCTGGTCCGCAATTTCGAGATTGCCCTCAGCGAGGCCGACGGCCTGCACCGCATGCAGGTGTCAGGCTTCCGCAACTATGATGAGGTGTTGCAGTACGCCCGTCAGTTGTTTGCACAGTCGCCGTTACGATCCTTGCTTCACGGGCACCGTACCTTGCTCATCAGCGAAGCCAATCTGGAACTGGTAGGCAATCCTTTCAGTTACGACGACTACGACGCTTTCTATCACAAACATTTCGCCCCACTCAAGGTGAGTACCTTCCAACTGCTCGTGGAGCCGGAGGAAATCACCACCAAGGAAGCAAAGGCGCCCACAGTGGAGCAGATAGACAGGGCGCTCGATGGCGGACTCTTCTTGGAGGAGACATCAGGAGAGAAGCCGGAGAGTCGGGGTACCCTCGTGGTCGCGCCGGAAGAGCCCGAGAAGACATCGGTCAACAAGGGCGTGACCGTGAAGGTGGAGGAAGAAAAGGAAAAGGTGAGCAAGACAGGTATTTATTTCAAGGACAGCAAGGGCACTGTGGTGTCGGATTCGACCAAGACAGCGAAAACAAAGATTCCTGCAAAGCCCAAAAAGAAAACGCTGGACTTGGAGAATGAGTATTACGAATTAGAAGGATTTTAAGCTATGAGCAATGGAATGTTACTATGGGTGGACGATGAGATAGAATTGCTGCGCGCGCACATCATCTTCTTGGAAAAGAAAGGCTATGAGGTGGTGACGGTGAGCAACGGAGCCGATGCGATAGAAGTGTGTCGGCAGCGTGCGTTCGACCTGATCCTGCTCGACGAGATGATGCCGGGACTTACAGGACTGGAGACCCTGCAACGCATCAAGGAGATTACGCCTGCTACGCCCGTGGTGATGGTAACCAAAAGCGAGGAGGAGGACATCATGGACCAAGCTATCGGTTCCAAGATTGCCGATTATCTCATCAAGCCCGTCAATCCACACCAGATACTCCTCACTTTGAAAAAGAATATCCATCGTAAGGAGATTGTCACTGAGGTGACCCAGACCGGTTATCGGCAGAACTATCAGGGGTTGATGATGCAGATCATGGACTGCGAGAGCATCGATGACTGGAAAGAGGTGTATCGTAGGCTCACCCATTGGGAACTGGAGCTGAGTTCGGCCGACAGTGATATGACGGAGATGTTGCAGATGCAGAAGGAGGAGGCAAACATCGGATTCGCCAAATATATCAAGAAGCACTATCTGGATTGGGTGAAGCCCGAAGCGACAGAGCGTCCGCTGATGAGCCCCGACATCTTCAAGCGCAAGATTTTCCCTCTGCTCAATGCCGGTGAGAAACTCTTTTTCATCGTCATCGACAATTTCCGCTACGACCAATGGCGGATGCTGGCGCAGGAGTTGGGCGATATGTTCGAAATCGAGGAAGATATGTACATGAGCATCCTTCCTACCGCTACCCAATATGCCCGCAACGCCATCTTTAGCGGCCTGATGCCCAACCAGATTGCACGGATGTTTCCCGATTTGTGGGTGGATGAGGACGAGGAAGAGGGCAAGAACCTCAATGAGGCACCTCTGATACAGACTCAGATTGACCGCTATCGCAGGCACGACACGTTTTCTTATCATAAAATTAACGACTCTGCCGGCGCAGAGAAATTCCTTGACCGCATTCGGGGAAGCAAGGAATGTGACCTCAATGTGGTGGTCATCAATTTTATCGACATGCTCTCCCACGCCAGGACCGAGTCTAAGATGATTCGGGAACTTGCCAGCGACGAGTCTGCCTATCGCAACTTGACCATCGGCTGGTTCAGGCACTCTGTCATGGCAGAACTGCTTAAAGCGTTGGCCCAGACAGACTATAAGGTTATCATTACCACAGACCATGGTTCCATCCGAGCCTCGAAACCTGTTAAAATCATCGGAGATCGCAACACCAACACCAATCTCCGTTACAAATTGGGCAAGAATCTGAACTACGACCCTAAGGAAGTATTCGTCATCAAGAATCCCAAGCAGGCCCAGTTGCCAGCACCTAACCTGAGTACGGCCTATGTCTTTGCCACTGGCGACGCATTCTTTGCCTATCCCAACAATTACAACTACTATGTGTCCTATTACAAGAACACTTTCCAGCACGGAGGCATCTCGATGGAAGAGATGCTGGTGCCACTGGTAACCCTGAAATCGCGTAAAAGATAAACAGATATGAAACAGATAAGAATAGAATCATTAGAAACCATCCATCAGGCAGCACGCTTGTTTGCGGCTGAAACAGCAGATGCGCGTGTCATTGCTTTTTTTGGCGGCATGGGAGCTGGTAAGACCACCTTTATCAAGGCGCTCTGCGAGACAATGGGTGTCGAGGATGTCATCACTTCGCCCACATTCGCTTTGGTCAACGAGTACACCAACGCTGCCGGGGAGCCGGTCTATCATTTTGACTTTTACCGTATCAAGCGTGTGGAGGAAGTCTATGATATGGGGTATGAGGATTATTTTTACAGCGGCCATCTGTGCCTGTTGGAATGGCCGGAACTGGTAGAGGATATATTGCCGGAAGACACGGTACGTGTAACCATTACCGAGGAGGCCGACGGTTCTCGTGTTCTCTCTTTCTGACAGATACCGAAAAGGGGCAGGCTCCTGACTATGGTCAAAAGCCTGCCCCTCTTG
>JBJEAU010000083.1:0-9909 GCA_051869355.1 Prevotella sp. | reverse complement strand
ATAGGAGATGCATATACATCCGGAACCAATATAACCACTGTAATTGAATCAATTAAAACTGCTTTGGCCAGTCATCCTAATGAATATGCAGTCCTTGTATTGAGTTACGCTGATGGAGGTGAAGGAGGCCATCGTGATGAGGACCACGCATTCTTCCTAAATGGTATTGCAAATGCTTTATCAGGCTATAGTGATATTATTTATGACTCAGAGATTAATGCGAACACTATAGTTGACGATGTGAGGGGCAAACTGATTATCAAAGTAAACGTTGACAACCTGATTCCGATAGGTGATTATACAGGGATGAATGCGTTGATATCTTACAACCCGTTCCTTTCCCAGATGACTAATGCTGATTATACCAAACCGTATTACTCTAATTTGTATTGGAGCAGTTGGGCAGACAGTAATAAAACCTATGATTTGGTTTCTAATCTCCAGGCTGCAAGCGGGAATGAAGACAAATTCGTCTGGGTGTTCAGTTCGGCTAACCGTACTCAGGCCGACACAGGCACAGATACCACAATTCCTACCTATGCCCAGAGGCAGTCTGCTTTGGGTGCTATGATGGAATACTCCAAGCAGATTTACGATGCCTCGACGCATAACGTTTGGTTCTACTTCAACTGTGGTGGAACACAGGCTACTTCATCGACAAGTTCAAGTCCGTCGCCGACAAGTTTCGCTACTACAATGAATGACTGGCTGTTAAATACTGCAATTGCCGGAAAGACCGATGCCTCTCCATTGGGTATCGTGATGTTCAACCAATGTACAAGCGATACTTACAATGGCCCTGCCATTATCAAAGCCATCATCGAGATGAACAGCAAGTTCTACCTCAAACACGCAGGTACCAACGGGGGAAACACCGGTGGGTCAACTGGCGGCGGTAGCGAAAGTGGTGGTAGTGGTGAAAGTGGTGGTGATAGCGGTAGCGAGACCACCAATGAAGCGCAAAACGATGCCACCTTCAGCAATGGTGGCAACGCAATCTAACCATCAAACAAAACAACCAACGATAACCTTGGCGTAGCTAAATGCCACCTTTACGACGCTAAATGCCATGATTACGGCGCTAATCATGGCATTTGGCTGCGCCATTTATTTCATTGTTTACCCTTAGAAGATTTTTATGATGTCAAAATTTACAACCAAACTGACAACCATCGTCGCTGCATTGGGGCTTGCCGGCCTCTGTAGCTGTAGCGATGAGGCCGGCAACGGATGGGTCGGCAACGGCAATACAACCATCACGGCTTCGATAGACGGTGCCGATGCACTGACCCGTACTTGCATAGACCCCACGGAGTATGACAATGGGGTAGTGGGTGTGCTCTGGACACCCGGCGACCAACTGGGCGTGTTCGGCAACGGCAGCACCGCAAACGCCCCTTTCACCAATACAGAGACCTCGAAAAACGTGGACCGCGCATCGTTTAACGGTACCTTGGCCGATGGCGAAACCCCGCAATACGCCTATTATCCCTACAGCGAGGTCAACGACGGCAAGGCTGTCACCGAACTGACGGGAACGGTAAGCGCAGAGCAGACCTTCGACCTCACTACGGGCAAGTTGACCGACGACTGGAAGTACGGAATGGTGAAGAGCGGCACCTCCTATGAGTTCACGATGAACCACCTCTTTGCCATGGCAAAGGTGACGATAGATGCCACTGGGTCGCCCGTGGAGGGCGAAACGCTGGAGAGCATCGAGGTAACGCTCCCCGAAGGTCGCCAACTCTGCGGTGATTTCACTTTCAGCGCCGTCGACGGCAGTTACACCCCCGGCACCTGTACCAACAGTGTGAAGATGGTGTGGAGCGATAAGCCCGAACTGACCAGCGGCAAGAGCTACACCGGTTATCTGACCCTGATACCCGAGGGTGTGCAACAGGGAGACAAGATCACCATCAAGATACTGACCAGCCAGCACCAAGCCACCTTCGAGGTACCCTGTAAGGTCAACTTCCAGAAAGGTGCCATCTACACCATGCCGATGACCCTTACCTCGCTCGCCGATAAAATGAAAGAAGCATACGGTACAGATCCAACCTACGAGGAGGTAGGCACCACCGACCCCGACCCGGAACCCACCGTAACCACGGGCACTTTCACCGCCTGCGCATTTAATGTGGATGGATTGCCGAGTATTATCAACAGTGACGGTCCTGGTTCCAGCGGTACCACCACAATGGCAGGGATAGCCAATAATCTTGGCTGGGACATCATTGCCGCCAGCGAGGACTTTGAATACAACTTGCAACTTGTGTCGGGATTGTCGAATTACTCACACGGGACATACCGTGGTTCGGTAGGTATTTCTCAGGCTTTGGGTGGCGTGGCAGATACTGACGGTCTGAACTTCTTCTGGAGAACCAGTACGACCAGTGCAACAGGAGAAACATATATTCAATATAATGATGCCGAAGGTGGCCTCTACAACGGTGCTAACACCTGCATCAAGAAGGGCTTCCGCCACTATGTGGTTACTGTTGATGCGACCAACAATGTTGTAATCGATGTCTATATCACCCACATGAATACGTATAGTGGTAGCGGAAACACAGAGTCAAACGCCTATGTGAAAGCTGTGTTGAGCCAACTCCGCCAACTTCGCGATTATGTACTTGATAATGCCAAGACCAACAAGCGTCCTGCCATTATCATGGGCGACACCAACATGCGCTATACCCGTCACGATATCAAGACCAACTTCCTCGATGTGGTGGCTGCCTACGACAGCAATGCCGGCTATACGGTCAGCGACCCGTGGGTAGAGTTCTATCGCGGTGGTGTCTATCCCAGTTGGGATAGTAAGTCGCTGATGATTCGTGCACATGCCAATTCCGATGGCCTCTCATCAGATATTATTTGTGCCGATGACCAGCGAGGTGAGGTGGTAGACAAGATATGGTATATCAATGTGCCGGGCGCTGAAGTGCAACTGAAAGCCACCGCACACAAGAATGATGTCGACAATTTCAAGAAATCAACGACTTCTGTCACATTCTCTGGTGCCACCCTTGAGGATGCAAATGGCAATGTAACAGAGAATCAATCAATCACCTATGATAAAGTAGTGGGCTATTCCGACCACTTCCCTGTGGTCACTACTTTCCAATGGACAAAAACTGTAAAATAGTAATGAAGATAAAACGCAGATTGATAGACAGCGCTGCCCTCCTGCTCCCGCTCTTGGCGGGGGCAGGATTGGCTGCTTGTACGGCAGAACGATTGTCGGACAATGTTTTGGGAGGACAGACCGCCATTGTGGCCACCATCGACAATGGGGGCGCAGGCACTCGTACGTGTATAGACCCGGCCACCTACAGCGGTGATGTGACGGGCGTGCTCTGGACACCGGGCGACAAGTTGGGTGTCTTTGGCACATCGGGCACGGCCAACGCCTGTTTCACCAATACAGAGCTCTCGGCCAACAAAGACCGGACTTCGTTTGCCGGCACATTAGCCACCGGCGAGGCACCGCAGTATGCCTACTATCCCTACAGCGCGGATAACGACGGCTGTACAGCGGACAACCTGAGAGGCGAGGTGCATGCCGAGCAGCAGTTTACGCTGTCTACGGGTCTGCTGACCGACGACTGGAAGATAGGCACCGTGAAAGAATCCACTGCGGAGGGCTACGAGTTTGGCATGCGCCATCTCTTTGCCATGGCCAAGGTGGACATTTCGGCCACGGGCACCACGCTCGAGGGCCAGCGGTTGGACTATCTCACCGTCACCGTCACGGCTGCCGACGGTTCCACCACGCGCCGCATCAACGGCAGTTTTACGTTTAGTGCCAACACGGGTACCTATACGCTTGACGAGACGGCAGCACAGGGGTGCGAAACCACCAAGATGGTGTGGCCGGACAAGCCTACGCTCTCGTCGGGAACTTCGTACACGGGTTATCTCACCGTCATTCCCGACATCCATACGGGTGACCAGATCGAACTGACAGTGGCCACGCAAGAGTATGCCGCCACCTATCGGGTGAAGAGCAAGGTAGACTTCAAGTCGGGCTATATCTACACGCTTCCCATGTCGCTCGCCGGACTGGCGCAGAAGATGATGGAAGACTATGGCGAGGAACCCAATATCCGTGCTTTGCCGGTCATGACCTCGCTGAAGTTTACGGTGGCCAACAATCAAGGTAAGATACTCGACAACAAACTGGTGACAACCGCTTCGTCGAGCAGCTATAGCAGCAAGTTTAACAGCGTGACCGAGGAGGTGGCCACCATCACCACCGACAGTATTGGCCTCACCATTCCCTATCTGTTTGACTATAAACTGGTGCCAACTTTCACCGTGCCCGAGGGAGCCGTGGTTACTGCCAACGGACAGGAGATAAAAAGCGGTGAGACCGAAGTGGACTGGTCAGCTGTCAAGCAGATTGAGGTGACGGCAGGCGGCGACACGCGCACTTACCGCGTGCATATCGGCAATACAGGATTGCCCGTGGTGGTCATCAAACAGAGCGCGAGCGGCGACTTCAGCAAGAAATACACGGGTGGTATCAACATCGGTGGCTCGAATATCGGTGGTACGCTGCTCAATCAGTTCGTAAGTTTCATGGTGCGCGGCAAGGATACTGATTGGGTGGAGGATGACCAGATGACAGTGTACAACGCCGACGGTACAGTGGACATGGTGACCACCGACTGTGGTGTACGCATGCGTGGAAACTCAACCCAAAAGTTGCCCAAAAAGCCCTTTGCTATCAAACTGACGCAGAAACAGAAAGTGCTGGGTATGCCCTCGCACAAGCGTTGGTGCCTCATGGCCAACTGGCTCGACCGCTCCATGATTCGCAATCTGGTAGGATTTGCAGCGGCCAATGCCACCACCAAGGCTTGGCAAGCAAGCAGTGCGGATGAGGGTATCACGTGGAATCCGAGCGGCAAGAGTGTGGAACTGGTGTTCGACGGCCACCATGTGGGCAACTACCTGCTCTGTGAACAGATAAAGATTGGTGGCAAGCGCTTGAACATCAATGACAACTATGAAGACCTGACGGCTGCCGCAGCTTCCAATGCGTATGAGGATTGCGGCTATCTGGTTGAGTTTGACGTAATGCAGGATGAGACCTACAAGGGTGTGACCTCGCGTGGCGTGACATGGCAACTGAAAGACGATGTGGTGCCCGATGACTATGTATCGAAGTTGACCACAAAAATCCAAGCCATCGAGACCGCCATCAAGGGCGGAAACTTTGCGGAATATTCGCAGCTGATAGACATTCCATCGGCCATCGACCAATGGCTGATATGGGAGTTGGCGCTCAACCGTGAGTACACGGAGCCGCGCTCCATCTATGGCTATATCAACGGTGGCAACGACAAGCTGCACTTCGGGCCGGTATGGGACTTCGACAGAGGTACGTTCCAGAATCCCGACAATGCTAAATCGATGGGCAGCGACCGCGTAAAGCAGTGGGATGCGTTCCTGAGTTCGTCTTCGAAAGTATCGAAGTCAGGGGGTTACAAGGAGAATCAACAACCCTGTATGTGGTACCCGTTGCTGATGGATGATGCCGAATTTGTCCAGGCCGTGCAAAGTCGTTGGACCATCCTTAAGCCATACCTTGAGCAAGTGGTCAGCGAGATCAAACGACTTGGCCAAGAGAATGCGCTCTCGTGGCAATACGAAAGTGTGATGTGGCCGGGAACAGCCTCAGCGCTCAACGCCGGCTATCCCAGTGGTTTCTCCGATTTCTCCGGAGATGAGAATCTCACCGATTATCCGTCGGTCATCAAGAATCTGATTGATTGCTATACCGGGCGCCTCAACGGATTGGACGCTCTGATCAAGGCCGGCAACTTTACAGTAAGCGAATCCACCTTCTGAGAAAGCGGCATCGCCCACAGCTATAGGAAACTATTTGGAAACAGGTAACAATGGGTAGCGATTGATATACCTTTATCATCCACCCAATAACGAAAACAAACTATCTCAGGCACCTACCGTGCCATTATGGAAACCTCGCCCCCGGGCTTGGATGGACAATTATTTTAAGCAATAAAGTATAGTATATGATGAGAAAACTAATGATGGCAGCCGCATTGATGGCAGCCAGTGCAAACTACGCACAAAACGTTGCCACCGGGGAGACGGTGGCGTACAGCAATGGCAAGAACCACGTGGAGACGAACAGCGCAGGCGACAACTGGTTTGTGCGCGTGGGTGCCGGTGGTCTAATCTACTTCGGTGATCACGACAAGCAGTGCAGCTTCGGCGACCGCATCGCTCCCGCCTTTGACTTGGCGGTGGGCAAGTGGCTCACTCCGGGCATTGGCGTAGAACTGATGTACAGCGGTCTGCAGGCCAAGGGTGCCACGCAGATGGGCATCCACGATGAGGGGGTGGAGGTGCCCGGTAAGGGCGGCCACGGATACTGGCTCAACAAGCAGAAGTTCAGCTTCGGCAATATCCACGCCGATGTCTTGTTCAACCTCCGCAACCTCTTCTGTGGTTATAGCGAGAGCCGTATGTGGAACATCAGTCCGTATGTGGGTGTGGGCTACGGCTGTGTCTACGAATCTCCGAAAGCTGACAAGGTGACACTGAACCTGGGTGTGCTGAACAGTTTCAGCGTAAGTCGCAGCCTTGACGTGAACCTCGATGTCCACGGTTTCTTGGTGAGCGACCACTTCGACGGTGAGCCCGGCGGACGTTCCGGCGAGGGTGCCCTCAGCGTGTCGGTGGGCCTGACTTACAAGATTCCCTCCCGCTGATAGCATCAGCCTTAGGAATTCGATATAGCATTATTATTGGAAACATGTAATAACGGGTAGCGATCTATTCATCTTTATCATAAACCTAACGACGCAACAAGCAATCGCTATCCGCAGCTCCCGCTCCCGACGTGATGTCGGAGGCGGGAGCTTTTCGTATGTGGGTTTGGTGTGTCCTCACCCTATCCCTCGCCCACCGGGAGAGGGATAGGATGAGGGCACAAGGATGAGGACGCCGTTCACATACACTGGTGTTGGCCAGTATGAGCCCGGAGGGCTATACCTTGAGTAGCCGGGGGCAACGCCCTCGGTTACCATCGACAGGAGCAACGATAGCCTGGAAGGCTGTACGTGTATGGGATGTATTGCCCTCCAGGCAAAGGTGTTAGGGGTGGGCAATCCGAGGGCGTTGCCCTCGGTTACTCACGGTATAGCCCTCTGGGCTGATTGTGCCCTCACTACTGTAGTCGACTCAAGCGGGAGGATAGGAGTGCTTCGTACATGGTCTTCCTATCTTCGCTGAGAAACGAATTGCGGATGAGAGACTGCCATTTGGGAAAAGCCTTGTGCAGGCTGGTGATGAGTCGCATGACTACGTTTTCGTTCAGCCCCATTGTTTTTGCGGAGGTAAGAAAATCATCGAGACGCAGTTTGCTTTTTCGTCCGGAGAGTGTAAGTGCCAACTCCTCTTTGTCTTTGGGATTTACGATAGCGACATTGAGCAGGTCGTAAGCTGGTGCCAACTGATAACCTTCTGATGGGCGATAGAGCGAGAAGTTTTTCAGGTGCATGTCGTTATTACCTGTAACAAAGCAAAAAAGCAGCAGGTGCATATAGTTCGTGAGGTCCAGCTTTGGCGTGTTGCTATACTGCATGATGGTTTTGGCTATCTGCTCGTGTGAACCCTTATACTTATACTCCGTAGGGTGCAATGTCAGTTGGCACATATCTTCCATGTCTATCTTCTCGCCGTTTATCGTGCGGTCAATACGCTTGGTGATATATCCCAATCTTCCATCGGCCAAACGGATAAGGCTATGGGGTACAACACTTATCTTTGCTGCTTCTGCAAGGTGCATCGTCAAATCCTCGTTTTCGGGCAACTGTGGATAGCTCGCTGTCTGTGGTTTGAAGATATAATTTCCCCAAAGACCTACGATGGTCAATCGGTTACAGTCATCATGTTGGCTGAGGTTCAGCGACAATTTGGGTTGAACGCCTGTCAGCGATGTCTGCGCACGGATGATTTGCTCGGCTAACAGATCGAGTTCTTCATGCTTATAATCTAACAAGGGTATATCCTTTGTGCCAAAAAACTTTCTGGCACAGTTGGGATGGAAATCTTGCTGACCCTCTTCCAATTCTCGATAACAGTATAGACATTTACACATGATTTCCCACTTCTGCTTGTTTAGGTACGACACTGATAGAACCAATACAATCCTTGCAGCATAGCATCAACAGCGACATGCGGTCGAGAATGCTGATATCGGTATTGCGGAGAGCCACATCAAGCAACCATCCTTCGGGTATTAATCCGTCGAAAAACGGAAAAAGTATAGGGCTGATGAATGATTCCGACTGCAATGGTAGCGTCAGACTGATTGCGTGCGCATCATCCTGTGCGAGATACGACGGGTCATAGCAGAATCGGTATTCGCCCCCGTCTTCTGTCAGAATGCCTGCAAGGATTCCTTTTCGGTATATTTCAGCTTGTCGCATGGGTTGTCTCTTTTTGATTCCATTGCTGCCCGGCATTGTCCCAATCAGCTGGGCATGCGCTCACAGCGTCTTTATTTCTTTGTGGCCGTAAGTTCGTAGTTGAACAAATCGAGCAACTGGTTTACTTTGTCCATCCTCAATGTGGTCTTTCCCTGCTCCAGGTTGCGTACGAAACACAGGCCTACCCCAGACTTCATGGCAAGGTCTTCTTGCGTTAGGCCATATTCCTTGCGTAATGCCTTTACCACTGCCGATAATTTGGTCCTTTCCATCTCAATTATATTCTTTCGAATGCAAAAATACAATATTTTTCTCAAATTACATTCGTTCTACTATAAAATTATTCCTGGTTGTTGATTTTATAGTCGAACTGCTATATGATTGGCTATCCATCCAGATCGGTGTGCATACCCCCAAAGGGTCAAGGCTATAGAGGTTGTTGACGGTAGTGTCTCCCACGCATAGATAGTCTTAGAGTATAGCTGCAACTTTCCTGATAGCTTCGAGCCTTTGCAGGAACGATTTGTCTTGCATGGCTGTATGCATGTTGTAGTCAAGCTGCATCCGCATGAGCAGTGGGGCACTGATGCCTAAGGCAGCCTCAAACAGCATGGCGGTAGGCGTGGTGAGGGGGCGGCGACAATTTAATATATCGTTTAGCATCTTGTACGAGATGCCCATTTGCTCAGCAAGTTTGTTTTGCTTGGTTTTGCGGTATTCCACCTCTTCTTTCAGCATCTCGCCCGGATGGATGGGGCGCTGGCATGTATAATTACCCATATTCTCTACTATTTGTAATGGTTTGACAATTCCAAAATGTTGCAGATGGTAACAACCGTTTCGGAAGATAGTTGCGTAACGGTGAACTCTATGCGGTATTGGTCGTTTACTCTGATAGAAGATATGCCTGCTTTGTCACCTTTTAGTATCTCGTAATGTAGCGATTTGATAGGGAACAGCTCTTCTATGCAACTTGCTTGCTCAAGCATTTTGATGCGCATTTGGTATCTCGCCACGATTGGTGGTTGGAAGCGATGTTTCTTGTCAGAAGCCTTCCCGTATTCATAGAGTTGCTGCAGATATTCTTTTTCAAAGTGTATTACCATGTTCTTGCCTTTCTTGAACTTTGCAACGGCTGTACCAACCGAACGCAACAGAGCTTGCTCTGGATTTTTCGCAGCGCTCCACAACTCGTGCAGAGGTGCCGCCTATCTTTTGCAAAGGTAATAATTTTTTATATAAATCCACTAAATAAGGGGATATTTTTTCGAGGGGTGGAGGCCTTTCTACCAATAGCAAGCCCACCACCAGTATTCGTAAATGCCACGTTTACGACCGCTAAATGCCACCTTTAGCCGTCGTAAACGTGGCATTTGGCTTTCGGGTTGACTTTGACTGATTTTACTTTACACTTTTCTTGTTGTTTTACTAAATTACTTCA
>JBJEAU010000082.1:0-10005 GCA_051869355.1 Prevotella sp. | reverse complement strand
ACGTGAAAGTAGGAGATAAACGCCTACGATTAGCGTTTACCTCCTACTCGATTTGTTGCGTTTTCACTCCTTGCAATGAGGGTGACAATAGTGCCTTTATGGTTAGTTTGTTGTGTTGTGGTTTGTATGGCTGTAGGGCAAAACTCTTATTTTTGACTTAGTCTTGCCGATTTTTACCAATAAATTTTGCAATCTCATCGTTTTTTGCTAATTTTGGGACGATAAATAGCTAAAAGTAACCATTGTGAATCATAAAATATTATCAATTGTTCTCTGTCTTATTCCAATGGGTGTGTGGGCGCAAAAAATTTCTTTAGGATCGTGCACGACGGGAGACGGAGGACAGTATAAAGGCGAGATGATGGGCGGAAAGCCGCACGGCAAGGGCCATACAGTCTATAAGAACGGTGACACATACGATGGTGAGTATGTGAAAGGAAAGCGACAAGGCTACGGTGTCTATGCTTTCTCTGACGGTGAGAAATACGAAGGCCAGTGGTTCCAGGACCAGCAGCACGGCAAGGGTACCTATTACTTCCTTACGAACAACAAGTATGTAGGACTCTGGTTCCGTGACGAACAGCAAGGTTATGGTGTCATGTATTATTACAACGGAGACAAGTACGAGGGCAACTGGTACAAGGACAAGCGACAGGGGAAGGGCAAATATACCTTTGCCAATGGTGCTTACTATAACGGCAACTGGCAAGCGGACAAGAAATCGGGCAAGGGCTTCTTCGATTGGGGAGACGGCACCACCTATGAGGGAGGATGGCTGGACAACCAGCGTTCGGGCAAGGGTACTTTCAAGTATGCCGATGGCGATGTGTATGTAGGTGAGTGGAAAGACGACATACAGAATGGCAAGGGTATCTACAAGTTCCAAAACGGCGACTATTATGAAGGTGGCTATGTGGAAGGCGAGCGTACCGGGGAGGGTATCTTCAAGTATGCCAACGGAGACAAGTATGTAGGCCATTTCCGGAATGGCGAGAAAAGCGGTTACGGCACGTTTTATTGGGCCAACGGCGATACCTATGCAGGCAACTGGGAGACTGACCGGCAGAACGGGAAGGGAAAACTGACCAAGAAGTCGGGGGATGTGTTTGAAGGCACTTTCAAAAACGGGAACGTGGATGGCGAGGTCATCATCCATTTTGCCAATGGCTCTCGATTCAAGGGAAGCTATAAGAACGGCCTGCGCAATGGTCCGGCCATAGAGGAAGACAAGGACGGTACCCGATTTGAAGGTACGTATGTCAACGGCTTGCGTGATGGCCGGTTTGTAGAGAAAAACCGCGACGGTCAGATTACGGCCAAAGGCCGCTACGAGAACGGGAGAAGATTCAAGGAATAGACACATTAATATATAAAGCAGTATGATTATTGACAGACTGGAAAATATCAGCAAGTATGCAGCGCTCCATCCGGCATTGGCACGGGTGGCCGACTTTGTGGCCGGCAATGCGCTTATAGACATGGAGCCGGGGCATCATCCCATTGAAGGCGAGGACCTGTTTGTTAACATTCAGGCTGTGCCCGGACGCACGCGCGAAGAGGCGCAGATCGAGTATCACAAGCTGATGATCGATGTGCAGGTGCCGCTCACCGCGCAAGAGACGTATGCCTATCTGCCTATGACAGGCGGCACGGCGATAGCGGATTTCAACGTGACAGACGATATCGGTTTCTTGCCCGATGCCGAGCCGCAGGGATATGTCACCTGTGAGCCGGGAATGTTTGTGGTGTTTTTCCCCGAGGAGGGACATGCGCCCCTCATCTCTGACGCAAAGTTACTGAAAAAGGCAATTTTTAAAATCAAAGCATAAGCATTATGGTTGCATCTAAAAAAACATCGGCTGCCAAGGCCGAGACAGGTAAGACGGCGGCTAAGACCCGTAAGGCCTGTGCCCCGAAGCACATAGGCATTGTGAAAAACGATATGTATCTGGCTCCATACGAGGATGCGATACGTGGACGGCATAACCATGTCGAGTGGAAACTGAACAAACTCACCAACAACGGCAAGAAGTCGTTGGCAGATTTCGCAAACGGTCACGAATATTTCGGTTTGCACAAGACGGCGAGGGGATGGGTGTTCCGTGAATGGGCGCCCAATGCCACAGACATCTATCTGGTGGGTGATTTCTGCGACTGGAAAGATTCGGAAAAATATCGCTGCAAGCGTGTTTCGGGTACCGGTAACTGGGAACTGAAGTTGCCTGAGAAGGCGCTGAAGCATGGCGACCTGTTCAAAATGCACGTCTATTGGAACGGAGGTGACGGTGAGCGCATTCCTGCTTGGGCACGTCGTGTGGTTCAGGACGACGAGACCAAGATCTTCTCGGCCCAGGTGTGGAATCCGGAGCAACCCTATGTATGGAAGAAACCTAAATTCAAGGCCAAGGTCAATCCGCTCTTTATCTATGAGTGTCACATCGGCATGGGACAGGATGCGGAGAAGGTAGGTACGTACACAGAGTTTAAGGACAATGTGCTGCCGCGCGTGGTGGCCGATGGCTACAACTGTATCCAGATCATGGCCATTCAGGAGCATCCTTACTATGGCAGCTTCGGTTACCATGTAAGTTCGTTCTTTGCCGCTTCTTCAAGGTTTGGTACACCCGAGGAACTGAAAGCGCTGATAGACGAGGCGCACCAGCAGGGTGTGGCTGTCATTATGGATATTGTGCACTCTCATGCCGTGAAGAACGAGATGGAGGGTTTGGGCAATATCGCCGGCGACCCCAACCAATATTTCTATCCTGGTGAGCGCCATGAGCATCCGGCTTGGGACTCGCTATGCTTCGATTATGGCAAGGATGAGGTGATGCACTTCCTGCTGTCCAACTGCAAATACTGGCTCAATGAGTTCCATTTCGATGGATTCCGCTTCGATGGCGTTACTTCCATGCTCTATTACAGTCATGGACTGGGTGAGGCATTCACCAATTATGGTGACTACTTCAACGGGCATCAGGACGACAATGCCATCTGCTACCTCACACTGGCCAACAAGCTCATTCACGAGGTGAATCCCCATGCTATCACCATCGCAGAGGAGGTGAGCGGTATGCCGGGACTGGCTGCCAAATACGAGGATGGCGGCTATGGATTCGACTATCGGATGGCGATGAATATCCCCGACTTCTGGATTAAGACCATCAAGGAACTGAAAGACGAGGACTGGAAGCCCAGTTCTATATTCTGGGAGGTGAAAAACCGTCGCGCAGATGAGAAGACTATTTCATACTGCGAGTCGCACGACCAGGCATTGGTAGGCGATAAGACCATCATCTTCCGTCTGATCGATGCCGACATGTACTGGCATTTCAAGAAGGGTGATGAAAACTTTATGGTACATCGTGGAATCGCCTTGCACAAGATGATTCGTCTGGTGACAGCATCGACCATCAATGGCGGTTATCTCAACTTTATGGGCAATGAGTTTGGTCATCCCGAATGGATTGACTTCCCGCGCGAGGGCAATGGCTGGAGTCATAAGTATGCTCGCAGGCAGTGGAATCTGGTGGACAATCCCGAACTGGATTATCATTATCTCGGCGATTTCGACAAAGCGATGCTCAGCGTCATCAAGAGCGAGAAGAATTTCAACAAGACAGCCGTACGTGAGATTTGGCACAATGATGGCGACCAGATTCTGGCCTACATGCGTGGCGATTTGATATTTGTGTTCAATTTTTCGCCCAACAAATCGTTTACAGACTATGGCTTCATCGTGCCTTCCGGCTCTTATGAGGTGGTGCTCAATACCGATGCCAAGGAGTTTGGCGGCAACGGTTTGGCAGATGACTCTGTGGAGCACTTTACCAACTTCGATCCGCTGTATGTCAAGGACCACAAAGAGTGGTTGCTGTTGTACATACCGGCTCGGTCGGCAGTAGTTTTAAGGAAGAAGAAATAAGAATATGACTTATGGATGCAAGAATGGCACTGTCGCTGTTAAGGCGATAAGTGCCGTTCTGTTTTTAGTTTTTGTTTTTTGCTACCTATACTTCTATCAGGCAGATATCCTGGCTGTCAGCCAGCATGTGTTGTCGGGTGGAAAGACGTTTTATGAGCCTACCATCGGAGCCATCCTCATCACCTTGGTGCTGTATCTGCTTCAGATAGGTGTGTATGCGCTTACCAAAATCGAGGGTAGGGCGTATGCTTTGACTTATTTCCCGTCGATATTGATATTGACGGTGCTGACCTCTTTGCAGCCAGACAGCAACCAGCCCATTACTTTCGGTGCTTGGTGGATTGTTTTCCCGCTTCTGTTGCTGCTCTATGCCGGAGGGGTGTATGTCATTCGGCAGTGCCAGACTTGTCACTCGTCCAATCGGGGAATAGGTTGGCAGGCTAAAGTGCTGTGGACGAATGTGCTGACGCTGTCGGGCATGTTTGTCTTTGCCGGATTGTGCAGCAACAGCAATGATGTCTATCATTATCGGATGAAGGCCGAGCGTTGCCTGATGCGGCACGACTGGGAAGGAGCGGCTTCGGTGGGTCGCAAGTCTTTGGCTACCGATTCCAGTTTGGCCATGTTGCGGGTTTATGCGCTGGCCAAACAAGGATTGCTGGGGGAATACCTGTTTTGCTATCCCATCAAAGGAAATTCGCGTGTATTGCTTCCCGACAGTCAAACGGTGAAGTTGATGATGCTCCATGAGAAGTATATCTATCATGATTTGGGTATTCGCCTGCGGCAGCAGTTGCCTCCGAGAAGGTTTCTGGATTTTATCGAGCGGCACAATATCGCCAAGCCGATGGGGCATGAGTACTTGCTTACCGCCTATCTGCTGGATAAAGACCTGGATGGGTTTGCGCGTAAGATAGGGAAGTATTATGAGTTGAACGATAGTCTGCCCAAGCATTATCGGGAAGCCCTTACCCTGTACACGCACCTACATTCGGTGCCATACGTGGTGTACCATAATACAGTGATGGATGCAGATTATCAGGATTATCAAAAGCTTTGTCGTTCGGAAGCTGATACTGCCATCCGAAAGACAAAGCTGAAAGACACGTACGGGAATACCTATTGGTATTACTATCAGTACGGTGAATGAGGGTTACCAGTTGTTTTTCCTCACTTCTTCAAGTGCTTTCACCCAGTTGGTGTCTAACGAGAACTGGGTGATGTACTTGTCGTTGTCCACGTACGCATAGATGATGTCCTTGTCCATGTCGTTGAACAGCGCGTGCTGGATGGTGATGTCCTTATAGCGGCTCATAATCAGGTCTTTCTGAGGTTTTTTCTTCTCCTCGGAAAGTCGCTTGACATACAGATTGACAAAGTCTATCATCGAGCTTGTCTGCATGCCCAGATCATAGGGGGTGAACTCGCTGTTGTCACCTGCTTTCATGATCATGTAGTAGATGGCATCCCATTTGAAAGCGGCAATCTTCCGCTCGTCGAGAGACTTCCCTTTGTCGTTCTTGATAGCCTCCTGCTTCTGCATGATACGCTTTACTTCTTTGTAAATCTCCTGTGACGACGCATTCAGTGCAAATGTGCAGAGAAGCATCAGTGTCAGCATCATCTTCTTCATATTCTTTGTCGTTATTATCATTGTTGTTGGTCGTTATGACTTCACTCTACATTGGTTTCTGTTTACAAAATCTTTCCAACTTCCGTATTTGTGTTCGCTTTCGGGAGCATTACGTTGCAGGAAGTGGCAGTAAGCCGCCCCCAGCGCATCGGTGGCATCCATAAACTTAGGCATGTCCTGCTCATCGAGCTTCAGCAGTCTGCGGAGCATGTCGGCTACTTGCTCTTTGCTGGCTTGTCCTTGTCCGGTGATGGCCATCTTGATCTTAAGCGGAGCATATTCGTGGATGGGAACATCGTGGCGGATGGCTGCGGCTATCGCCACACCTTGCGCTCTGCCGAGTTTGAGCATCGACTGCACATTCTTCCCGAAGAAAGGTGCCTCTATGGCCATTTCGTCCGGCAAATACTCGTCGATAATGCCCGTTACACGCTCAAAGATCTTACCGAGACGCAGATAGGGGTCTGCTATCTTGCGCATGTCTATTACTCCCATGGCCATTACGCTGGCCTTGTTGCCCACCGTACGCAGCACGCCGTAGCCCATGACATTGGTTCCGGGGTCTATGCCTAATATGATGCGCTCTGTGGGCATTTATCTGTCGAGATATGGGTTGCCCGAGAGTTCCGTACCGATGGTGGTCTGGGGACCGTGGCCCGGATATACCACCGTGTTATCCGGCAATTGGCAAATCATGCGCAGGCTCTGGATAATTTGGAACATAGAGCCGCCCAGATAATCGGTTCGGCCAATGGAGTTGCGGAACAGGGTGTCTCCCGATAACGCCATCGACTCCTCCGGGCAATAGAAGAAAACGCTTCCTTTAGAGTGGCCGGGCGTCTCTATCACTTTGAGACGGTGGGAGCCAAAGGTAATCTCGTCGCCATCACCAAAGTATTTGCCAACGGGTGGCATGGCATAGTTGAGCGTGATACCTACCAAAGCCTCGGCCTGTTCAGCAAGCATGTCCATGAGATATTGGTCTTCTTTGTGCACTTCGGGCTTCAGCCCAAACGCATCGAATATCGTGTTGTTGCCAAAGTTGTGGTCAATATGTCCGTGTGTACTCAACAGGTGCACGGGAGTAAGTCCGTTGTCGCGGATATAGTCCACGATAGCAGTGCGTTCGGCAGGGTAGTAAGCCCCACAGTCGCAGATGACACACTCTTTGGTCTCGTCACTGATGATGTAACAGTTTTCCTGCAACATGTTACACTCAAAACGTTTGATTGTCAGCATGGGATATAAATTACATTCTTTTCTTTAAACCATTCTTCGTCAAACCAAGAAGAGATGGGAGTCACCTCTACGATATTCTTGTAAGGCTGCAATTCGGCCTGCAGGTCACCGCCCTTGAGACAGATGACGCCATTGGGCAGTGCATTGTTAGACGATTTGGCAATATTCTTTTTCACTATCTTCATCAAATCAGGCATGGGCATGACCGCACGGCTCACAATAAAGTCGAAGTGTCCTTTCTCCTCCTCGCCGCGCAGGTGCTCAGCCACCACATTGGTCAGACCAATAGCCTTGGCCACCTCATTGGCCACGCGGATTTTCTTTCCGGTGCCGTCAATCAACTTGAATCTGCACTCGGGAAAGAGGATGGCAAGCGGGATGCCGGGGAATCCGCCTCCCGTACCAAAGTCCAGGATACGTGTACCAGCCTTAAACCGAATCAAACGGCCTATGGCAAGTGAGTGAAGCACATGGTGCTCATACAGATTGTCAATATCTTTGCGGGAGATAACGTTGATTTTTGCATTCCAGTCTCTGTATAGTTCGTCCAACTGGGCAAACTGACGGCGCTGTGTGTCGCTGAGGTCGTTGAAGTATTTATCGATTATTTGCATAGTCTTTTCTTTTGTCCGTTCCAATAGCGTCACCCACGGTAGCTTCTCCGTGTAGGGCTATGCGGGTAGCATCCAATATGTTCGCTATCAATTTCCTCCAATTGTTTGCAAAGTTACGATAAAAAAGTCGTAACTTTGCAAACAAATAGCAATTATTAATATAATAATGATAAAAGCAGCGCTTTTCGACCTCGATGGAGTGGTGTTTGATACCGAGCCCCAGTACACGCAGTTTTGGATAGAAATGGGTAAGCGGTATCATCCCGAACTTCCCGACCTTGCACACGTCATCAAGGGGCAGACCCTTGTACAGATTTACGACCGATTCTTTGCTTCCATGCCGGAAGCGCAGTCACAGATTACAGCAGAACTGGCTGATTTTGAGCATCAGATGGCCTTCACCTATGTGGAAGGCTTGGAGGCTTTTGTTGCGGCCTTGCATGGGCGCGGCTTGAAGACTGCCATCGTGACGAGCAGCAACCGTGACAAGATGGCCCATGTCTATGCAGCCCATCCCGAAGTACACCAGTTGTTTGACAAGATACTGACATCGGAGGATTTTGCCAAGAGTAAGCCGGATCCCGACTGCTATCTGAAAGGCGCAGCCTGCTTTGGTTTGAGGCCGGACGAGTGTGTGGCCTTCGAGGATAGTTTCAACGGGTTGAAAGCGGTGCGGGCTGCCGGGATGCAGGCGATTGGACTTGCCACGACCAATTCGGAGGAAGCCATACGCCCCTATTGTGATGTAGTACTTAAAGACTATAAGGATTGGACACACAAAATACACCTATTCACCTGACCCTCTGGCATAAGGAGTTTTGGTTCTTGGCTTTTGCCAACATGCTCGTGACGATGAGCGTCTACATGACCATCCCCGACATGATAGCTTCCCTACGTGCTTTTGGATTCCCGCCGTTGCAGGTAGGCGCGGTGATGGGAGTCTATGGTATCGGACTGTTTGTCTTTGGCCCCTTTGTCAATTATTATGTGGAGCGTTACCGCCGCAAGATGGTGTGTATCAATGCATTGCTTATCTTGTTGGCAGATATGGGTATCCTGTTTTATCTTAGGGGAACATCCTATGCCGCCGTATTCGAGGTACAGGCTCTTCTTCGTTTCGTGTTGGGTGCAGCCTACGGTCTCTTTGAGATGGTATTGCTCAGTACCTTGGTCATAGACACCGTCAAGTCGTTTATGCGGACGGAGGCCAATCATCACGTTACATGGTTTGGCCGCTTTGCGCTCTCCTTGGGACCGGTAGCGGGTATCTGTATCGGCGGATACTGGGGCACACAGACGCTCATTCTTACCTCAGTGGGCTTCTCGGTGGTGGCTTTCTGCCTGTTGGCAATGGTCAGTGTGCCATTCAAAACCCCCGACGACGCAGCCCGTCGTTTTGCCCTTGACCGTTTCTTCTTGCCAGAAGGTTGTCTGCTGTTTTTCAATCTTTTTGCGGTGACAACTGTGGTAGGTTTGCTGCTTACACTGCCGTTGTCGCTTACATTCTTTGCCGTGGTGATGTTTGGATTCCTGTTGGCGTTACTGTCTGAGCGGTTTGTATTTGCCAATGCCGAGTTGGAGAGTGAACCTATCTGTGGATTGGGTGCGCTCTTTGCCTCACTGCTGATTCAGCTTACGCGCCATCAGCCTGTGGCCGAGATGATGGCGGCTGCTCTTTTGGGTTTTGGAGTAGGACTCATCGGGTCGCGATTCCTCCTGTTTTTCATCAAGCTCAGTCATCATTGCCAGCGTGGAACCTCACAGAGCACTTTCTTTCTGGGGTGGGAGAGTGGTATCAGTTTTGGTCTATTTATGGGTCTTAGCTGTTTTTCACTGCAGCCCCATGCGTTGTTGATTTGTGGATTGTCCATCATTGCGGCTGCATTTGTGGGTTATCATTTCTTTGTACATGCCTGGTATATGCGACACCGCAATCGATAGGAGCTGGTGGTGATACGTAGATAGCAACAAAAAACTCATCCAAACATCGTAAGGATTACAGTTTGGATGAGTTTTTGTCTTGTTATGAGAGAAGGGTCGGTTTATTTGGTCTCTTTAGCTTCTTCCATATCGCCCTCTATATAGAGCCTGCACATCTCCACAACAGCATTGGTGCGCAGGGTGACAGTCTTCTTGAAGTGTCCTGGAAATTTTCCCTTGCCATTGTAAGTCACTTTAACCGTACCTTTCTCGCCCGGTTTGATGGGAGTCTTGGTATAAGTGGGGACGGTACATCCGCATGAAGCCATCGCACTGTTGATGATGAGCGGACTGGTGCCCGTGTTGGTAAAGGTGAAGATGGCAGTCTGCACGGGATTGCTTTCGCTGAACTTGCCGAAGTTGTGAGTTGTCTTGTCAAACTTGATTTCTGCCTGTGTCTGCTGGGCAAATGCCGTAACACTGGCCATCAGCATGAGCATCATTACAATCTTTTTCATCCTTTTCTGTTTTAGTTCTGCCTGCAAAGGTACGAAATCTTTATATTGTGTGACTACCCTCTGGTGATTATTTATATAATATTAACCCGTTTCCGATGCGGTGTAACTATTCAGCGATTAGGCTACATCCCAGATAATGTCATTAAGCAAAACTCC
>JBJEAU010000081.1:0-10023 GCA_051869355.1 Prevotella sp. | reverse complement strand
TGCCAATGGCATTAAGAAGCCACGTCCACAGCAACGTAAGCGAATTGTTGAGGGATTGCATGCCATAGGTAGGAAACTGATTTCTGTCGAGTAGTTTTCGTCACAGAGGCACCTACTTGTATTTGTTCAAAACGCTAAACGTGGCATTTACGGTGGCTAAACGTGGCATTTAGCCACCGTAAATGCCACGTTTAGCTTTTTAATCGTTATTCTTTTTTATTCATTTTGTCTTTTTATATAGATGGGTTATATGTTTCTGTTGGTTGGCCTGTTGCCCCGATAGGCAGAGGGTGTGCAGCCCTCCCGATGCTTGAAATAGCGGCCAAAGGTAGACTGGTCGGGGAAGCTGAGACAGTTTGCTATCTCCTTGATACTCATATCGGTACATTCCAGATATTGCCGTGCAAAGGTCATGGTGGTGCTTTCTATCCACTCCAGTGCCGTCTTGCCGCTACGCTCCCTGATAATCGATGAGAAATAGTAGGGTGACAGATGTTGCTCATCGGCATAAAACCTGACAGTACGTTGCTGATGGCAGTGTGAGTAGACAGAGATGAGAAAGCGGTTGAGTACAGTATCGTCCTTGTCCTGTGGCACGGCTTGCAGGGGTGTGTTGGTGAAATAGGCTTCGAGCACCAACAGGCAGAGTGCATAGCCCAATTGGCGCATATAACCTGCCTGCAGGTCGACGGGACACCGTGACCGGTCGGCTGTGCCGGGCGTTGCCGGTTGCTCGCGCATCATTTCGGCCAGACGCACGATGCGGTCAGCTTGGCGTTCGGTGATTTCCACACACGATTCGTTACGGATCCGCAGCCGTTGCCTGATGTCGATGCTGCTTATCACGGGATAATAGGTGTCTACATCTTCCTCCAAAAAGATGCCTTGCAGCTCTTGGCTCTTTTCAAGTATCTGCAAAAACGTATTGGGGGTATAGATACACAGATGGTTGCGGGAGATGCAGTACACCTTTGAGCCCAACAGGATACGTGCAGTACCCTGGCGGCACAGGAAGAATCCGTACTTGTGTACAGACACCACGTATCGGTTGGCATTGAGCCTGTCTATCTCCATCGTAGTGATGTTGGGAGTCATCGATTTGGACATTTGCACAATCTTATTTGGCTACAAAGATACTCATTCGTTCTAAAACGTTGTCATTAAAGCAATAGAAAAATGGGGGGACTTGGAAAATTGCACAGTTTTCCATTAAAATTGCCTGCTTGTCATTGCCCGAATCCCCCTATCTTTGCAGCCGTTAATCCATAGAGTGTAACAATGATGAGACAGATTATTATCTTCCTCTTTTTATCGGTGTCGATGGTGCATGGATATGCCCAGATCCTGACCTTGCAGACGTGCATAGACAGGGCGATAGACCGCAACCTGGAGATTGGAAACGCACGGATAGGTATTGCCAAGGGAAAGACTGGCGTATCGCAAAACCGTGCGCGACTGTTGCCCGTCATCCAGGCTGTAGGGCAGTTTACTGACTATCTCAAGAGTCCGGTCAATATCACTACAGGTACGTTGCTCGGCAGCGATTTTCCCGACAATCCCACTTGGCAGACCATCAAAAGCATGCCTTACAATGCCCAGATGGGTGTGCAGATGGCCCTGCCCATCTACGACCAGACGGTGTTAGCTTCGGTCCATGTAGCACGCACGGTGGCCCAGATAAGCGAGTTCACCTACGAGCAGGCGGTGGAGGAACTAACCGTACAGATTGGTACCGTCTATTATAGGGCGCAGGCTGTCAAGGCACAGAAAGCGCTTGCCGAGGCCAATGTGGCACGCATGGACGAACTCTATCGCATTACCCAAGCCCTGTACGGACAAGGGGTGGTCATGGAGGTGGACCTGAACAGGGTGCGTATCAACAGACAGATGGTAAAAGTGCAGCATGAGCAGTATCAAATGCTCTATGAGCAGCATCTTCATCTCCTGCGTTATTTGCTCGATATGGCACCCGAAGCACCGTTGGAGGTGACCGATATGCCCAGCCGGCTCACAGAGATGCCTCTGGGTGCAGTGAGTGCCACGCTGCCCGAGTTGCGGTTAGCCGAGCAGCAGGGTGAGTTGGCCAAGAAGCGCATACAGGCCACCAAGGCGGGGTATCTGCCTATCCTCTCGCTCACAGGCTATGCCGGCATGCTGGGCTATCAAGACCGGTTCAGCCACTTCTTCCATACATCGGCTGCTACAGACAACTGGTTTGGCAACTGTTTTGTGGCGGTATCTGTCCGTATTCCAATCTTCGAGACCAATGCCAGAAAACTGCAGATACGCCAATATCAGTACGATGTGCAGCAAGCCGACAACCGCCGGCTCCAGTTGCAACGACGCTTGGACGAGCGTCATGCCCACGCCAGGCTGCAGCTCAATCATCAGTTGGAGGTCTATCGTACACAGTCAGAAAACTATCGGCAGGCCCAAGCCGTGTATGCGGTGACAGAGGAGCAGTATAAGGAAGGAGTGGCCTCGATGACGGCCTTGTTACAGGATGAGATGCAGTTGCGCACAGCCCAGCAGGCTTGTGTCCAGGCTCATTGCCAGTACAGACTGGCCCGACTCGACCTGCTGAAACTCTCTGGCAGTCTGGACAAGTTGTCGGAATGAAAATCAAAAACATGAAAGATAATGAACAAGAAATGGATCATCAGAACAGCGGCAGCAGCATTGCTGTTGGCCGGAATAGCGGTCATCGTAAGCATGTACTGCGATAGCCGTTATGAGTGGACAGACGATGCACAGGTGGAGCAATATATCTCTCCTGTCAACGTAAAAGTGGCGGGCTATATCCGCGAAATCAGATTTACGGAGCATGAACATGTAAACAGGGGCGACACGCTGCTCATCATCGACGACGGCGAGTACGCCATAGCTTTGAAACAGGCCGAAGCCGCCATGATGGATGCCTTGGGTGGCAGGAGGGTACTGGACAGGTCTGTACAGACGGTATCGAGCAGTGCCACGGTCTACGATGCCTCTATCGAGGAAGCCCAGCTGCGGGTGGACAAACTGCAACACGACTATGACAGGTACTCGAAACTGCTGGCCAAGCAGGCTTCCACCCCTGTCATGGTGGAACATTACAAGACAGAGCTTGACATGGCCAAGGCAAGGGTGGCCGCCTTGGAGCGGCAGCGTGCCGCAGCCCGGTCGTCGGTTACTGAGGCGAGCCAGAGGCAGGCCAATACCCAAGCTGCCATACTCCGCGCGCAAGCCGCAGTGGACCTGGCACGGCTGAACCTCTCCTATACCGTGATTACAGCACCGGCTTCCGGTTATTTGGGTCGTCGTACCATCGAGCAAGGACAACTGGTAAGTCCTGGACAGACCATCACCACGCTCATACCCGATAGCCGCAAGTGGGTGGTGGCCAATTTTAAGGAGACGCAGATGTCGCGCATCAGTGTGGGACAGGTGGCCGAAATCAGAATCGATGCCATCAGTGGCAAGCGATACATGGGCAAGGTGACCGCCATCAGTTCGGCTACGGGCTCCAAATACTCGATGGTGCCGACCGACAATGCTTCGGGCAACTTTGTGAAGATTCAGCAGCGCGTGCCGGTACGTATCGATTTCACAGAGACAATGGATAGCGTGACCATTCATAGGATGGCGGCCAGTATGATGTGCGAGGTAGAGGTGGATGTGACAAACCGATAGGCCATGAGCGAACTACGTGATAATCATCCTTTTCATTCGTGGGTTCCCCGCCCTGTCGGCATCGTGGTGCTGCTATTGATGTTTGTGCCACCCACATTCTCCGGCGGCGCCTACTTGAGCAATCTCAATGAGATGGCGAGCTCCCTGGGCTGGTTGACGGAAGATGTGCAGATGGCAGGATTTTTTACCAGCATCGGCATGTGTCTGTTTCCGCCTTTTATGTTGCGTTTTCTTCAGATAAGGCGTATCCGGCAGACTTATCTGTGGTGTTTTCTCCTGCTTATCCCGCTCAACTATTGTTGCGCGGTCACCACTTCGCTTCCGGTGTTGCTCGTTGCCTGTCTGTTGACGGGTTTTGTACGGGTGATGGTCATGATTCATTGCACGTTTACCATCGCTCCCTATCTCACGGGTATGGATACGTTGGCCATGTTTACGATGAAGCAGGAGCCCACGCCCGATGTGCAGTATATGTTGGAGCGCAAGCGCACGTTTCTCATGCCTGTGCTCTATTTTTATATCCTTGTCATCTCTCAGGGCAGCAATGTACTCACGGCTTGGTTTGCCTACGCCTACCGTTGGCAGCATGCCTACTACATGGTGATAGCCATGTTGCTGGTGGGTATGCTGTTGGTGACCTTTCTGATGCCCAGTGAGAAGCGCAAAACCGGTTATCGGCCCGAATGGGAAATGTTGCCCGATATGCTGTTGATGGCTATTGCCCTGTGCTGTATGGCTTACATGCTGGTATATGGCAAACCCCTGGGATGGTGGGTGGCTCCGGGCATGCGTTGGGCGCTGTCTGTGCTGTTGGTGGCATCGTCTGCGTTTCTGTTTTTGGCAACGAGGAGACGCAAGCACCACTACCTGCCGTTGGAAGTGTTCGGATACCGCAACGTATGGATTTCTATGCTGCTGTTTGTGCTGACGATGGTGCTCTATTCGGCCAATATGCTGGTGGGAATCTTTATCCGTATCGCCACGCCGGCCAGCAATCTGCATGTAGCCGCACTGAGTGGCTGGGCCGTGGTGGGCTGTGTCGCCGGACTCGTTGTGTCATTGGTGCTGGTGGTATGCAAGGTACGGTTCAGGGTGGTGTTTGTCACGGCTTTCATGCTCATGGCCGCTGCTAATGCAGTGCTGTATTTCCGCATTCAGACCATCGGGCTGTACAGCGGAATGGTGTTGCCGACGGTGTTGAACTATATGGGTTTGCTGATGCTCTACTCCTTGGCGGCTGCCTTTGGCATGAAGCATCTGCCGTCGCGGTATCTGGTTACTTATGTGTTTCTGATGATATGGATGCGCAATGCCATCGCTCCGGTGGTGGGTGCTTCGGTGTATTCCAACTGGTTCAATGAGCGGCAGCAACATTATGTTGGCCGACTGGTACATACTATTGACCACCAAAATACCCTTGCCTCGGCGGCCTACATGCAAGCGATACGCATGGGGCAGCGTCAAGGCAAGGGAACAGACGAATCGGAGCGGATGGCAGTAACCCTACTCAAGGGCAGGGTTACGGTGCAGGCATCGCTGGTGGCCATATGCGATATAGCAGGAAGCACAGTGTGGTGGCTCATAGGTGCCGCCGCACTGGCTATGGTGCTGCCTTACCATAAGGGGGAGATCACGTAATGGGATGCAGGGGCACCCCATTCGTGTTTAGGGTTTGACAACTACCCTACCCGACGGCGGCAGGTTGCGTTTGCCGAAATTGCGGTTGGGCTTTGGTCCCATGACCAGCGTGAGTTCGCCGCCGCCCACTATCTCGCTATGGGTAATCCATGCGCGGTTCAGCGGCTTGCCATTGAGTTTGGCCGACTGTATATAGACATTCTCGGCAGAATTGTTGATGGCCTTGATGACAAAGGTGTGGCCCTGGTAATAGTCATTGTCCAAACGGAGTGTAATCTGGTTGAAGACAGGCGACGTGAGCAGATATACATTGTCGCCCGGACAGATGGGATGGAAGCCCGATGCAGCCAGTACATACCATGCACTCATCTGCCCTACATCCTCATTGCCGCACAGACCCATCACGTCGGTGCCGTAAGCCTTGTTGCATATCTGTCGTGTCCAGTACTGTGTGAGCCAAGCCTTGCCCACATAGGGGAAGAGGAAGGGCACATGGTGTACCGGTTCGTTGGGATGATTGTAGAAATCGTTCCATAGGAAGTCTTCCGATGAGTTGTCGAAAAATGCAGTGAGCTTGTCGGCGAAGGCATCCTTGCCCAACAGACGGATAAAGCCATACATGTCGTGTGGCACAAACCATCCCTGTTGCAGCGGATTGGATTCTGTACAGTAGTGGTCTTGTGCTTTCTCGCCGAGCCAGCGGCCAAATCGTCCGTCGTTGCCGCGACCGCGGAACCATTTCACGCTGTCGTCCCAGATATGCTTATAATCGGCAGCGTACTGCATGTACTTGGCATGGTTCTGCTTATCTCCAAGCGCCTGGGCGAGACTTGCCACACACCAGTCGCTGTAAGCGTATTCCAAAGTGCGCGAGATATCCATTGGGGTATAACCCAGACGACGGTCATTGCCCGTGTTCTCCACGCTGTTGCGGCAATATTCATAGCCTTTGGCCACATCCCAATTGCGGATGCCCTTATGATAAGCGTCGGCCAGTACAGATACGGCCGGGTTGCCGAGCATACAGCCCGAGTATGAGTTCATGATTTCCCAGCGGGGAAAATACTTGCGGCCGCTTGTTTCGGCCAAACTGATGAGAGAGTTGATTTCGTCGTTCACCATCCTTGGGTTGATGAGGGTCTGGAGCGGGAACTGGCTGCGGAAAACATCCCACCCACTGAAGATGGAGCGGTACACATAATCCGTATTGCGGTGTACCTTGCCGTCTCCACCTACGTATTCGCCCGTCACGTCGGCCACGTCGCGCGGATCGATCATCGTGTGGTACAGTGCGGTATAGAATACGGTCTTGTCGTGGTCGCTTCCTTCCACCTCCATGCAGCCCAGCGCCTGTTGCCATGCTTCGCGGTTGTCTGCATACACCGATTCGAAGCTCCAGTGGTTGATGTCGCTCTCCAGATTCTTGCGGGCACCCTCGATACTTACAAACGATATGCCGGCCTTGAGCAACACCTGCTCGCCCTCTGCCGTGGCAAATTCGGTGAAAAAGCCCAGGTGGCGGCCCTGCATCTCCCGACAACCCATGTGGATGTCGGCGTTTTTCACCGCTTGCTGGTAGTTGGGATCGTAGAGGGTCTGCAGTTTCACGCCGTCCATGCCTTCAGGGAGCTGTGCGTTCCATACGCCGTAGCGTTTCAGAGGTTTGCTGAACTGGCAGTAGAAGTAGACGGTATAGTTGGCATGTCCGTCGCCGTTGCCCCAACCTCCATCCTTGTCGGTACAGCGCATCCATCCCTCGATGGTCGTGTCGTCTACCACTTTCACATACTGTTCGGTAGACGATCCGCCGATGCGGCGTGCCAGGTCGATGCTGATGCGTGACGAATCGCTCTCTGGATAGGTCATACGTATCATGCCTGCGCGTCTGGCCGATGTCAGCTCTACCCTGATTTTGTAGTCGTCGAGTGTCACGGCATAATATCCGGCCTTGGCCACCTCGGTCTCGTGTGAGAAAGCCGACCTATAGCCTGTCTCAGGATGCTTCTCGTCGCCTACAAAGGGATGAAGCTTGCCCACGGTGGGCGTTACCAAGAAGTTGCCGAAGTCTCCGTACCATCCAATGCCGCTCATGTGCACAAAACTGAAGCCCTCTATGGTGGTATGGTGCCATGAATAGCCGGGACCGTTGTCGCCTCCCGTCTTGGTGTCGGGACTCAGCTGTACCAGTCCGAAAGGAGTGGCGGTACCGGGAAAAGTCTTGCCCAGTCCGTGTGCGCTTCTGCCCGCCTTTGTCGAGGTCGATGCACCCACCATCGGGTTCACATAGTCTACGATTTGTTTGCTTTTGCCAGTCTCAGCCGACAGCGTGGCCGGACAGAGCAGGATGGCCATTAGGGCCCAGAGATGCTTGCTTTTCTTCATCATGCGTATAAATAGGTTTTTAGGGCGTCGCCCGTTGCGTTTGTCTTATATAGTTATGACCACCCACCTGCCGTATTGGGTAGTTGGGAGTCCTGTTTTTTAAATTTATTTAATTCATAGAGGGCTTGTCTTCCAACTTTTTAGGGCGATAGAGACGAAAAAAATGGGATTTAAATTCTAAGATTATATAATTATTGTTATCTTTGCCGACAAATCTATACATCTTATGGCTTTTACAATTTTAACGGCTGCCGAGGCTGCGGCCTTGATCAAAGACGGAGACAATATGGCGCTTTCGGGATTCACGCCCAATGCCAACCCGAAAGCTATCTTCAGAGAACTCTCTAAGCGTGCCATACGTGAGCACGAAGCAGGAAAACCCTTTGCCGTGGGCATCTTTACCGGCGCATCGTCGTGCCAGAGTGTAGAGGGCGATATGGCGGCAGCGCACGCCATCAAGTTCAGGGCTCCTTTTTCCACCAATGAGGACTTTCGCAAGCATGTCAATCTGGAAGAGATAGACTATGAGGATATGCACCTCGGTCATATGGCCGAACGATTGCGACACGGGTTCTACGGCACGATGGACTGGGCTGTGATAGAGGTGTCGGACTATGAGGTAAAGGATGGCGAATGTAGGGCCTATCTTACCTCGGCTGGCGGCATCGTCACCACCATTGCCCGCCTGGCCAAGCGCGTCATCTTGGAGCACAACCGCTTCCACAACCCCAATTCGCGTTTCCTGCACGATACCTACGAGCCGGAAGACAACGGTTGGAACCGCAAGCCCATTCCTGTGCTCACTCCCTACCACCGGGTGGGCAAGGACTATGTAGCCATCGATCCCAACAAGATAGTGGGAGTGATAGAAAGCAACATTCCGGAGGAGGCGCGCGCCTTTAAGGCGGTTGACGAATTTACCGCTGCAATGGGCCATCATGTAGCCGAATTTCTCGTTGCCGATATGAAGAAGGGACACATCCCGCCCCAGTTCCTGCCTATCCAGAGCGGTGTGGGTGCCACGGGCAATGCTGTGCTGGCTGCGCTGGGTGGCAATGCCAACATTCCGCGCTTCAATGTCTACTCGGAAGTGGTGCAGGATGCTGCCATCCACTGGATGCTCGAAGGCAAGATCATCGATGCTTCGGCCACGGCCATGACGGTGACCAACGAGTGTCTGAAGCAGGTCTATGACAACATGGACTACTTCTCCCAGCACCTCACCATACGCCAAAGCGAGATAGCCAACAGTCCTGAGGTCATCCGCCGTTTGGGCGTCATCGCGCTCAATACAGCCATCGAGTGCGACATCTATGGTAATGAGAATTCAAGTCATATCTGTGGCTCGAAATTGATGAACGGTATCGGAGGCAGTTGTGACTACGAGCGCAACGGATACATCAGTGTCTTCACTACACCCTCCATTGCCAAGGGCGGAAAAATCAGTGCCATCGTGCCCATGTGTACCCATGTGGACTCCACGGAGCACGATGTAGACGTGATCGTGACCGAGCAGGGTGTGGCCGACCTCCGTGGCAAGGGGCCGCGCCGCCGTGCCGAGGAAATCATCGAAAACTGTGCGCATCCCGAGTACAAGCCACTCTTGCGTGAATATCTGCGCATCGCCGACAAGGGGCATGAACCGCAGTCGATGACGGCAGCCTTTGCCATGCACGATACGCTGATGAAGAAGGGAGACATGCGTCTTACCGATTTCAGCGAGTATCTGTAGGCCAGTCTGCCTCTTCAATCGCTTATTAGGATTGATTATGGAGAATCTGTTGCCAACTCTCCTCCATCCCCACATATCTTTTCCCAACTGTAAATGCGGCAAATAGCTGCGTAATCATGGCAATTACGCAGCTATTTGCCGCATTTGCGATGGGACTATGAGTTTTTTTAAGAAATAAAAAATAAGAATCATAGTAATATAAATAATGAGGTAATATTTATATTGCACAGGTATGAAATTCTACGATTTTTTTGCTATTTTTGTTAGCAAAAAAAAATCGTAAAAATGGAACAACAAAGTGTACATACGGATATTCAGCATGCAGTAAAAGCGATTAAGCAAGCTATTTATCAAACACGGTATCATGTAATGAGAAGTGCCAATAGAGAAGCGTTGGCATTATATTATGGTGTTGGAGGATATTTCCTGACTTCATCAATGCGTCACCCAAATTAGAATTTGCTGTTAGATGGGTCAAAAAGTGGCTTTACAGTGAGGTGTTTCTCTGTCAGGAAGAGAGTTTTTGTGAAGGTGGTATTATTTTCGGGTAACCTTACCCTTATAGTTGTAATAGTTTTAGCAGCGTCAAGCACCTTATC
>JBJEAU010000080.1:0-10051 GCA_051869355.1 Prevotella sp. | reverse complement strand
GAAGAACTCATGACAAGGCAGTAGCCCCCACACTGGCCGTATGCCCCAACTGCGGAGCTTACTACGTTTACCACACCGTATGCCCCACCTGTGGCTATTATCGTGGTAAAGTGGCTATTGTCAAGGAAACTGTAGAGTAAATGGAGCGTATCAATGCGATCATCACTGGTATCGGCGGCTATGTGCCCGACTATATCCTCACCAACGAGGAACTGTCGCGCATGGTCGAGACCAGTGACGAGTGGATCATGACCCGCGTGGGTATCAAGGAGCGCCGCATCCTCACCGAGGAGGGCCTTGGCACAAGCTACATGGCCCGTAAGGCCGCCAAGCAGCTGATCAAGAAGACAGGCGTGGACCCCGATACCATCGACGCACTGATTGTGACCACCACCACACCTGACTACAAGTTTCCCTCTACCGCCTCTATCGTGCTGGGCAAGCTCGGGCTGAAAAACGCCTTCGCCTTTGACCTCGAGGCTGCATGCTGCGGATTCCTGTATTCGCTCGATGTGGCTGCGACGATGATACAGAGTGGGCGCTTCAAGAAGATTATCGTGATCGGTGCCGACAAGATGTCGTCGTTGGTAGACTACACGGACCGTCAGACGTGCGTGTTGTTTGGCGACGGTGCCGGTGCCGTACTTGTTGAGGCTACTACCGAGGAGGGCGTGGGTGTACAAAACTCATTCTTCCGTACCGATGGCAAGGGGCTTCCCTTCCTCCACATGAAGGCCGGCGGCTCTGTATGTCCCGCTTCCCACTTTACCGTGGACCATCGCCTGCACTATCTCTATCAGGAGGGTCGCACCGTGTTCCGCTATGCGGTGACCAGCATGAGCGACGACGTGCTGGAGATACTGAACTGTAACCAGCTGGCCGGTTCGGATGTAGACTGGGTAGTGCCGCACGAGGCCAACCTGCGTATCATCGAGGCTGTGGCCAAGCGCGCCGACCTGGACCTGGACAAGGTGATGATCAATATCGACCACTATGGCAACACCAGCGCCGCCACCATCCCCTTGGCTCTCTGGGACAACGAGGCCAAGCTGAAGAAAGGCGACAAGGTGATCTTTACCGCTTTCGGAGCCGGCTTCGTGCATGGCGCCTCTTATTACAAGTGGGCGTATGATGGGGCGGAAATGGCTGGAAAGAAATAACACGAAAACGAATTTTTACATCACAGAGAAACGCATCCGTCTTACTTACGCAAGATGATGCGTTTTTTTGTACGCCAATCACTTATCAAGGAAACGCATGCACAAAGCAGGTTTTGTAAACATCGTGGGCAACCCCAATGTGGGCAAGAGCACGCTGATGAACCAACTGGTGGGCGAGCGCATCAGCATCGCCACCTTCAAGGCGCAGACCACGCGCCACCGCATTATGGGTATCGTAAACGAGGAGGACTGCCAGATCGTCTTCTCCGACACGCCGGGCGTACTCAAGCCCAACTACAAGATGCAGGAGATGATGCTGGCTTTCTCGGAGTCGGCACTGGCCGATGCCGATGTGCTGCTCTATGTGACCGATGTGGTGGAGAATCTGGAGAAAAACCGCGACTTTCTGGACAAGGTGGCCAAGATGACCATCCCCGTGGTGCTGCTGGTCAACAAGATAGACGAGACCGACCAGCGTCATCTCGCTGAGGTGGTGGAGCAGTGGCACAAGCTGTTGCCCAAGGCAGACATCCTGCCCATCTCGGCGAAAAACAAGTTTGGTGTAGACCTGCTCATGGGCCGCATCAAGGAACTGCTGCCTGAGTCGCCTGCCTATTTCGACAAAGACCAGCTCACCGATAAGCCCGCCCGCTTCTTCGTTTCCGAGATTATCCGTGAGAAGATACTGCTCTATTACGACAAGGAGATTCCCTACTCGGTAGAGGTGGCCGTGGAGCAGTTCAAGGAGGATAGCCGCAAGATACACATCAGCGCGGTGATCTATGTGGAGCGCGACAGCCAGAAAGGCATCATCATCGGCCATCAGGGTGTGGCGCTCAAGAAGGTGAGCACCGAGGCGCGCAAGTCGTTGGAACGCTTCTTCGGCAAGAAAGTGTTTCTCGAAACCTTTGTCAAGGTAGACAAGGACTGGCGCAACTCGCAGCGCGAGCTCAACCACTTCGGGTACAATCCCGAATGATGATAGGCATATATAAATATTGAGTCCTGATTAGATGTAGGACGTTACTCTCGCCGTCAAGGCGAGGGCCGGAGAATGTTAAACTTCAGCAAAAGAAACAACAAATGGCAAATTTGGTAGCAATCGTAGGCCGCCCCAACGTGGGCAAGTCTACACTTTTCAACCGGCTCACACAGAGCCGTCACGCCATCGTGAGCGACACCGCCGGCACGACCCGCGACCGCCAGTATGGCAAGTGTGCATGGAACGGACAAGAGTTTTCGGTGGTCGACACCGGAGGCTGGGTGGTCAATTCGGACGATATCTTCGAGGATGCCATCCGCCGGCAGGTGCTTGTGGCCACAGAAGAGGCCGACCTGGTGCTGTTCCTGGTCGACGTGGAGACCGGACTCACCGACTGGGACGAGGACGTGGCGCTCATCCTGCGCCGTGCCAAGCTGCCCGTGGTGCTCGTCGCCAACAAGGTAGACAACAGTTCGGAGTATTATACGGCAGCCGAATTTTACAAACTGGGTCTCGGTGAGCCAATCTGCATCAGTGCGGCCACAGGCGGCGGTACCGGCGACCTGCTCGACATCATCCTCTCGCGCCTGCCGGCCGAAGCCAAGGAGACCGTGGAAGACGATATCCCCCGCTTTGCCGTGGTGGGCCGCCCCAATGCCGGCAAGAGCAGTATCATCAATGCATTCATAGGCGAAGACCGCAACATCGTGACCGAGATAGCCGGCACCACGCGCGACAGCATCTACACCCGTTTCGACAAGTTCGGCTTCGACTTCTATCTGGTCGACACTGCCGGGATCCGTCGTAAGAACAAGGTCACCGAAGACTTGGAGTTCTACTCGGTCATGCGCAGCATCCGCGCCATCGAGAACAGTGATGTCTGCATCCTCATGATCGATGCCACCCGCGGCATCGAGGCGCAGGACATGAACATCTTCCAGCTCATCCAGAAAAACAACAAGTCGCTCGTGGTGGTGGTCAACAAGTGGGACTTGGTGCCCGACAAGGACCAGAAGGTCATCGACACCTTCACCAATGCCATCCGCAGCCGCATGGCGCCTTTCGTCGATTTCCCCATCATCTTTGCCTCCGCGCTCACCAAGCAGCGCATTTTCAAGGTGCTCGAGACAGCCAAGGATGTCTATATGAACCGCAAGGCCCATGTGGGCACCGCCAAGCTCAATGAGGTGATGCTCCCCATTATCGAGGCCACCCCGCCGCCCTCGATCAAGGGTAAGTATATCAAGATCAAGTACTGTACGCAGTTGCCCAATACGCAGATACCCTCCTTTGTCTTCTATGCCAACCTGCCCCAGTACGTCAAGGAACCCTACCGCCGCTTCCTTGAGAACAAGATACGCGAGAACTGGTCGATGCACGGATGTCCTATCAATGTGTTTGTGCGCCAGAAGTAACCCTCTTTGATAGCATCAGGATGAAGAAGATACTCACAGCACTCCTCCTTGCAGCGCTCGTGCATGCCTGCAAGGAGGCTCCCAAGGCCGAGGAGGTGGCGGCACAGACTGCCAAGACCTATTACGAGATGCTCATGCGCGGCGACTACGACCTCTTCGTTGACGGCACCTATCGCCCCGACAGCATCCCGGCCAGCTACCGCGAACAACTGGTGGCCAATGCCAAGATGTACGTGGGCCAGCAGCAGGAGGAGCACCGCGGCATGAAGCAGGTCAAGGTGGCAGGGGCACGGGTAGACACGGCGCTGCATCGCGGCGATGTGTTCCTGGTGCTCTCTTATGGCGACAGCACCAGCGAGCAGATTGTGGTGCCTATGGTCTGCCAGGGTGGAGTGTGGTATATGAAATGACACGGCACGACGGCTGGCTGGCCGGAGTGTAGACAGGATAACAGCAAACACAGGATACAGCAACGATGGATATAGCCGAATTTGAGCGAATGTACCGCGAACACTATTTGCGGCTGTACCATATTGCCTACGATTACCTGCTCGACAACGAGCTGAGCCGCGATGTGGTGGGCGAGGTGTTTGCGATGGCATGGCAGAAGCGCGAGGAACTCGAAGCCGACAGGGTGGCCGGCTATCTCTTCATCAGCGTCCGCAACCAGTGCTACAACCATCTGCGGCAGCGCGATGCGCAAAGCCGTTACGCCGACTTTGTGACGAGTTGCTATGAGGAGGCCGGTGTCGATGGCTTGTCATGGGTAGACGAGCGTGTGGCCGCCCTGTCCGATGTCATTGAGACGTTGCCACAGACCACCCGCTTTGTCTTGGAGCAGTGCTACTTCCATCAGCATAGTTATCGTGAGGTTGCCGACATGCTCGGCATCTCCACGGATGGGGTGAAAAAGCATATAATGAAAGCCTTTGCCCGCCTCAGGGCATATTTTCATGTTAAAAAATCATGAAAGCAGTACCCGCCAAGCACCCTCAAACGTATTTAGATTCAGAGACAACAATCATCATGGAAGAGAATCACGACCTTACCCCACAGACTGAAGGGCAGTCGCCGATGCCGTCGGCCTCGGAAGAAGATGCCGTGCGCATGGCATTGGGTCGCCGTCGGCGTGTGGAGCCCGATGTGGACAGCGAGTGGCAGGCTTTCAGACAGACGATAGCTGCACCCGAGTCCTCTCCCCGCAGGCGTATGCCTACGGTGGGTACGCTCGTGAGGGTGGTCATCGGCATGGCGGCCATGCTGCTGGTGGTGTGGGTGCTCTGCCGGCCCCAAGGGGGCAGTCACGGCATGGAGGTGTTTACCGCTTCCGACGACCGTTTGCGCCAAGTGACGCTCCGTACCGATGAGGAGGAACCGATGGGCGTGCAGGCCGGCACCATAGACTTTGCCGCCCGTGCCCGCAGGCAGGCCAAGGCCGCCGCGTTGGCGGCAGACCGTCCGACCGCCGCGTCAGAAGCCCGGATGCTCACCATGGCTACCTCGCGCGGTATGGACTACAGTTTTGTGCTCCCCGACGGCACGCGGGTGAGTCTCAACGCCGAGAGCAGCCTCCGCTTCCCTGAGCGGTTTCAGGGCAACCTCCGCGAGGTGGAACTCAAGGGAGAGGCTTATTTTGAGGTGACTCCCGATGCCTCTAAGCCCTTTGTGGTGAAGACGGGGCAGCTCGTCACGCGCGTCTATGGCACTGCCTTCGATGTCAAGGCCTATCCCGGCACCCCGGCGAGCGTGGTGCTGGTGAGCGGCAAGGTGTCTGCTCAGGCCGGGCAGGCCGATGCGGTGATGATGCGTCCCGGCGAACTGTACGGATCCGATGAAGACGGCAACTGGAAGAAACAGCAGGTAGACACCTATCCCTATGTGCAGTGGAAAGACGGTTTCTTCTATTTCGACCAGACGCCTCTGGTAGACATCATGCGCACACTGGGCCGCTGGTACAATATCAACGTGGTGTTTGAGAACGTGGACCTTACCCAAGTCCGCCTCCATTTTGTGGCGGAGAAGAGCCAGCCCATCAACGAGATTGTGGCCTCCCTCAACACCCTTGGTGTCGGCAAGATTACACTCGGCGATAACGCCATCACCATCGAGTAATCTTTTACGACAACTTGTTTTCTTTTTAACGACAACTTGTTTTTTTTACGACAACTTAGACAACATAGACAACTTAAACAACCTTATTTCGGTGCTATGGTTGTCATGGTTGTCTGAGTTGTCGTCTTATATTCCCACGACAACATAGACAACTTAAACAATACTTTTTTCGGTGCTATGGTTGTCAGAGTTGTCCGAGTTGTCGTCTTGATTTTTATCTGAGTTGTCGTTAAAATCGCACAAGGATAAAAATATTTTCAATTTGTGGTACCCGATTGTGACAGATTTGTGTATTTAAGATTAGATAGGTTATAAAGCGTTAATGATTATGAAGAAAACAACTTGCATGGCTTTCCTTGTCGCGCTCTTGTGGCTCTTGGCGGTGCCGGTGTTGGCAGCCGACAGTGGGAAGAACGTCACACTCAAGTGCAGTGACATGCCTCTCACCGACGCTTTGCGGCGGGTGGAGCGCCTGTCTGAGTTTTACAAAATCAATTTCAATTTCGACGAATTGGCCAAGTACAAGGTTACGGTTACCATCAAAAACAAGCCGGCACCCGTGGCCGTGGATATGTTGATAGACGGGCTCCCACTGTCGGCCACGGTCAGCGGGAAATTTATCAACATAGCTCCGGCGCAGCGATACAAGCTCGTCCGTACCGATGTGGTAACCGCCAAGGGGCGCGTGACTGACCAGACGGGCGCACCGCTGCAAGGCGTGACCATAAAGGTGAAGGGTACGAGTATGGGAACCATTACCGATGCTTTCGGAAGGTTCACGATCGAAGCCGTGGCACCCGAGAGCGAGCTTGTTTTCTCGTATGTGGGCATGCGGACGCTGGAACGCAAGGTGTCTCGTAAGTTGATAGAGGTAATTCTTGACGATGAGTCGACCACCATGAGCGATGTGGTGGTCACAGGTATATTCCGCAAGGCCAAGGAGAGCTATACCGGTTCTGTGGCTACCGTTACGGGCGAGAAATTGCGGCAGTATCGCGGCCAAAACTTGTTGCAGACGCTGAAGAATGCCGATGCGAGCATCAATTTCGCCATTGACAACCTGAACGGAAGCAATCCTAACAACCTGCCCGACATCAACATCAGGGGCAATTCGTCGCTCCCCATGAGTGTGGAGGAATTTAATGCCGGTCAGGCCAACAATCCCAATACGCCACTTGTGGTGATGGAGGGCTTTGAGATATCGCTCACCAAACTCATGGACTACAACGACGAGGAGATAGAGAGTATCAATATCCTCAAAGATGCTGCTGCTACGGCCATTTATGGGTCGCGGGGAGCCAATGGTGTGATTGTGGTGGTGACCAAGCGCCCCGAACCGGGTCGTCTGAAGGTGAGTCTGGAGACCGGTCTGCAACTGGAAGTTCCCGATTTGACCAGCTACCATCTGCTCCATGCTGCCGACAAGCTGGAGCTGGAGCGCCTTGCGGGGCTCTATGACCGCAATCCGGAAATGGGAAGCCAGACCGAGATCCTGCTCAAGCAGGCTTATAACGAGCGTCTGCGTGACGTGCTCAACGGCGTGGACACCGATTGGCTCTCGAAACCGCTGCGTACCGGTGTGGGACAGCGCTACAATTTGCGGCTCGAAGGCGGCAGCGAGGAGTTTCGCTGGAGCGCCGATGCCCAATATAATGATGTGCAGGGAGCCATGAAAGGCTCGCACCGCCGTACCTTCAATGGTGCCGTGACACTGATGTACACCTATAGGAATCTCACTTTCCGCAATTACACTTCCATCGGCATCAATGGCAGTCAGGAAAGCCCCTATGGATCGTTCGATACTTATGTTAACCAGCAGCCCTATAACGCACCTTATGATGCCAACGGTGCACTCCGCAAGTTTTTCGACCCCTTCTACAAGAATTCGGCCAAGCCCGAGAATCCGCTGTACAACGCCTCGCTCGGCTCGTTCGACAAGAGTAGTTACCAAGAGATTACCAACAACTTCTCTGTAGACTGGCGTATCCTGCCCGAACTTACGCTTCGTGGCCAGTTGGGTATCTCCAAGACAGACAGTGAGGACAATCGTTTCCTCTCTCCGGAAGACACGTATTTCTCAAACTCCACCACCGGCTCCGAATACCAGACAGGCGAGGGCTTCCTGCGCCGCGGACTCTACCGCTATGGCAACGGCAAACAGCTCAATATCAGCGCCGATGTCACCTTGTCGTACAATAAGGTCTTTGCAGAGCGTCACTCGCTCTACGCAGGTGTAAACTGGAGCATGCGTACCTATAACTACGACTATTTCAATATAGCACTGGAAGGATTCTCCAATGAGTCGCTCAACAATATTGCCGATGCCCGACAGTATGCGCAAAATGAGATGCCCGGCGGGTACAATTCCAAGACACGCCAGTTTGGTGTGACGGGTAACGTGAACTACACCTACAACAGCCTCTACTATGTGGACTTTTCCTATCGCGTGGATGGCAACTCCTCGTATGGCAGTGATAAGAAATACGCCCCGTTTTGGAGTGTAGGCGTGGGCTGGAACCTGCACAATGAGAAGTTCTTGAAGCGCAATCCCATTGTGAGTATGCTGCGCATGAAGGCATCATATGGCGAGACGGGTGCGGCCAGCGGAGCCAGCGAGACCGATGCCTACACCTATTATAAATATATCAATGACAACCGCTACATGAGTTGGAACGGTGCTGCGCTGGGAGGTTACGGCAATCCGAACCTGTCATGGCAGACAACCAAGGAAATGAATGTGGGTACCGAGTTCGGATTGCTTGACAACCGCATCAAAGGGTCGTTCGAGGTGTACACCAAGACCACCAACAACCTGCTGTCATCAATGGATCTCCCCCTCTCTATGGGCTTCTCTTCATACCGTGCCAATATAGGCGAGGTGGAAAACAAGGGATGGGAAGCTGCTCTGCAAGGTTACATCATCCGTGACAGCAAACGCAATATAAACTGGCTCATCGGCGCGCAGCTGGTGTATAACAAGAATGAAATCACCAAGTTGTCGCAAGCCATCAAGGACCAGACGGAGGCCTACATGACCAGTGATGCCACCGATGAGGACGCCTCGGGCATCCAGAACCTGTTTTATGAGGGTCGTCCTCAGAACGCTATCTACGCTGTTCGCTCCCTTGGTATCGACCCGAGTACCGGTAAGGAGATCTATCTGGACAAAAACGGCAATATCACCGACACATGGAAAGCCAGTGACAAGGTATATTGCGGCAGTGCGGATCCTCTCTACCGAGGAAACATGAACACCATGTTCCAGTGGGGCGACTTTACGTTTAATGCCTCATTCGGATACTACTGGGGAGGCAAGGTCTACAATGCCACTTTGAGGGATCGCGTGGAGGTAACGACCGCTGACATCCAGAACAAGAACGTGGATGAGCGCGTACTCACCAGCCGCTGGTATACGGCGGGCGATGTGGTGTTCTTCAAGAAACTCTCCAGTGAACGGTCCAAGGCCACCTCACGTTACGTGATGGACAATAACGTGCTCGAACTGCAAAGTATCAGTCTCCAATACAAGCTCAAGAGCGCATATCTCTTGCAGACATTCCATCTGAACAGCGCCATCTTCGGTATCAACATCAACGACCTCGTGCATTGGGGCTCTGTCAGGATGGAGCGCGGTACCAGTTATCCGTATGCACGCAATATACAGGCAAGTGTGAAACTACTTTTCTAACCGACAGATTATGAAGACAGTAAAATATATCATATTGATTCTGGCTACAGCCATGATGGCCACGTCGTGCGACGACTGGCTTGACGTGCGTGGCGAGAACATCTCGAAAGAGAATGACCAGTTTGAGAGCTACAAGGGATTCCGTGATGCCCTCACGGGATGCTATATGGCGATGGCAGATGCCGATGCCTATGGGCAGCGCCTTACCATGACCGATGTAGAGTGTCTGGCAGACCTTTGGTATGTGGAGGATGCGCACAAGACATCGGCTCCCCAGAAGTATTATCTTAGCCGGCACGACTATGAGAGCGACTATTGCCGGCCTGCCATTAAGGCTTTGTACGCCAAACTGTTTCATATAGTGGCCTCGGCCAATGTCTTGATCAAGAACATTGAGGCCAATGGAGGTGCCATTACCGATGAGGCTATGCGCAAAGTGATAGAGGGCGAAGCATACGCTATCCGTGCTTATTGCCAGTTTGATATCCTGCGCCTTTTCGGCCAGTTGCCGAACGTGAGCGGTGGCAAGCAGGTGGCCCTTCCTTACTCCTATACCACGGGCATTGATGAAGTGCCTTCCTACTATGGTTTTACGGACTATGTGGAGTATCTCAAGAAAGATATTGCGAAAGCCGAGGAGCTGCTCAAGGGCAATGATCCGGTATTTACCTATACGTTCACCCAACTCAACAAT
>JBJEAU010000079.1:0-10208 GCA_051869355.1 Prevotella sp. | reverse complement strand
GCGGCATTTAGCCCCCGTAAATGCCATCTTTAGCGCGCCAATCATGGCATTTGGCTCCGACAAGTGAGACCAAGCGGAAAACGGGAATGAAAAAAAGTATGAGAGAATGTCATTTTTTTCTGCGATAGACTAATACTTTCACACCGAATTTGCGTATTAAGAGAAAAAACAACAAACCGATGCGCAAAGATTCAGATACATTCGAGCAAGATATAGACGACATTCTCCACGACAAAGAGAGCCGGCTCACCAAGATTCAGGAAGAATGGGGACGCGAAGACGTCACACCCCATCTGGCCAAGTATGACACGTATCATTCGGACAAGGCTATCGTCTCATTCTGGCACAAGGTTGCCTCTATCACTACCGACCACCACACCACCGACCACCGCCGACGCCCCAGCCGACTGCAAATAGTGGGGCGCACGCTGCACCATTACCGCACGATAGCCGCGGCAGCCTCTGTAGCCATCCTCATAGGAGTGGCTTCCATAATGCTCCTGCCCGACAGGCAAGCTCCCTCTCTCATCGACCAGATAGCCGCCCTTCCTGCAGCCAACGACTCTCTTCCACGCATGGTTCTGGCAGACGGCAGCGTACAGGTCGTGGCCGATGGCGTACAGGCCGACGGCATGCAAGCCAAGGTAGACGGAGCCTCGATCATCCTGACCGAAGCCGATGAAGAAACAGCCTCGACACTGCAGATAGAAGAACTGGTGATACCGCGCGGAAAGATGTACAAGCTGGAGCTGTACGACGGCACCAAGATACTGCTCAACTCAGAGTCTGCCATCCGCTTCCCCAACCGCTTCCTAAAGACACGAGACATCGAACTGAAAGGCGAAGCCTATTTTGAGGTGGCCAAAGACGGGCGTCCCTTCACCGTGTCCACCCCTCAGGGCACCATCACCGTACTGGGCACATCGTTCTCGGTGAGTGCCTATACGAGCCAACCGTTCAAGGTAGCACTGACATCCGGACGCATCAGTTTCCGCAATCCGCACACCCATGCCACGCTTACGGCTGGACAGACGCTCACCTGCGACGCCGAGGGGCATGCCACCATCACCACGGCTAACCCGCAAAGGCAGACCTCGTGGACACAAGGAGTGATCTTCTTCGACGACATGCCGCTCGAAGACATCATGCACAATATCGAGCGCATGTACGACGTGCGCATCCATTACAGCAACGAGGCCATGAAGCAGCTACGCTTCAGCGGAGAGTGTTCCCGCTTCAGTACGGTGGAAACCTTTATGTCACTCCTTTCCATGACCGAGGATTTCGGCTATCTGATAGACGGACGCGACATCTACATCCAGCAGGCCGATGCCCATGCAGAATCAAACCCTAAAGAATAGTATAACAATCAAAACAAAAACCATCAAAACTATGAATGTAAAACCCATCCCAAGACAAGAGAGCCAGGCGAGACACCGCTGGACAATAGCCCTCTTCTGTCTACTCTTTCCCGTGGCAATGCTGGCGCAGAGCCAGAAGTTTACCGGCACCTTCAAGGATGCCAAACTGCAGACCGTATTGTCGGCCATACAGTCGAAGACCAAGGTCAAGTTTATCTACAACACGGGTACTCTCAACAGCAAGCAGCGCATTACAGCCTCTGCCAACAATGAAGAGGTTAACGCCTTTCTCTCACGAGTGCTCAGACCGCTCCGCCTTGAGGTGGTTTGGAGCCAAGGTGTGGGTGTGATACGCCGCACCGACAGGCAACAGATGCTGCGCCTTGTGGGCACCATACGCGATGCCTACGGCGAGACACTCACCGGAGCCTCTATCATTGTGGCAGGAAGCACGTCGGGCACCACATCCGATGCCAACGGCAAGTTTACCCTCCATGTACGCGCCAACGATGTACTCCAAGTGAGCTACATCGGTTACGATACACAAAACATACCTGTTGACAACCGTACCACCATCAACATTACGCTCCGCGAACATGTCAGCGAGATAGCCGAATATGTACATACCGGTTACCAAAACGTGGAGCGCAGCAAACTCACCTCTGCCGTCACTTCCATCAAGATGGACGACATCAGGGTAGACGGTATCAACACGGTAGACGGCATGCTCGAGGGGCGTGTCCCGGGCATGATCTTCATGAAAAATTCGGGACAGACAGGCGTGGCACCCAAGCTCCGCATCCGTGGAACCTCCACCGTTATCGGCAACCGCGAACCCCTCTGGGTGCTCGATGGCATCGTGCTCAACGACCCTGTCAACGTAGACACCGAGCGTCTTAACGACCCCGATTTTGTCAACCTTTTGGGAAACGCCATTGCAGGCCTCAACCCCAACGACATAGAACAGATAGACGTGCTGAAAGACGCTTCGGCCACCGCTCTCTATGGTGCCAAGGCCGGAAACGGTGTCATCGTCATCACCACCAAGAAAGGCAAGACCGGCAAACCCAGCATCACCTACAATGGCACCGTCACATTCTCGTCGCGTCCACGCTACAGCGACCGCTCCGTCTATATGATGACCTCTGCCGAGCGCATGGATGTTTCGCGCGAACTGGTGGACCGCAAGATGTATTATAGCGAAGTAAGCCAATGGTCGGGCTATGAAGAGGCCCTGCAGAAGTACTATTCGGGAGCCATCGGTTACGATGAGTTCAAACAACTCAGCGACTACTACGCCAACCAAAACACCGACTGGTTCAGTCTGCTCACCCGCGATGCCATCTCCCACAACTATTCGGCCAGCATCAGCGGAGGATCCCAGAACATACGCTATTATGCCTCTTTGGGCTATACCGACGAGACAGGAATCATCAAGGGTGACGACCTGAAAAGGTACACGGCTTCAATGAACATCACGGCGAGATACAAGAAATTCAACAGTTCGTTTTCCATCAACGCCAACACCTCGTCACATGACTATCTTCCCACCGAACTGGGCATCATGGACTACGCCTACAACATGAGCCGCACCATCCCCGCCTACAACGAAGACGGGTCGCTCTTCTATTACCCACGGCGTGCCACTACGGTAGCATCGGTCAGTCCGTATCAGTTTAACATCCTCAACGAGATGACCAACTGTGGCGTCAACACCACCACCGATGCCATCAACCTGCAGGCCCAACTGCATTACGACCTGCTACCCTGCCTCAACCTGCAAGCCACGCTCGCATACGGTATCACCAACTCCAACACCGACACCTATCGCACCAAAGACACCTATTATGTATTCCAGCTTCGGGCGGACCAGACACTTCGCAACGACCTGTGCCCTGTGGGTGGCGAGATGCAGAAATCGTACAACCGCACCAACAACTACACGGCACGCATACAGGCCAACTTTATCAAAGACTTCGGCAAGCATCTCATCAATGCTTCTGCCGGATGCGAGGCCATCAGCAACGAGACCAAGAGCTACAACATCACCCGACGCGGCTACTTCACCGAATATGGAGGCTATTACGACTACGTACCTACCGAATATAGCGGTTACTACAGCATGTGGATGCAAAGCAGGGCGGCACTGGGCACCAACTCACGATTGCTCAACAACCAGTTGGCATGGTATTTGGCCGGTGGATACAGCTGGAACGACATCTACACCATCAACCTGCACCTGCGCCATGAGCAGTCCAACGTATTCGGAAACCGTGCCAATGACGAGTTTATGCCCATCTGGGCACTCTCAGGCAAATGGAATATCAAGCGCGACATCCTCAAGAAGACTTCTTGGGTGAACGAACTCGACCTGCGCGCATCGTACGGATGGCAAGGCAACATGATCACCGGACAGACTGCCCGCATGATTATGGCTCAGTCTAACATCACCCATTTCTACTATGGCCAGACTTATGCCACCATCCAGAACTATCCCAACCCTGATCTGAAATGGGAGAAGACGACCTCGTCGAACATAGGACTCGACTTCTCGCTGTTCAACAACAAGATACACGGTAGTGTGTCGTATTATTACAAGCGTACCAAAGACGCATTCCTGTCGAAGACCATCTCCGAGATCAACGGTATCACCAACTATGTCGTCAACTCAGGCACGCTGGAGAACCAAGGCTTCGAAGTCGCACTCAGTTTCACCCCCATCAACCAACTCTCGACAACCGAAGGAGGTAAACGAGGATTCGTATGGCGCATCGACCCACAGATAGGAGAGGTAATCAACAAACTGGTGAACCGCGCCATCACCAATACCAATGTCATCCGCGACAACATCAGATACACCGACTATCTGAACGGTACCGTAGAGACAGCCGGCAATGCCCTTTCCACGTTCTACTCATACCGCTTCAAGGGACTGAGTGCTACCAATGGCGCTCCCGAATTCTACGGTTTCGAAGACGACAACGAGATCAAGGAACGCTATAAGAATATGACTCGCGAGGAGATTTTGGCCGAGATTCTCGAGAAATCAGGCCAGCGCGAGCCCTATATCCAAGGTGGCATCAGCAATTACTTCGGTTACCGCAACTGGGGTCTGTCTTTCAATCTGACATACTCATTGGGCAACAAGGTACGTCTGCTGAAAATGGCATCGGGTTATGCCAATGCGTGCGCCTATCCACAGCAGAATCTCCGCAAAGAGTTTGTGTACCGATGGCGGAAACCGGGAGACGAGAAGTTTACCAACGTGCCTGCCCTGGTGACCGATGCCAACAGCAACCAAGGCTGGTGGCAGCAATATCCTTATACGACAGCCCCCTTTGCTGGAAACATCTATGAGATGTACGACAACTCCAACCTGCGCGTTGCGAGCGGTGACTACCTGAAGTTGCAGTCGTTCTCACTGCGGTACAATCTGGAGGACAATTTGTGTAAACAGATGGGACTGCAATCGGTATACATCAGCCTGAGCGGCACCAACCTGTTCACCATCTGCAGCAGCAAGCTCAAGGGGCAAGACCCAAGTACCTCTGGCAGCTCGTCGGTCATCAATCTTGGCATCAGACCTACTTACAGCTTCAGCTTCAGCCTCAACATCACTTTATAACCACGTAGACCAAACGAAAATAACAATGAAGACAATCAAGAAACAATATCTGTCACTCGCGTTAGCCCTCATCACGCTCTCTGCATGCAGCAACTTTCTGGAAGAGTACTCCACCGACCAAAGATATTGCGAAAAGGTACAGGACATAGAAGATCTGATGATAGGCAAGGCGTTTATGGAGTTCACGACCATATCCGTCTATGGCATTGAGACCATGACAACAAGTAACTTAGGAGCAAGTGCGGGGTACAATTATCCCTGGATTCACGTCATGGACGACGATGCCGAGGCCTTCTCATTAGGCGATGACACACAGATGGACTATACCACCAACTCGATGAAGAAGGTGGCTTCGGCACTCAATATGCTCGGCAACATCCACTACTGGCAACCGGAAGCCTACACCTCTGTCGAGAACATTGTTTTCGACGATTACCAGTGGCAGAAAGTCTACGCCCATATCGGCGCCATCAACTCCATCATCTACAATGCCGAGAACGATGTACAACCCACCAACGACACTGAAGCCCTAAGGCTCAAGCATCTGACGGGCGAGGCCTATTTCCTGCGCTCGTTCTACTACTTCTATTTAGCCAACATCTACGGTATGCCATACGCTGCCGCCACTGCAAGTACTGACATGTCGGTGCCCTTGAAGATAAGCGAGAACATAGAGGACCGCTATTTCTCACGCAACAGCAACGCCGAGGTGTGGAACCAGATAGTAGCAGACCTGCAAAAGGCTGCCGACCTCTTGGAAGGCTATACGCCCACCACTCCCAAGCGGGTAGGTATCGGGGCTGTAGAGGCTTTGCGCGCCCGTGTCTATCTCTATATGGAACAGTACGAGGCAGCCATAGCATCGTGCAAGAAACTGGAAAGCATGGCATACAGCATACCTGACATGAATTCCATGAATATCGGGACTGACAGTTACGAGACTTTGGCCTCGCCAGAAATCATTTTCACGATGGGAACCAATACCCTTCCTGCTGTATGCACCAAGATGCAAAGCGCCTGGAAGCAGGATGCTTCAGGCAACTGGGTGCAGAAAAACACGGTAAGCTGCTTCAGGCCCAGCGAAGACCTGATGAACCTTTACGAGGGAGGCGACCTCCGGCGCAGTTTCTTCTTCTACAACAACAGCGGTTACAGCCAAGTAAGGAAGATGACACAAGCGTTTGCAGAAATGTACAACAACTACGACATGGTGTCAGATGTCTTTATGCTAAGATATGCAGAAGTAGTGCTCAATCACGCCGAAGCCTTGGCCATGACAGGCGACATCTCAGGCGCATCCGCACTGATTCAGTCACTCCGGAGCAAGCGATTCGCTGACGGAGGAGATAAGATTCCTACCGACAAGGCCGCACTGATAACGTTTATCCGCGATGAGCGCCGCCGCGAACTCTGCTTTGAGGGAGGCCACCGCTGGTTTGACCTACGCCGCTACGCCGTCAACACCCAGCAACCGTTACCCGCATCGTTCACCATCAAGCACAATGCCTATGTTTACGATGCCGTCTCGGGCAACACCACATGCACAGGCTATTACGAACTGCCGTTCATGAGCAGCAAAGACGCATGGATGCTTCCTGCCCCCAACTACGCCATCGAGTTTAACCGTGGAGCCTTGACCAACGAATACCGCAACGAAAGAAACTTTGTAAAAAAATAAGATACGATATGAAAAAGATAATTTTTGCCGCATTGGCGGTCATCAGTCTCACCACCGCTTGCAGCGATGAGGAGGAGACCCTATTCACCGACTATGACAAGAACTGGTTTGTCATAGACGACAATCCCGCTGATCCAGCACAGCATGCTGCCTACGAGTTTTATAGAGATTTCGGGATTCCCGTATTCTACAACGACACCATCGGGACCCAACAGCGTGTAGATCTATGGGGAAACACCTACACACACTACGAGACCCTGACTCTTTCGTACGCCATGGGTGGGAACCTGACCTCGTTTGCAGACCCCAATATCACCAGCTACACACTTTGCGACAAGCGTTGCGGCCCCACAGCACTGCAATGGTTGCGCGAAGAAGTCATGCCCTCCATACCAGAAAAGGCACATATCCACAGCATCTTCCTCGTCGAGTCCCTGTATAGCATGGCACATGGCACCTATGCTTTCCGTGGTGTCAATACCATCGTCATTGGCAACGCCTCGAGACTTGGTTCCATGAGTGCATCAGAAGCCAAGACCTGCAAGGGGGCCATCTTGCGTGCCGCACTGACCGACCTTCTGTTCAACAAAGGATTGTTCGACAGCCAGATCAACCTATTCGGCAAGATTACCACAGACCAAGACGAGAGTGCATACAATCTCTATACAGGCGGCAAATGGCAACAAGATGCCCAAGGAAACTGGTACCAAGTAAAGCCGGACATCTATGCGCTCGGATTTATCGGAGTAAGCCCGTCCAACAGCTACTACACGCCAGCAGACGTGCAAGCCGACTTCCTGATGTATCTTGAAAAGCTGCTGACAACGGAAGAAACAGAGTTTGATGCGACGCTCAGCACGGCCGGGAAACCGTTTGGCACCTACGCAGCCATTATGCAGAAGAAAAAGATTGTACTGGACATCCTTGCCAATTTAGGACTTTAAACAAAGAAAAAAATACTACACAATGAAAAAATCTCTCTCTATTTTTGTTTTCATGCTTGTCGTCATGGGCTCCTATGCCCAGACGACAAGTTTAAAAGGCAGTTTCAAAGAACCGTATATCGCAGGAAACACCTGCCCTGCCATTGCCATCTTCGAGCCTTTGGATGGACATCTCGGCCTTGTATTGGAGACACCGGTGGCCCAACCCGACTACAGCTACCACATCGACCTCTCCAAAGAGAGCCGATTGATGGGCAAGATTCTCTATGCGGGCTACAACGGCGAGTTTTTCCCCTTCTATACGAAGCGGGGAGAGACCGTGACGCTCGATGTGACAGACTTCACACCCACTTACGGCAAAAAACTCGGTAAGGAAAACAAGGTCTTGGCCACCTGGTACGGACTTATCGCCCCCTTGCATCACCTCACCCGAGACAAGGCCATCACACAGGCGCGCCCCGACTCTGTGGCGGCCATCGTGGACAAGGCATGGCAAGCGTCCGAGGCTTTCGTCAAGCGTATCAAGACAGGCAACGCATCTTTCGACGATGAGGCCAAGTTCCTGCTTCCCCACTTTTTCATGTACGAGGCACTGCAGGTATTTGGGATGGGATGGTGCGCCCCCAACATGAAAATGATGCCCAAGTATATACAGCACATCTTCGGGGCCGACAACTTCAATCATCCCCGTATGTGGAAAACTCCTTTCACGGCCGACAACATCCTTTGGTTCTCCTTTGCCAAGCACATTATCTGTGGGATGAAGAATGGCCAGACCATCAATTATGCCGTGGAAGAAATCAGCGATCCGTATGTCAGGGAATCGTACCTGCTCTATTCGTTAGAGGCCAATCTCGTTCCCGATCCGGCTGCATTCTTGGACAAATTTGAGAACATCTTCACTTCACCCGAGAAAAAGGCCCGTGTGGCCAAGATACGCCAGAAATGTGCGATAACAGTGCCCGGCAATCCATGGATAGACATGGCATACACCGACAAAGAAGGCAAACCACACAAACTGTCGGAGTATCTGGGAAAGATCGTTGTCATAGACGTATGGGCGACATGGTGCACTCCCTGCCGCAAGGAGCTCCCCCATCTGCTCCAACTGGAGCAGGAAATGGAGAAAGAGGGCAAGGACGTGGTGTTTATAGGCTACTCCATAGACCAGGACAGGACTGCTTGGGTAGAGTGGCTCAACACCCACGACATGCCTAAGAACCAGCTTTGGACAGGAGGCAAAGGCCCCATCGTAGACGATTATCAGGTTCGCGCCGTTCCCCAATTCATTGTTTTCTCTAAAGATGGCAAGCTCATCAGCCTCAACGCCCCAAGACCATCGACCCCAGCACTCAAAGAACTGATAGAAAAACATTTATAACCTATGAAAAAGATTATCCTTAGCCTGATAGCCGCCTTGGCGTGTCACTCACTGCTCTACGCACAAGGCGTAGCCTTTATGGAAGCCCCTCTGAAGAAAGTACTTGAAAGGGCGAAAGCTTCCAACAAACTGGTATTCATAGACTGCTATACCTCCTGGTGCATCCCTTGCGCCAACATGGCACGCAATATATTCCCCACAAAGGCGTGCGGCGACTACATGAACCCGCTCTTTGTGTGTACCAAGTATGACATGGAAAAGGGCGAGGGTGCACAACTGCAGCAGACTTTCAAGTGCATAGCCTATCCCACCTTTATCATTCTCAATGCAGACGGCAAAGAGATTGGCCGGCTCACAGGTGCCAGCACCACAGCAGAGACTTTTGTGGAAAAGGTGAAGACTGCCATCAGCCCCGACAACTCGATGGACAGCCTGCAGGCAAGATATGAGGCTGCCAAGGGGATGCAAACCGGACTTCCCTATGCCAAAGCGCTGTACGACAGAGGCCACAACATCGCACAACTGCTGGAAGACATCTACCTGAACAGCCAAGAGTATGACCGGTACAACACCGAGTTTCTCACCTATTACCTCAACTGTACCGATTTCCGCTCTCCCATGTTCGACAGGTTGCTGCTCGACAAGCAGATGTGGAACCAAAGACTGGGACGTGAGGCTGTAGACCGCATGATCTTCGATTCTTACCGCAAGACGATGTATCTGGTGGCGGCAGGCAGGCCGCACAATCTGTCGGCAGACGACGTGCGCAAAGCCGCCATGCTCACCGCGATGCTCGCCATCCCCGAGAACAGTTCCGAGAGGTTCCTCCCCAACGTGGCACTCTTTGTGATGACACACGACTGGGACAGGTTCATCGACCTCTATGCCCGACGCATATTGCCAATGGCCGACGACCCGTTCAAAGCCATCATCATGGGCTTCCTCAGCCAATATTATGCCCAGTTTGACACCCAACAACGGGCCAGGGCTGACCAGATGCTTGAAAGGGCCGCGGCAAACCGCAGCTATGCCAGCAAGACGATGCAAGAGCTATATCACAACATCCGAAAATGACAACCTCCATGAGAAGACTGCTATCCATACTCCTGCTATGCACGCTGATCGCCCTGGCCACAGTGGCACAGACCTGTGAAACCGACACGATGGTAAAGGCACTGCGCCAAGCCCTCGAACACAACTTCAGCCAGCTGCAACGGCA
>JBJEAU010000078.1:0-10405 GCA_051869355.1 Prevotella sp. | reverse complement strand
TGCGTGTATGGGAGGATCATACAAAACGGGGATGCCACCATCATGGAGACATCCCCGTATATTTTCGGATGTTGCCGACAGCAGCATCCACCTGACTGCGTACGTAGCAGCGTCTACTCTTCTATCACACTGAATTCGTCTTTGCCTACACCACACAAGGGGCAAACCCAATCCTCGGGAATATCCTCGAAGCTGGTACCCGGCTCAATGCCACTCTCAGGGTCGCCTACGGCTGGATCGTAGATGTACCCACAAACATCACATACATACTTTTTCATGTTCGTTTCCTGTTTATAGTTGATAATTCTTTTACTGGTGCAAAACACCAAATCTCACTGCAAAGATACAATTTCATGAGAGAAGTTGGCTCCTCTGCGGATATATCTTTCAGTTAATTATACTTAATCCTCCTTTTCCTCCTCTATCTCAATCTTCTGGTCGGTGATATCGAGCTGGGCATTGAGAATCTTCACCGAGTCGCGTGAGACGATGGTCGGTGCCATGAAAATTTTGGATGAGAGCTGCTTTCCCTCTTTGATACAGGTCACAAGGAGCTTGATAGCTGCCACTCCCATATTCTCGGTGGGCTGGGCGATTCGTGTGACGGGCGGATTGAGGTAATCGAGATAGATATTGTCGTCAAAGGAAACAAGCGAGATATCTTCCGGCACCCTGATACCCTGCTCATTGAGCGCCTTGACGGCACCGAGCAAGATGGTGTTGCTCAAGGCGAAGATAGCGGTGGGCGTGGGTTCCTTGAGCATGGCCACCTTAGTCTCCGTATAGCCGTTTTGTACCGAGAACTCGTCGCCGAAAACCCGCAGGCGACAAGGTTTGCCAAAATCAGTAATGGCCTGCTTGCATCCTCTTACACGCTCCTGCGTGGTTACAGCTTTCTCCGGTCCCCGGATGCACAATATATTCCGATGGCCGGCGTTGAGCAGAATCTGGGTAACGTCGTAAGCACCCTTAAAGTTGTTGGTAGATACATAGGGCAGGAACGAGTGTTTGAAATAGCGGTCGATGAGAATCACGGGCACCGACTTGCTGATAAGTTCCAGCAGGTCGGGCTTCTCACTGCAAGGCACGATGATGATGCCGTCTACGTGATAGTCCATCATCGCTGCCAGACATTTTTTCTCTACCGAGGCATCCTCCTGCGTATCGTAGAGCATCACCATAAGATTGTATTTTTTTGCCTCAATCGAAATGGTCGATACCAGTTGCGCAAAAAAGGGATTGCTCAAATGAGGCACTGCCAAACCGATGACGCTCGCCGTTTCCTTGCGCAAAAATTGTGCGATAAGACTGGGGCGATAATTGATGTCTTTTGCCACTTTTATGATATGCTCACACGTGTCTTCGCTGATACGATACTCTTTCCCTTTGCCGTTAAGCACTCGTGAAATGGTGGTTTTTGAATAACCTGTAATCTTTACAATGTCTTCGAGGGTCTCTTTTTTCATGTATGGAGGCAGATTTTATAGTTCGGCTCAAAGTTACAATTATTTTTGGATGATGAAAAAAAACAAGCGATTTATTTTGGATGTTAATATTATTTTTTTTACTTTAGCGCAATCATTTTGAGCATTATTTAACCATTTTACCATGATAAGAGAAGAAAAAAGCAGAATTCTTGTGGTAGGCAGTGCCAACACCGATATGGTTATATCGGCAGAGCATTTCCCACTTCCAGGAGAGACCATGATGGGACACGGATTTATGACCAATCATGGAGGCAAGGGTGCCAATCAGGCCGTAGCAGCAGCGCGGTTAGAGGGAAACACAGCCTTTATAGGCAAAGTAGGCGATGACCAGTTCGGACATTCCACCATCGAGATGATGAAAGGTGAGGGTATCGATGTGACCGGACTGACCGTAACCTCCGAACAGGCGTCGGGTGTGGCGCTCATCACTACTGTTCCAAGCGGAGAAAACAGTATCATTGTAGACTCGGGTGCCAACGGATTGCTCACCCCTGAGGACATTACTAATGCCGAAAAACTGTTTGAGGATGCCGGAATCGTGCTGATGCAGCTCGAGACTCCCATCGACACGCTCACCGAGGCATCGGCGATGGCCAAGAAGCATGGTGCCTATGTAGTACTCAACCCGGCACCGGCACCTAAAGAACCGTTGCCAGTGGAATTACTGAAAAATGTAGACCTGCTCATCCCCAACGAGACCGAGGCAGCCTACATCTCGGGTGTCAACATCGCCGGCGACGACGACCTGCCCGCAGCCATGAACGAGATTCAGAAACTGGGTGTCAAGGATGTCATCATCACCGTGGGAAGCAGGGGCGTATGTGCCCGCATCGACGGCGAGATGGTCACCGTGCCTGCCTTCAAGGTAAAGGCCATCGACACCACTGCTGCCGGCGACACGTTCTGTGGTGCCTTGTGCGTGGCTCTTTCCAATGGCAAACCGCTCGTTGAGGCCATCCGCTTCGGCTGCAAGGCCTCGTCCATCTCTGTCACCCGACGCGGAGCGCAGATGTCGATGCCGCGACTGGAGGAGATAGTCATGTAGAGATTAACTAACCTTTATTAAATACAAGCATTATGTTTATAGTCAATAGTTATACACTGGCCATCGTGCTGTGTGTGGTTACAATGCTCTGCTGGGGCTCATGGGGAAACACTCAAAAGCTGGCAGGCAAGACATGGCGTTACGAACTCTTTTATTGGGATTATGTGATCGGTATCCTGGTGTTTTCCCTCATCATGGGCTTCACGCTCGGCAGCATTGGCGAGGGTGGACGCAGTTTTGTGCCCGACCTGATGCAGGTTTCCAGCACCAGCGTGCTCTCTGCTGTAGCAGGCGGTATCGTCTTCAACCTGTCCAATATCCTGCTCTCTGCCTCCACCTCTTTGGCTGGCCTCTCTATCGCCTTCCCCTTGGGATGCGGCCTTGCCCTGGTGTTGGGCGTGCTCAACAACTACCTCTTTGTGGGCGGTGACCAAGGCGACCCCGTGCTCATCTTCTCGGGTGTGGCACTCATCGTTGTGGCATTGATTTTCAACGGAATCGCTTCTGCCAAGAAGGGTGGCGACAACAGCAATGCCTCTTCAGCCAAGAAGGGCGTGATTCTGGCCATCATTGCCGGTGTGCTCATGTCTACCTTCTTCGCGCTGGTGGCATCGGCTATGGACAACACCAACTTTGAGAATCCCGCTGCCGGCAAGGCTACTCCGTACACAGCTTTCTTCCTGTTTGCTGTGGGTATCTTTGTGAGCAACTTCCTCTTCAATACCATCGTGATGAAGAAGCCTTTCGAGGGCGAGCCTGTAGGTTACGACATCTATTTCAAGGGCAAGCTCTCTACCCACATGGTAGGCGTGCTCGGTGGTTGTGTATGGGGACTGGGTACCGTATTGAGCTATATCGCCAGCGGTAAGATTGGTGCCTCTATCTCTTATGCACTCGGTCAGGGCGCACCCATGATTGCAGCACTTTGGGGCGTGTTTATCTGGAAAGAGTTCAAGGGCAGCAAGTCTATCGTCAATGTGTTGCTTACCCTGATGTTTATCCTTTTCATTGTTGGACTGGGCATGATTGCCGCCGCCAAGAACTAAACCGAATATTAATCACTAAATCAAGACATGAAAAATTTTAAGAAACTGACTTTCGCGCTGCTGACAGCCATGTTCGCACTCAGCGGCACAGCCAAGACCGTAACCATGACCAAGGCTGCCCTGCTGGACAAGATCAAGGGAGGTTGGGCAGGACAGGTGATAGGCTGTACCTATGGTGGCCCTACTGAGTTCAAGTGGAACGGAAAGATTATCCCCGACAACCATAAGATTGTTTGGGATGACACCCGTGCCAAATACTATTTCGACAAGTTCCCCGGCTTGTACGACGATGTGTACATGGACCTCACTTTCGTGGACGTGTTTGAGAAGAAGGGTCTCGATGCTCCTATCGAGGAGTTTGCCCAGGCTTTTGCCAATGCTGGTTATCCGCTCTGGCATGGCAACCAGAGTGCCCGTTACAATATCCTCAATGGCGTACCTGCCGCTGAGGCCGGACACTGGAAGAACAATCCTCACTGCGATGACCTCGACTTCCAGATTGAGGCCGACTATGCCGGTCTGATGAGCCCCGGTATGCCCAGTGCTGCCGTTCACTATAGCGATGCCATCGGTCACCTGATGTGCTACGGCGACGGCTGGTACGGCGGTGTCTATGTAGCTGCTATGTATTCGCTCGCATTTGTTTCAAACAATATAGACTACGTGGTGAACGAGGCTCTGAAGGTTATCCCTGAGCAGAGCGAGTTCCACAAGGCCATGCGTTTTGTCATCGATACCTACAAAGCCAATCCCACAGACTGGAAAAAGACTTGGCAGATCGTACAAGACAAGTGGGGAAATGCCGAAGTATGCCCCGACGGTGTGGGTGCTGCCTTCAACATCGATACCAAGATTAACTGCGCCTACATCCTCATGGGTCTGCTCTATGGTCAGGGCGACTACACCAAGACCATCGAGGTGTCTACCCGTTGCGGACAAGACTCTGACTGTAACCCCGCTTCTGCTGCCGGTATCCTCGGCACCATGATTGGTTACGACAAGATTCCCGATTATTGGAAAGGCTGTCTCGCACCCGTTGCCGACCGTCCCTTCGACCATGTGGGCATCTCGCTCAACCAGACTTACGAGCTGGGTATGAAGCACGCCCTGCAGGTCATCAAGCTCAACGGCGGCAAGGTGAGCGGCAACAATGTGAAGATCAAGGTTCAGCCCGTGCAGCCTACACGCTATGAGAAGTCGTTCGAAGGCATGCACGTCTATAGGAAGATTGGTCTGAAAAACAAGCCTATTGACAAGGTAGGCGAGATTCGCTTCCATGGTTGCGGTATCGTTATCCGCGGTAGCCTGCAGGCCGATGACAAGAGTTATGTAGGACTGGTAGATGTCTTCATTGACGGCAAGAAGATGAAGACCATGAAGCTGCCTGCTGCCAACCACTCACGTTCCAACGACCTGTACTGGAACTTTGAGCTCGAGGAGGGCGACCATGTGCTCACCTTCAAGCGCCTGAATCCGCAGGACAATGTGAAGTCTGACGTGGCCAGCATGATTGTGTTCCAGAAAGACAAATAAGTGCGCGTAATCCTAATCGCGTCAACCACTAAAAAACGGTGCTTGTATTGGCATATAGCCTACAAGCACCGTTATTGTGTTTGGACTGATGGCTCGGGGTTGTCAGTCTTTCTTATGTGTCATGATGTTGAGCACCATATCGTCGGTGGCGCACATGGCCTCCTTGCCGATGCTGGTAAGATTGTGGATAGAGCGGTCTACGTCCAGGTCGATGATGCCTTCGGCCTCGGTCACATGTTTGCCTTCACGGGCGAGCAAGGCCGACAGCAGGGCGGTAGACACACCCGAGCATATTTTGAGCGAGCAGCTGGGCTTGGCGCCGTCGCAGATCATGCCCGTCAGGTTGGCAATCATGTTTTTCACCGCATGGCAGATGTCCACATATTGGCCTCCCATGAGGTAAGTGATGCCGCAGCTCGAGCCGATCGAGGCCACTACGCAGCCACAGAGGGCGCTCAGTTTGCCCAGGCTCTGCTTGATATAGATGGCGGTGAGGTGACTGAGGGTGAGGGCACGTATCAGCTCCTCCTCGGTGTTCTCGTTTTCTTGTGCAAACACGGCCACGGGGTTGGTGGCACAGATGCCCTGGTTGCCCGAACCGCTGTTGCTCATCACCGGAATCATGGCACCACCCATACGGGCATCACAGGCCGATGCCGTCTTCGAGATGATATGCGAGAACATGGTGTTGCCGAAGATACCGTGGCTCAACGGGCGGTCCATCGTCTTACCGAGGCAGTGGCCATAGTTGCCTTTGATCGACTCTTCTGCAGCACGCAGGTTATACTCCTTGGTCTTGAGGATGAAACGTATCTCGTCTAACGGCGCTGTGGTGGCAAACTCGTGTACCAGCTTCATGTTGAGGGTCACACTCTCGGCTTCTCCTTCTTCGGCGCTGCCGCCCCGATGGTCAAAGTTCACCTGTCCGTTGCGCTCCTCATAGACAAAGTGGGTGTGACCGGTGGCAATGATGGCCGTGGCTTGGTCGCCCATAGCCCCACAGATAGCCTCGATGTAGAGTTTGTCACAGTGTCCCTGCTTGAGTTGGATATCTATATGTCCCTCTTCCATGTACTTCTTGCCCTGCTCCAGTGTCTCTGGCGTGAGATCTTTGAGCACTTCCAGCTGGTATTCCGATTTGCCAATCAGCGCACCGAGGGCGATGGCGATGGGCAGTCCTATCATGCCAGTGCCGGGGATTCCCACACCCATTGCATTCTTCAGGATGTTGGCACTCAGCATCACCGTGATTTTTTCCGGGCGCTTGCCCAGCATTTCCGTTGCCCTTGCCACGCAGAGTGCTACGGCCATCGGTTCGGTACAGCCTACGGCAGGCACCACCTCGCGGGCAATGAGGTCGAGGATTTGTTTCCTACTGTTGTTGTCTATCATATCTTCGTTGTATGGTTTTTGTCAAAAGGGATGCCCACAGACCGCCATAGGCCGCCGATGGTCACCACAGCAAAGGGGCAAGGGACTACCTCGGCAGGTTCCCTCACCCCTTTACCTCATTTTATATAAGTATCATTTTATCGCTGTCTGTAAGTATCGAGACCCTTGGTGAGGAATTCGATGTAGCCGGGCACATCCTCCTTGTAGCTGTGCGACTTGTAGAGCGGATTGCCGTCGTTGTCCACAGCCACATAGAACGGCTGTGCGTTGGCACCGAACTTGCTTGCCTGCAGGTAGCTCCACTTGTCGCCCACGGTGCGCAGTGTACGCTTCTCGCCATTGAAGGTCACTTCCATGGGTTCGGGCAGCGGGGTCTTGTCGTCCACGTAGAGAGAGATGAGCACATAGTCCTTGTTCAGGATATCGGCCACACTGGGATCAGTCCATACGGCAGCCTCCATCTTGCGGCAGTTCACGCAGCCGAAACCGGTAAAGTCGAGCAACACGGGCTTGCCCTGTGCCTGGGCAGCAGCCATACCCAGCTCATAGTCCTTGTAGTGTGCCTCCACCGTCTTGGTGTTCAGGTTGAAGTCTTGCGTGTTCATAGGTGGTGCAAAGGCGCTGATGGCCTTGCAGGGAGCACCCCACAGTCCGGGAACCATGTAGATGGCAAAGGCGATGGAGCAGAGACCCAGCATGATGCAGGGCACGGGCATGGGCTGGTTGATATCGCCACCGATGGCATCTTCCTGGAACTTGAGCTTACCGATAAGATAGAGACCCAGCGCACCGAAGATGACGATCCAGAGCGAGATAAACACCTCTCTGTCCAGTATATGCCAGCCGTAAGCCAAGTCGGCTACGGAGAGGAACTTCAGCGCGAAAGCCAGTTCGACAAAGCCCAGCACTACCTTGATGGTGGTCATCCATGAACCGGACCTCGGTGCCGACTTCAGCCATGATGGGAACAGGGCAAACAGGGTAAACGGCAACGCCAGTGCCAGCGCAAAGCCCAGCATACCGATGGTGGGAGCGAGCCAGTCGCCGGAGGTGACGGTCTGAACGAGCAGCAGGCCGATGATGGGTGCCGTGCAGGAGAATGAAACCAGTACCAGCGTAAACGCCATGAGGAAGATAGAGATCAGTCCGGTGGTGTTGGAAGCCTTGGTGTCTACGGCGTTGGCCCAGCGGTCGGGCAACTTGATTTCGAACCAGCCGAAGAACGAGAAGGCGAATACCAGCAGCAGTACAAAGAGCACGATGTTGAACACCGCACTGGTAGACAGTTCGTTGAGCTTGCTCGGGCCGAAGATGGCGGTGATGAGCAGACCCAGTGCCAGATAGATCACCACGATTGACAGGCCGTAGGTGACGGCATCCTTGATACCCTTCTGCTTGTCGTCCTTGGCCCGCTTCAGGAAGAAGCTGATGGTCATGGGGATGATAGGCCAGATGCAAGGCATGACGAGCGCCAGCAGTCCGCCGATGAAGCCCATGATAAAGATATAGAGCAGCGAGTGGTCGGCGATGCTACCCTCGTCGTCGAGCGACTGCAGTTCCTTTACCACCGGTTTCCACCAGTTGGTATTGTCGGCGTTGGACAGGGCAGCGGCCACGGCAGCCGAATCTACGTCGGCAGCAGCTACAGCGCTGTCGGCAGCAGCCTCCATAGCAGGTGTGAGCTCGGCAGCGGGCTGTGCCTCGGCCTTGGGATCAGCCTGTGCGGCCTTGGCATCCACAGCGGGCGACTTGCCGCTCTTCTTGAAGCTTACCTCAGACGGGGGCAGACAGCTCTCGTCGTTGCAGGCACCAAACTCCAGGTACACATCGATGTTATAGTCGGGCTTGGTGAACTTCACACGCTGTACAAACTGCACGCTGTTCTCAAAATAGCGCACCTTCATATCAAAGAGCTTGTCGAATACCGACATCTCATTGCCCTTGGGGGTGAGCTTGCCAACCAGTTCTACACCGTCCAACTTGTTCACGTTGATGGTGGCAGAGATGGGGCCGCCGTTACCGAGGTCGGTAGAATAGACGTGCCAGCCTTCGTCGATGTTTCCGCTGAAGACAATTTCGCCTTCAGCCGTCGAGCCTGTCTTCAGACTGGCCGAGAACTTCACAGGGTCTACCATCTGCGCATGGGCGATGGTCATGGTCAATAGCAAGATTGCCAAGGATAAAGCCTTCTTCATTTCTTATCTTGTTTTTTGTTATGGTTTTATACATTATAATACGTCTGCCTCCGGCTTTCGGGTAACTATTTGTTCCATATTTTAGGGACTTTAACACTCTTACCCCATTCCGGAGACAGTTCCACGCTTATCCTACCTGACTGCCGGGTTTCACCTCGTCGAGCACCGTAGTCACATGGAGCGTGTCGTCGAAGTTGACGGCAGAGAGAATCATGCCCTGACTCTCGATGCCCATCATCTTGCGCGGGGCGAAGTTGGCCACAAAGAGCACATCCTTGCCGATGAGCTGCTCCGGCTCGTAGTAGGCGGCGATGCCACTGAGGATGGTGCGGTCCTTGCCGCTGCCGTCGTCGATGGTAAACTGGAGCAGTTTCTTCGACTTCTTCACCTTCTGGCAGTCCTTGATATGGCCCACACGGATGTCGAGTTTCTCAAAATCCTCAAAACTTACCGTGTCCTTCACCGGCGCAGCCTTGTATTCGGAAGCCTCATTGGCCTTCTTGGTGTCGTCGAGTTTCTTGAGCTGTGCGGCGATGACCTCGTCCTCGATCTTCTCGAAGAGCAGTTCGGGTTCTGCCAACTGGTGGCCGGCCTCCAGAATGTCTGTGCTGCCCAGCTGTTCCCAATCGAAGTGGTCGAGCTGGAGCATCTCGCGCAGCTTGCGGCTGGAGAAGGGCAGGAACGGCTCGAAGGCGATGGCCAGATTGGCCGTGAGCTGCAGACAGACGTTGAGAATCGTCTTCACACGCTCCGGGTCGGTCTTCCATACCTTCCACGGCTCGCACTCGGTGATGTAGCGGTTGCCGATACGTGCCAGGTTCATGGCCTCCTTCTGTGCGTCGCGGAACTTGAACTGGTCGAGCAGCGTCTCCACGTTGGCCTTTACATCCTTAAATTCCTCGATAGCCTTGCGGTCTATCTCCTCCAGCGCACCGCATGCGGGGACACGTCCCTCAAAATATTTCTTGGTGAGCTGCAGGGCACGGTTCACAAAGTTGCCGTAGATGGCCACCAGTTCCGAGTTGTTGCGCTCCTGGAAATCCTTCCACGTGAAGTTGTTGTCCTTGGTCTCGGGTGCGTTGGCTGTGAGCACGTAGCGCAGCACGTCTTGCTTGCCCGGCAGGTCTACCAGATATTCGTGGAGCCATACGGCCCAGTTGCGCGAGGTCGAGATCTTGTCATCCTCCAGGTTGAGGAACTCGTTGGCCGGCACGTTGTCGGGCATGATATAGCCGCCGTGCGCCTTCATCATCACGGGGAAGATGAGGCAGTGGAACACGATGTTGTCCTTGCCGATGAAGTGTACCAGACGGGTCTCGGGATTCTGCCACCACTGCTGCCAGGTGCCCCACTTCTCGGGCTGGGCATCGCAGAGCTCCTTGGTATTGGAGATATAGCCTATCGGCGCGTCGAACCATACGTAGAGCACCTTGCCCTCAGCGCCCTCCACAGGCACGGGGATGCCCCAGTCCAGGTCGCGTGTCATGGCACGGGGCTGCAGGTCCATGTCCAACCAGCTCTTGCACTGTCCGTACACATTGCTGCGCCACTCCTTGTGTCCCTCCAGAATCCACTGCTTGAGCCACTCCTGATACTTGTTGAGCGGCAGATACCAGTTCTTGGTAGGCTTCTTCACCAGTCCGTGGCCGGGATTGTTCTTGTTGGTGGGGTTGATCAGCTCGTCGGGCGACAGGGTGGCACCGCACT
>JBJEAU010000077.1:0-10476 GCA_051869355.1 Prevotella sp. | reverse complement strand
TTGTTTTCCTTGGCAAGCTGCTTGGGAATCGACTCAAAACACTCCCTTATGCGTGATTTGTCCGAATCATCCGCATATTTTATTTAGCACAAACCACTTTTTCAAGGGACTTTTATTGAACGCGAGCCACTTTTCAAAGGGACTTTTACACTGCTAAGATAATTAAAACTATTAAAATGCCAAAATTTCTGTCAACATTACTATTGATATATACCAATATTTAACAATTCGTGAATATTCAAGGTCAAAGTCAGTATTAAGCCAAGCCATCTCGTTTCTTCCGCGTAAATGCCACCTTTACGACGCTAATCATGGCATTTACGGGAGCTAAATGCCGCATTTACGATTCAGATATGCCATAGCGGGGAGCGCCTGACATGTAAAAAGCCCTCCCCCATACGGTCTACATGAGGGAGGGCTGTATCGTGGACAAGGTCTGCAGGCAGTCTCCTACTTCTTGCCTTTGTGCCGGTTGGCCCGCTGCTCGCGGTACTTCGCCTTCTGACGGGCAGAGCCCGAACCGTGGGCACCGGTGATATACTTCTTTTTCTTGGCCTTGGTCTTCACCTTGCCGTCGTTGGCGTCGTCCTTGCGTGGCGCCCGTCTGAAGACGAGGCCACCCTCTATGATGTCGTCAATATCTGCCATGAGCTGATTGGCGGTTTAGTGGTGGAAGAGACGCACGCCTGTGAAGGCCATCGCTATGCCATACTTGTCGCAGGTGTCGATAACATGGTCGTCGCGGATGGAACCACCAGCCTGTGCGATATACTGCACACCGCTCTTGTGGGCGCGCTCGATGTTGTCTCCGAAGGGGAAGAAGGCATCGCTTCCCAATGCCACGCCCGTGTTTTGGGCAATCCACGCTTTCTTGGCCTCGGCGGTAAACACTTCGGGCTTCTCGGTGAAGAACAGCTGCCAGGTGCCGTCGCGCAATACATCCTCGTACTCATCGGAGATGTAGACATCGATGGTATTGTCGCGGTCGGCACGGCGAATGCCGGGCTTGAAGGGCAGGTTCATCACCTGCGGACTCTGACGGAGCCACCATATATCGGCCTTGTTGCCGGCCAGACGGGTACAGTGGATGCGGCTCTGCTGGCCGGCACCGATACCGATGGCCTGTCCGTCCTTGACGTAGCACACTGAGTTGCTCTGGGTGTACTTGAGCGTGATAAGGGCGATGACCAGGTCGCGCTTGGCCTCGGGTGAAAAAGTCTTGTTCTGGGTGGGAATGTTCTCGAAGAGGGCGGGATCATCGAGGCGAATCTCATTGCGGCCCTGCTCAAAGGTGATGCCAAACACCTGCTTGCGCTCAATGGGCGCTGGGGTGTAGTCGGGATCTATCTGGATGACGTTATAGGTACCCTTGCGCTTGTCGTGCAGGATCTCGATGGCCTCGGGAGTATAGCCCGGAGCAATGACTCCATCACTCACCTCGCGCTTGATGAGGCGTGCGGTGGCGGCGTCGCAGACATCGCTCAGCGCTACGAAGTCGCCGTAAGAGCACATGCGGTCGGCACCGCGGGCACGGGCGTAAGCACAGGCCAGAGGGGTAAGTTCGAAGTCTACATCGTCTACAAAGTAGATGCGCTTGAGCGTCTCGGTGAGCGGCAAGCCGATGGCTGCGCCTGCAGGGCTGACATGCTTGAACGAGGCTGCGGCAGGCATGCCCGTAGCGGCCTTGAGCTCCTTGACCAGCTGCCACGAATTGAGCGCGTCAAGGAAGTTGATGTAGCCGGGACGGCCGTTGATCACCTCGATGGGGAGTTCGCCTTCCTCCATGTAAATACGTGAAGGCTTCTGGTTCGGATTGCATCCGTACTTCAGGGAAAGTTCTTTCATCTTGGAAATATTGATTTGTACTGTCCGCAAAATTACGAAAAAGATTAGACATAGTGGTGTTTGTATTGGATAAATTTTGTAATTTTGCCGCAAATTACAAAAGGTATTGTTATGAAACGGGAATTGAAACTACTTGTGGATAGTCTCGAAAAAGGAATCGTAAAGCACATAGACGCACGCAAACTGTGGAAAACGGTGACACGCGGCAAGAAACCGTCGGCCGCAACGCTGGACAAGTTGGCCCTGCTGGCCGGTTTTCAGTGTTGGGATGACCTGAAAGCCTCTATCCGCGCAGGCGGTGACGAAACTTTCAACTACGACAACCATCCCGGCAAGTGACCGGCATGGCAAAAAAATGAGAGAGACCCAGATTATCAGCATCCAGACCCCTCTCTTGTGTACAGCGAATTTATGGTATTAGGTTTTTACTTCAATCTGGGAAGCCACGTACAGATTTGCTTGCCTTTCCAGCCGTCTACCGATGAGTAGTCTACCATGCGGATGCTGCCCGTTGTGGTAGGAACGATAAACTCCATACGTGTCTTTTCGAGCGTGGGCTTCACGCGGGTCACCTTCACCTCACCATTGGCATCGGCTACCACCTGTACAGGCTTGTTGTAGTCGGGGTCAATGTTCTCGTCGCGGCTGAGCACGATAGGTCCATATTGCACAGCCTGATAGTTCCATGAGTCGGGATTGCTGCCGCGCGGTGCGTCGATGAGCTTGCAGCGCATGTCAAACACAATCTCTATCTTGTCGCCTTTCTTCCAGGTGCGGTTGATGGTCAGGAACTGGCCGGCCACTACATTCTCCACCTTCTTGCCGTTGACAGTCACTGCTGTCTGCTGGCTCCATGCGGGGATGTGCAGCTTCATGGAAAAGGCTTCTTTCTTCACCTTGTCCAAGGTGATGGTGGCGCGGTTGTCGAGGGGGAACTCTGTGGCGATGGTAAAGGTCACATTGCGTCCCTTAGCGGTCTTGGCGGTAGCCTTGGCAGCATTATAGAGGTTGACAACGGGGCCTTCGGCACTCTGCATCACAGCCACATAGGGGATGTAGGCGAGTCCCATCGGACCGCTCAGGTTGCAGCAGGTTACGGGCAGACCGTCTATATTGGTACCCCAACCGGTGTCTGTCACCTTGCGTCCGTTGAGCAGGTTGACGTAACTGAAGCCGTCGCCACCGGGTTTCATGGCTCCAAGGAGGCCATTGTATATATATTTCTCGATATAGTCTACCGTAGAGGGGTCGCCGGTGATACGGAGAATCTGGCTACAGAGCTTCATCCAGGTCACACCCACACAGGTTTCCATCATGCGCTTGATCTTGGGATTGCTCTGCTCCAACGCCGTGTTGTCCCAAGCCTCACCATTCCAGCGGCGCATATAGGGCTCGTCGGCACCACCGTTGCCAATCAGCGTAATCTCATACTTCTTGACACTGTTGAAGAGGTTCATAAAACTGGTCTTCCACTTCTCCTCGCCCGTGCAGCGGTAGTATTCTACCAGTCCCTCGAATATAGAGAGCATCTCATAAGCTTTCGGATAGCCGGCTGCCATCTTGCGTGGGAGCACGTTGTCGATGGCCTGCTGGAAGATGTCGGCACCATTGCTGCCTCCAGTCTTGATGAGATAGGTACAGAAGTCAAGATATTTCTTGTCGCCGGTGAGCTTGTACACGCGCATGATAGGCTCCATCACCGACCACGACTCGATACCCACCTTGGTCCATCCCTGTGTGCGGATGCTGGTCTTGGGCGCGTCGCCAATCTGGTCGAGCACACTGTTGGCCTCGGCAATCATCAGTTTGAGCACGCGGGGATCCTCCTCCACATGGGCATAATACTGGGACAGGCCGAGCATGATATATTTGCGCTCCCAGAGGTCTCCACCCTTGCCGTCGGGCTGTTTCTCTACGGGTACGCAAGCCAACGCCCCGTTGCTCCTGACGAGTCCAAACACTTTTTCTACCGATGATTTCAGAATCTGCTTCAGTTCCTCGTCCTTGGTATAGGCATAGAGCATAGAGCCGCTTCGTATCGCCTTGGCCCACATTTCGCCGAGCGCAAATTTTGGACGACCGACACGATAAAACTCCATCAACTTGTCGTAAGGCACAACGCCCTTGTTCCAGTGGTCAATGCTGTTGTGAATGTCATGGTCGAAATAATTGGTCAACTGGATGCTATGATCCTCCAGCGGAGTGATAACGTCCGCAACTTTAACGTTCTGTGCATAAGCGGAAACAGACACCAACAAGGCTGCACCGGTTATGAAGTTCTTAGTTATTTTTTTCATCGTATTTGTGTTTGTATGTCGCAAAATTAATTAAAAAGGAAACATGGATTGGAAAACAAACGTTAATAAACACTAACGGCACAATCTTTGTGACAAAAGTTGCGCAACTTGCGACAATAAAAAGAGGCACCCCTTGGTAGGGAATGCCTCTTTTTATGCTTTGCCTTAAACTTCTTCTGTATCCTTTAGTTACTAAGGATTTCCCAAAGATTTTAAGCGTTCTTGACGGCGGTTCTCTTCTCCTTGATACGAGCAGCCTTACCGGTAAGTTTGCGCAAATAGTAAAGTTTCGCACGACGTACCTTACCACGCTTGTTCACCTCGATAGAATCGATATTGGGTGACTCGATGGGGAAAATACGCTCTACTCCTACGGTTCCAGACATCTTACGAACGGTGAAACGCTTCTTGTCACCATGACCAGAAATCTTGATAACGACGCCACGATAGAGCTGGATACGCTCCTTAGAACCCTCGACGATTTTGTAAGCGACAGTTACGGTGTCTCCTGCACGGAACTCAGGGAACTTCTTGCCGGTTGCAAATGCTTCTTCAGCAACTTTAATTAAATCCATTGTTGTTTTTAAATTAAATATTGTTTGTCGTTCCAACCCAACATGGCATGACAACTCTTCCATCAACCAGCGGTTAGGCCGAAAAGCGGTGCAAAATTACTACTTTTTTCACTATGTACCAAATATTTAGGTCAAAATCAGCTTCTCAGCCGCCATTTTTGTCACTCCCATTTGCCGTCCTTGAAGATTTCATAGAGCGCCTTGGCCCATTGCGCATAGCCCTCTTTCTTAAGATGCGGGTCTTTGGAGAGATAATAGTCACGCACGTTATTCAAATTGATACCACAGTATTTTCCCACTTCCAGCACACGGCAGTGATAACGCTGGGCTATGGCACGCTGCACGGCGGAAAGCTGCATCCACTTGCGGTTGCGCTCGGTTTTCTTGAATGCCTCCTCGTCAAAGGAGCCGTCGGCACGCAGCACTTCCGGTGCATTGAAATCGAAATTGAAATAAGAGGGCATGAACCAATAAATCTCCGTGTTGGGGAGATTGCTCTTCAGATATTCCATCAGTCCTTTATAGCACGACCACAGACTTACTTTCTCCGTCCAGTTGCAACTCTTTGTCCAGCCCGAGGCATCCTTTCCGGTATAAAACACCACATACTCTTCCACACGAGGCCCATCGGTGACAGCTACTTGCAACCCACTCTCCTTGGTGTCGACCCGCACCTTGTTGTTCTTGTCATAATAATAGGAGATGGTGAAACTGTTGTCACCGTTGTCTACAGCCGACCACCCTGCTCCATAGAACTTGGAAGCCAACCACTCTCTGGTTTGTGCCACGCTCATGCCGGCAGGCAATGTAAGATTCACCCTCGGACTTCTACCCACATGAAAACAAATTTCACCGCCATGCTTTGAGGGCGCGATGATTTCTATACGGTTGCCATGCCTGTTGGGATCGGCATAGGGGAATACCAGCATGTTGCCAGCAGCCCGTTGGGCTTTGGGAGTGGCCTTCAGGATTTTCCGCAGGTTTTTCTCACAATAGGCCTTGGCAGCTTCTTTCGATTCCAGCAGACTCTTGGCTGCCGTTCGCTTGCTGCCCTGCATCCAGGGTTCATCGTCGATATTTCCTTCCACACCCGTGTCTGGGTCTGTGAAGTTCATGTCGTTGGTGTTGGAAATCATTATGATATCGATGGGCAGACTATCCTTGAGTGCCACCAAGAGCTTTGCCCTGCCCAAGGTGCCGTTCATGGTAGCAGGAGCTGAATCTGAACCACCATAGGATATGTACCTGCGGTTGAGTTTAGGGTAGAAAATGCATCCCGTTTGGTCAGCAAACTGCTGCTGCCAGGGCGTCCCGTCTCCCAAACTGTCGAAGAGGGTCCAGAAACCTTTCCCTTGCAAAATTTTCTCCTGCGCATGCAGCTGCGCAGTGACAAACGGCAACAGCGAGATTCCCACTACGAGCAAGCTTCTTTTCATGGTAAAAAGGGTTGCACATGCCTTTTCTGTACGTCTCATTAATTTCATGGTTGTTTTGTTGAATGATTAAATGAATGTATAGCTCCATCCCTATGGAGCGGAAGTTTTCCGCTACCACCCATAAGGACGGAAAGCGTCGCAAGTTACGATTTTTTTTTTTTAGAAACAAATATTTTATAGAAAAACATCTCAAAAAGTGCATTCTTCGGTAACGGAAAACCGAAGAATGCACTTTTCCTTGTCAGATTCGTGTTTAACGGAACGAGACCTACTGGTTGAGCACACGCTCCAAGCGGCGCACCATCTCGGCAGCCGATGCCTGGGTGGCCTTCAGCCCATCCCAACTATAGGGATTCATGGCATCTTCCAATTGCTTACGACGCTTGGAGGATACCTGTTGCCGGCGCAGGATGCGCACTTTCTCACAGTTTTGGATGCCCTCTATCAGCCGCTCGAAACGGATGCTGCTGCGTGCGTCGGGATAGACGATGTAGCAGTCGCCCGCAGCCCATGTTCTGAAGCGCGAATCGTGCAGCGGGTCTTTTACCCAACTGTTGTAGGCCCACCGCAGCATGCCGTCATAGTCCTGAGCCAGTGCATGGACAGGTGCCCACGCCGCCTCTGCCGGGTCTGAGAACGTGAAAGTGTTGGGAAAGAGTTCGGTGCAACATATATAATAGGTGGAGATGAGTCCTGCCTTGCGGCGGGCATCGATGATGCTGCTGTCGAGGGGCTGCGCAAAGGGCACGCTGAGGTAATAAAGGTCGTCGGCTATCTCCTTGTGGTAGTTGCCGGCCAGCGTGATCTTGAAATCCTTGTCCGCGGCACGAATCACCTTGATGGCTGCCTGCATGTCGGCCAAGGCCCGCTCATCCATCGATATGGCGGTGCGGTCGAACCACCCCTTCTGGCGCAGGTGGGCGGCAAAGTCTTTGAGGAACGAGCCCCAATAGTCGGCATAGGCCGGTTCTCCGGGTTTGGCATGGATAAAGCGCACCGTATTGGAAGCCTGGTCGAAGTAGTCAAACTTCAACGCCCACGGAATCATGGTGTAGCAACTGATGATGCCGTCGATACCCACATCGTGCAGCATAAACTCCACCCACTTGTCGAACACCGTATAGTCGAAACTCCACGTGCCGTCCATCCGCTTCATCCGAAACACCATGCTGGTGTAGATATCCTCGGTCTGTCCGTTCCAAGGCATGTGCATGATCGAGGTGGTAATGGCCTTCTGCCCGGCATCGGCCAGCATGCGCATAAGCGGACGCATGATGTCGAAATGTGCCTTGCTCCAGAGCGGCACGTTGTGGTAACGCGCCACGGCATACGGATTCTGCCACAAGTCGAGATGATAAGCCCAATCCTTGGGAGCAGGCAACGTGTTGGCGGTCACCTCTACCTGGAGGCGCAACTGTTGCGTAGCGAAATTGGAACCACTCACCGTCACGGTGCCTTGGTACACACCCGGCTGGGTTTCGGCAGGAATCCACACGTTGACCCACACCGGACGAGCCGAGGCGGCATCGATACGGCGCAACGTGGGGGCACCTATCGGGTCGGCCACCATCGCCGAGTCCCATTCGGCCTTGTTGCTACGGTCGCCGCAGTTGGACTTGCCTTTGGGATCGGTCTCATCAGTCATCACATAACGCACGAAACCGGTCTTGATAGCCTCCGCGGGAATAACGGACTTGCCACTACGCAAGGCCGACACCTCCACACGGGCATCGTGCAGTTCCTTACGGGTCCACAGCAATGCCTGCGCATTGACCCGTTCGCCGCGCCAACCTTTCAGCCTGACCGTGGTCTGCCGCTTGAGCTGCGGCACATTCCACTTGGCATAACGGCAGTCGGTAGATCCCCAGCTTATCTGGGGTGTACCGGGCACACGGTTCCACACCTCCACACCATCGTGCGGCTTGGTATCAGTCCACTCTTCGTAATCATTGGCGGGCGACTGCGCACAGACCATCACCGAGAGAAACGACAACAATGACAGGAATAAGGCTCTTTTCATACGTTCACTCTTCTTATAGATAAACCATTTTCTGCAAATATAGATAAAATTCCCGAAATATAAGCCAGTTGAGATAAAGAAATGGATTTTTCTTTAGAGGAAAGATACAAAAAAGCGATGAGATTGTGACAAATAATCACTACTTTTGCAATGAACTATCAAAAAAAACAACCAATGAGAAAACCATACATTGCATTGACGCTCGCCGTAGGCATGACCCTCGCCTCGTGCCAGAGCACCTATCAGGTGACCGGTGTGACCCGCACCCGCATCTTGATGGACCACAGCTACGATGCGGCCATCCCCGCGGCGGCAGAAGCGTTTCTGGTGCCTTACAAGCAAAAGGTAGACTCGATCATGAGTCCGGTGGTGGGCTATGCCGACCACTACATGGCTGCCTCGAGACCAGAGAGTGACCTGTCTAACCTGCTGGCAGACATCCTGATATGGGGGGCCGCACGCTGGGGAGAGCATCCCGACCTGGCCGTCTACAACATGGGAGGCATCAGGGCCGGACTGGCCAAGGGCAAGGTGACCTATGGCGACGTGCTCGACGTGGCTCCGTTTGAGAACAAGCTGTGCCTGCTCACGCTGACGGGCACCAAAGTGCTCGAACTGTTTGCACAGATAGCCTCTACAGGGGGCGAAGCCGTGAGCCACGGCGTGCAACTGCGCATCACGGCCGACGGCCAACTGGCCAAAGCCACGCTGCACGGCAAGCCGATAGACCCCGCCGCCAAGTACAGGATAGCCACGCTCGACTATCTGGCACAGGGCAACGACAAGCTGGTGGCCTTCAAAGCCAAGACCGACGTGGTGTCGCCGCAAGACGAGCAAAACAATGTACGCTATATCATCATGGACTACTTCCGGGAGCACAAGAACGTGGGTGCCGCCAAGGAAGGAAGAATCATCGTAAACCCCTAACCCCTGCAAACGTATGAAAAGACGACTGACCCTACTGCTGGCCGTGAGCCTATGGCTGCTGGCCACCAATGCACAGAAGACCAAGACGCTCACTATCCTGCATACCAACGACACCCACAGTTGCATACTGCCGCTCAATGCCCAACTGGCCGACACGATGCTGGCCGGACGGGGTGGCTACCTGAGGCGCATGGCACTGATAGAAGAGGAGCGTAAGCAAGACCCTGACCTGCTGGTGATAGACAGCGGCGATTTCTCGCAGGGTTCCTCGTACTACTCGCTCTTCAAGGGCGATGTGGAGATAGGACTGATGAACCGCATGGGGGTGGTGGCAACCACCATCGGCAACCACGAGTTTGACTTCGGACTGGACAACATGGCACGCATCTTCCGAATGGCCAACTTTCCCGTGGTCTGCGCCAACTATCGGGTAGACGGCACGCCGCTCCAAGGGGTGGTGAAGCCCTATCACATATTGAAGGTGAAAGGAATCAAGGTGGGCATCTTCGGTCTGGCACCCAAGCTCGACGGTCTGGTGGACAGCAAGAACTACGGCGAGGTGGAATATCTCGACCCCATACAGACGGCCAACGACATGGCGCGCACGCTCCGAGAAAAGGAGCACTGCGAAGTGGTAATCTGTATCTCGCACCTGGGATGGACCGAGAGCGGCGTGGGCGACCAAGAGATGATCAGCCACAGCCGGGGGATAGATCTGGTGCTGGGAGGACACACCCACTCGTACTTTAAGCAACTGCGCTATGTGACCGATCTGGACGGGCGCGAGGTGCCTGTAGACCAAAACGGCAAAAGTGGCATTTATGTGGGCAAGATCAAGCTCACCCTGAGCCGCCACTAAACGGTACCGACACACCCATACAGCAAGCCCCACAGGAAACATGCCGACAAGGAAGGTCTGGAGAGAGAGATCAGATGTAAGAAACAGACCCTTCCGTTGCAGCATGTTGTCCTGTGGGGCTTACCGATTGTTACCACACCTGTGCCCAACTGTCCTTGGCAAGGCAGGATTTGTCGACGATGCAAGTATCGGCTTGCCACCCGTTTTGCTATTATTGACGTTTTCGGCGGCCATAAGGTTGCAAGCCTACCTCATTTTTTCATAAAAAACACAACCTACAGCACTCCTCCACCCCATCCACGGCGGTACGGTGGAGCCTCTCATCATGAAAACGAAGGATAAGTATGGAAAACCTAAACATGGCGTTTACGAGGCGTAAAGGTGGCGTTTAGCAGGTCTAAACGCCACCTTTAGGTATCGCAAACGGCAGAATGGGGAAAATATTGACACCTATCGTAAGGACACTATGTGAAAACAAATAGAAAAAAAATCACCCCTTTTGAACACCAATGGGCCT
>JBJEAU010000076.1:0-10724 GCA_051869355.1 Prevotella sp. | reverse complement strand
AAGGTGGCATTTAGCACCCGTAAACGCCACGTTTACGTTTTCCGAATGATAACACTGACTCAGAAAACAATAATAAAAAGGTTGTCACCCGTTGTCTCTGTTGTCGTAAATAACCAAACGACAACTTAGACAACCGAGACAACCAAAATAAAGAAAGTTGTTGATGCTGTCTCTGTTGTCGTTTTTAAAAACAGATAGCCAACCGCAAGCATTATTGAGGTTGTCACCGTCGTCGCTGAACAGACAAAATGTTAAATACACTGAAAAAAGAGGGAGACTTACTGCTTATTGGATAAAAAAGTACTATCTTTGCACCCGCTTATCAGCAACAACACGGGCAAGTCTCTTACGGCCAGCTCCCTTTGAATCCCCCAGGATGGGAACATAGCAAGGGTATTAGGTTGTAGCGGCGCGATAAGAATCGCTTGCCCACCCGCCTCTTTAGCTCAGTTGGCCAGAGCACGTGATTTGTAATCTCGGGGTCGTTGGTTCGAATCCGACAAGAGGCTCTCACAGAGGGAAAGGATGTCTTCGCAGGAAGCGTTCTTTCCCTCATTCTTTATCCCCCATTGCCACGCCGGCGCATGGGGGATGCGATTTTTACAAAAAATAAACATACGCCCGTACATTATATTAGATAAAATCAGTAACTTTGCACACAACTATGACGATATCAGAGGCATTGACCCAACTGAAAGCTTTCGCGCGGATAGACGGCGCGATAGTGGCAGCGCTGTGGACGGCCAGTTTTGTGGCCACCCTCCTGTCACCCACTTCGGCGATTGGCTCCACACTGGCGCTGGCCACCCCCTTTGTGGTAGGCGCACGCACCATCAGTTTCAGAGACCACGCCCTCGACGGGGTCATCTCGGTACGAAGAGGTGCCGCCCATGCATGGTTTACCGTAGCTTACGCCAGCATCCTCTTTGCCGTGGTGCAGTATGCCTACTTCCGATTCCTTGACCACGGATCCTTCGCAGCCATGATTACCGAGGCCGGCAAGACGCTCACGCTGGCCTACAAGGCACAGAGCATGGACACCAAGACCCTGACCGAGTCTATCGAGATGCTGGCCGGGCTCACCCCCATCCAGTATGCGCTGCTCTTCATGTCGCAGAATCTGTGTGTCGGCACCCTGCTGTGCCTGCCCATAGCGCTGGTATGCCGCCGGAGCGTACCGAGAAGACCCAAGAGAAACCACAGGTTTAACCCTTAAAACATACATTACATCATTATGGACATATCGGTTGTTATACCCCTATACAATGAGGAGGAGTCTATCCCCGAACTCTACGCTTGGATAGAGCGGGTGATGGCTGCCAACGGCTATACCTACGAGGTGATATTTGTAAACGACGGCTCCACCGACGGTTCGTGGAAAGCCATAGAGCAGCTGGCTGCACGGTCGGAGCATGTGCGCGGTATCAAATTTCGACGCAACTATGGCAAGAGTCCTGCCCTCTACTGCGGATTCGAGGCCGCTCAGGGCGACGTGGTCATCACGATGGATGCCGACCTGCAAGACTCTCCCGACGAGATTCCCGGCCTCTACAAGATGATCATGGACGACGGCTACGACCTGGTGTCCGGCTACAAGCAGAAGCGCTACGACCCGCTGTCCAAGACATTGCCCACCAAGCTCTTCAACGCCACGGCACGGAGAATCAGCGGCATACACAATCTGCACGACTTCAACTGCGGGCTCAAGGCTTACCGCAAGGAGGTAGTCAAGAATATCGAGGTCTACGGCGAGATGCACAGATACATTCCCTATCTGGCCAAAAACGCCGGTTTCGACAAGATTGGCGAGAAGGTGGTGCACCACCAGGCACGCAAGTACGGCAAATCCAAGTTCGGCATCAACCGGTTCTTCAACGGATACTTAGACCTGGCCACGCTGTGGTTTCTCTCCAATTTCGGCAAGAAGCCCATGCACGTCTTCGGTTTCCTCGGCACCATCGTGTTCCTCATCAGTTTTGTGGCCCTCGCCGTGCTGGGCATCGACAAGCTCATCGACCTGAGCCGGGGCAGCTACGGCCATCTGGTGACCGACTCTGCCTGGTTCTATATCTTCCTCACCTCGATGCTCATCGGCACCCAACTCTTTTTGGCCGGCTTCATCGGCGACCTGCTGAGCCGCACCAATCCCAACCGAAACGACTACCAGATAGAGGAGGCGATACGATGCGGAAAATAACAGCCGCCCTGCTGGCTGCCCTGATCATGGCGGCATGCTCGTCGATAGACTGTCCGCTCAACAATGCGGTCTACACCAAGTGCAGGCTGGCTGGCACCGTGACCCGGCTCACCGACACGCTCACCGTGTCAGCGGCACGCGGCGAGGGCAACGACACCGTGCTGCTCAACCGCGCCTTGCCCGTAGACAGTTTTGTCATCCCGCTCAGCTATCGGTACGAGACCGACGTGTTTTACCTGGACATACGTCCCGAAGCAGGCACGCCCACCATCGACACGCTGACGGTGACCAAGACCAACGAGCCCCACTTCGAGGCAGTGGACTGCCCCGCCTCGATGTTCCACACCCTGGGCAGCGTTACCTGTACCCACCACCGCATCGACTCGGTGGCTATCAACTATCCCAAAGTAAGCTATGACACATCCAAAGCCCATCTGCTCATTTACTTCAAGGCTCTTAGCGATTAGCCTGCTACTCATCGCCACGCTGCCTGCCACCGCCCAGCAGAAAAAAAAGATGGTGGCCGAGCCCGACACCATCCCCCTCTTCAGGGGTGTGGCCGTCTCGGCAGACCTTGCCGGCATCGCCCAACTGGCGCTGAGCGACTACGGCCAGTACGAGGCTGCCCTGCGGGTGAATCTGCGCGACAAGTACTTCCCGGTGATAGAACTGGGTATGGGAAAGGCCGATGCCAATGACGTGGCGACCAATCTCACGTACAAGTCATCGGCTCCCTACGGGCGTATAGGCGTGGACTTCAACGTGATGAAAAACAAGCACGATATCAACAGGGTGTATGTAGGCGGGCGCTACGCCTTCTCCTCGTTCGACTTTGATGTGTCCTCGCCGGGCATCACCGACCCCGTGTGGGGCGACGTGGTGGAATACAACCATGAGGGCAACAAGGCCACATGGCACTGGATGGAGTTTGTGGCCGGCATCGACGCCAAGATATGGAAGATGGTCAGACTGGGCTGGAGCGTGAGATACAAGCGCCGCCTGTCTAACAAGGATCCCGAGATAGGCAAGCCCTGGTACGTGCCCGGTTACGGCAAGGAGGGCGGCTCAAGGATTGGTGCCTCGTTTAATCTGATATTTGAACTGTAATCGCAGCTATGAATCCAACCAACAAGAAGCGGCTGTGGCAGATTCCCTTTCTGCTGTTTCTCATCGTGGGTACGGTCATCATCATCCGGCAGCAGCACAACATGCCCTACCAGCACAACCAAGGGATGATCTTCGGCACCTCATACCACATTGTGTACCAGCACGATACCGACCTGCACTCAGCCATCATCCAGCAGTTGCAGGCTGTAGACGACGCACTTTCTCCCTTCAATCCCCGTTCCATCATCTCTCAGGTAAACCGGGGAGAAGCTGTAGCGGTGAACGAACTGTTTATAGACGTTTTTGAGATGGCCCAGCGTATCGCCAAGGAGACAGACGGGGCTTTCGACATCACCGTGGCCCCGCTCGTCAACGCATGGGGATTCGGATTCAAGCACAATGAGTTTCCCAATACGGCCACCATCGACAGCCTGCGACAAACAGTGGGCTACAGCAAGGTGAGTCTGGTAACAGGGCGGACCACCACCGTACGCAAGACCGACCCACGTGTGATGCTCGACTGCAGTGCCATCGCCAAGGGGTATGGCTGCGACAGGGTGGCAAGCATGCTACGCAAAATGGGCGTGGCCAACTATATGATAGAGATTGGCGGCGAGGTGGTGACCAAGGGTATCAGCGAGAAGCGCGTGCCGTGGCGCATCGGTGTGACCAAACCCACCGAGGACTCGCTCAACATACGCGAAGAACTGCAGACGGTGGTCAATGTTACCGACAAGGCGATGGCCACCAGCGGCAACTACCGCAACTTCTACTACAAAGACGGGAAAAAATATGCGCACACCATAGACCCAAGGACAGGCTATCCCGTGCAGCACAACATATTGTCGGCCACGGTGCTGGCGTCCAGTTGTGCCTTGGCCGACGCTTACGCCACCTCGATGATGGTCATGGGACTGGATGGCGCCCGCCAACTGCTCTCACAGCATCCCGAACTGATGGCTTATCTCATCTATACCGACAAAGAGGGCAACACCGCTGTATGGTATTCGCCCTCGATGCAGGACAAATTAGCCACTACCGAGAACTGACCTCCCATCCCTACGCCCTGTGGCCGATTTTCATCTATACGACAAACTGTTGCAGTTTACCCTCTTCCAGGGCATGAGCAAGGGCGATCTGGAGCTCATTGTGGCCCATACCCGACTCGGGTTCCACAAGTACGCTCCGGGCGAGATTATCGCTGCCGATGGAGACGCATGCAACCGGTTGCTCTTTCTCACCGACGGCCAAATCCATATCCACACCACCTCGTCTAACCACGCCTTTACGGTGACCGAGACAGGGCACAGTCCAGAGATGTTTCAGGCAGAGAGCATCTTCGGTTTGTCCCAACGCTTCACCCATACCTATCAGGCACTCACGCCATGCAGTGTACTGTCCATCAGCAAAGACGAGGTTTACCGTATCTTTGAGACCTTTACCATCTTCCGAATCAACTTGGTCAACCTGCTTTCCACCCGCTTGCAGAAACAGCATACGCGCACTTGGCGCAAGACATCGCCCACGCTGCGACAGCAGATCATCAACTTCTTCGAAGCCCATTGCCTCTATCCCGCCGGCGAGAAGCACCTGAAGATCAAGATGCAGCAACTGGCAGACGAATTGGGCACCAAGCGGCTGTACATATCGCAGGCCCTCAACGCCCTGCAAGACGAGGGATTGCTGACGCTGGGCCGCGGAGCCATCCACATCCAGGCCCTCGAAAGGCTGTTGATGTAAAATATACGTTAAATTTACATCCCTACGGACAGCGGTATGTAAGTTTTTTGCTACTTTTGCATGTATATATAATGTGTACGTAAAGTATGGATGAAAAAATAAGCACAGCTACTTATCATACCAATCCTTTCTTGGAGGCATACCCAACGCCTCATGAAACCGTACCCTTCGACCGTATCAAGTTCGAAGACTACGAGGAGGCATTCATGGAGGGAATACGCAGGGACGACGAGGCCGTGGACAACCTGATCAACGACCCCGAAGAACCCACGTTTGAGAATACCATTGCCCGCACAGATACCTCAAAGGGCAAAAATTACTATAGCCTGCTCGACCGCGTGTCGACAGTCTTCTCCTGCATGCTCAGTGCAGAAACCAATGACCAACTGGATCAACTGGCCCAGAAACTGAGCCCTATCCTCACCCGCCATGCCAACGACGTGGCACTCAACAGCAAGCTCTTTGCCCGTATCAAGCATGTGTACGAGCATCATCGACCCCTCAACCCCGAGGAGCAGATGCTCCTCAACAACGCCTACGACGGTTTTGTGCGCAGCGGAGCCTTGCTCTGCGACAGCGACAAGGAAAAACTGCGCCAGCTGACAGAAGAGGCAAGCCTGCTGTCATTACAGTTCTCGCAGAATCTGCTCAAAGAGACCAAGGCATACGAACTACACATCACCGACAAGGCGCAGCTTGACGGACTGCCCGAAACCGCCCGCGAGGCCGCTGCCACCACAGCTAAGGAGAAAGGCAAGGAGGGCTGGATCTTCACGCTCGACTCGCCCAGCTACTCGCCGTTTATGACCTACTCCACGCAGCGCGAGTTGCGTCGCGAGATGTACCGGCAGCACTGCACCCGATGCACCCACGACAACGATACCTGCAACCTCGCCATCTGCGAGCGTCTGGTCAATCTCAGACGTGAGGTTGCCCAACTGTTGGGGTATCAGACATACGCCGACTATGTGCTCGTGCACCGCATGGCGGGCAACACCGGGCGCGTGTACCAGCTGCTCCACGAACTGACAGCTGCCTACAAGCCCACAGCACTGGCTGAGAGGGCAGAAATCGAGGCACTGGCCAAGCGCTTAGAGGGCGACGACTTTGTGCTGGAGCCGTGGGACATGGGTTACTACACCCACAAACTGCAGATGGAGAAGTATGCCATCGACGCAGAGATGGTGCGTCCGTACTTCAAATTGGAGAATGTCATCAGGGGCGTGTTCGGACTGGCCACTACCCTATATGGTATCACATTCCATGAGCGCGAAGATATTCCCGTCTACCACCCCGATGTCAAGGCATACGAGGTCTTGGATCGCGACGGAAGCTATCTGGCCGTACTCTATGCTGACTTCCACCCGCGCAAGGGAAAACAGGGCGGTGCATGGATGACAGAATTCCAGGGCCAGTGGATAGACAGTCAAGGGAACAACGTCAGGCCGCACGTGAGCCTGGTCATGAACCTGACCAAGCCTACCGATGAGAAGCCAGCCCTGCTCACGCTGGGCGAGGTGGAGACTTTCCTGCACGAATTCGGGCACTCGCTGCACGGCATGTTTGCCAACACACGCTTCCAAAGCCTCTCGGGCACCAATGTATGGTGGGACTTTGTGGAACTGCCGTCACAGTTTATGGAAAACTATGCCGTGGAACGCGACTTCCTGCGTACCTTTGCTTTCCACTATCAGACGGGAGAACCCATCCCCGACGAACTGATAGACCGCATCATCAAGAGCCGCAACTTCATGGCGGGCTCCAGTTGCCTGCGCCAAGTGAGTTTCGGGCTCCTCGACATGGCCTATTACACCCTTCGGGAACCCTTCGCCGAGCCCATCATCCCCTTTGAGCAGCAGGCTTGGGCCGAAGCCATCATCACGCCGCAACAACCGGAGGCGTGCATGACCACCCAGTTCTCGCACATCATGGCCGGAGGCTACGCAGCTGGCTACTACAGCTACAAGTGGGCCGAGGTGCTCGACGCCGATGCCTTCAGCGTGTTCCGCGAGCATGGCATCTTCGACCAAGAGACCGCACAACGTTTCCGCCAAGAGATTCTCTCAAAAGGAGGAACCGAGCACCCGATGACGCTCTACAAGCGATTCAGGGGACAGGAACCGACCATCGACGCCCTGTTGCGCCGCAACGGCATACTTCCAAACACGACAAGCAATGGACAGCAGACACAATGACAAACAGCAGAAGCTGGACCTGCGCTATCTGAGAATGGCGCAGATATGGGCAGAAAACTCTTACTGCATACGCCGCAAGGTGGGCGCGCTCGTGGTGAAGGACAAAATGATCATCAGCGATGGCTACAACGGTACGCCGAGCGGTTTTGAGAATGTGTGCGAGGACGAGAACAACGTGACCAAGCCCTATGTGCTGCACGCCGAGGCCAATGCCATCACCAAACTGGCAAGGAGCAGCAACAACAGCGACGGCTCCACGCTCTACGTCACCGCCTCGCCCTGCATAGAGTGCGCCAAACTCATCATCCAAGCCGGCATCAAACGGGTGGTGTACGGCGAGAAATACAGGCTTGAGGATGGTATCAACCTGCTCAAGCAAGCCAATATCGAAGTAGTTTACCTCAATCCAGAAGAAAAAGACAATGAACCAGAACAGGAATAACCGCTACGCTCCCTTTTTCATGGCCCTGTGCGTGGTCATAGGTATCGTGATCGGCACATTTTATGCCAACCACTTCTCGGGCAACAGGCTCAATATCATCAACAGTGGCAGCAACAGGCTCAACAACCTGCTGCATATCATCGATGACCAGTATGTAGACGCGGTCAACATAGACTCACTGGTAGACAAGGCCATCCCGCAGATACTCTCTGAGCTGGATCCCCACTCGGTGTACATCAGCGCCAAGGATGTGCAGACGGCCAACGATGACCTGAAAGGATCGTTCTCGGGCGTGGGCATCGAGTTTACCATACGCCAAGACACGATACACGTGCAGAATGTGGTGAAAAACGGACCTGCAGAACGGGCTGGCTTATTGGCCGGAGACAAGATTGTGACGGTGGACGGACAAACTTTCGTAGGCAAGCAGGTGACCAATGAGGAGGCCATGCACCGGCTGAAAGGTCCCAAGGACACCAAGGTGAAGATAGGTGTAGTGCGCTATGGCTCGAAGCAGGTGAAAAACTTTACCGTGACCCGCGGCGAGATACCACAGAAAAGCATTGCTGCCACGTACATGCTCGACGAGCAGACGGGATACATCCGTATCAAGAATTTCGCGGAGACCACGTACGCTGAACTGCTCATCTCGCTGGCCAAACTGTCGCAACAGGGCTTTACAAATCTGGTCATCGACCTGCGAGACAACACGGGCGGCTATCTGGAGCGTGCCGTGCAGATGGCCAATGAATTTTTGCCCAAAAACAAACTGATAGTCTACACCGAGGGACGTAAGCAACCCCGACAGGAATACCGCTCCGACGGCCACGGCTCGTACAAGGAGATACCGCTCATCGTGCTCATCAACGAGGGATCGGCATCGGCTGCCGAAATCTTTGCAGGCGCTATCCAAGACAACGACCGCGGCACCATCATCGGCCGGCGCTCTTTCGGAAAAGGTCTGGTACAGAAGCAAATCGAATTTCCCGATGGCAGCATGGTGCGGCTGACCATTGCGCGCTACTACACCCCGTCGGGACGCTGCATACAGAAGCCCTACACGATGGGTGACGAAGCCCAGTATGCCCAAGACCTTATCGCCCGCTACGAGCATGGCGAATATTTCTCCCAAGACTCCATCAAGCACACCGGTCCTGCCTATCACACGGGCATAGGACGCACCGTGTATGGCGGAGGAGGTATCACACCCGACATCTTTGTACCCGAAGACACGCTGGGCATGACCTCGTATTACAAGAAGGCTGCCATGAGCGGACTGATACTGCAGTTTGCCTACACCTATACAGACGACAACCGCATGAAGCTGAACAACTTTACGGAGATGATGGAACTGTATGACTATCTGAAACAGCAGAATCTGGTGGACAAGTTTGCCAACTATGCCGACAAGCATGGCCTGCAGCGGCGCAACCTCATGATACGCAAGTCGTACAAGCTGCTGGACCAGTACATCAACAGCAGAGTAATCTACAACATGCTCGACGAGGAGGCTTGGAACCAATACCTGAACCTGACCGACCCGACCATAGAGGCGGCCAAGAAGGTATTCAGGGAAAATGCTGCGTTCCCCCAGAAGCCCGAATCGGAACCAGAGGAGAAACAGGCACAAAAGGTGGCGCAGACCAAGCGTCCTTACGACTACCGTCCCACCCACACCACCTACAGGTTGACAGCCCATGCCTAAACAGCAACTACGCCGAGAAATACGGGCACGTAAGCGACAGTTTACCGCCATGCAACTGGCCGAGCTGTCGCTTGCACCCATCGCGCGGTTGATGGCGCATCCGCGCATACAGGCCGCCCATACCATTCTTTTGTATTGCTCGCTGCCCGACGAGGTAGACACCCGTCAGGCCATCAACCAATTGTTAGCCGCAGGCAAGACCGTGTTGCTGCCCGTGGTCACAGGCGATGGAGAGATGACCGTGTGCCCTCTCACCTCTCCAGACGATTTACAGGAGGGTGCATTCCACATTTTAGAACCCACAAGAACTGCTTTTACCGATTACGACAGCATAGAGGTGGCTGTCGTACCCGGCATGAGTTTTGATGCCGAAGGTCACAGGCTTGGCCGTGGCAAGGGTTACTACGACCGATTCTTGCCCCTTATTCCCCGGGCCTATAAGATAGGTATCTGTTTTGATTTTCAGAAGACCGCACACGTACCTACCGATGCACACGATGTGGCAATGGACGAGGTACTGTGAGATTCCCCCACCATCATTCGGCGACCTTACCCAGCGTTCCATCCCATGTATGGGTGGCCCCCGTAATCATACGCTCCAACGGTTGGCAGTAAGTACGCACAAAAAAGCACAGTTGGTCCTGAATGGTTGGCGCACACGGGCAACGGGTCGCCCCATGTTGCGGCAGGGTATAATAAGACTCGTACAAGCTGCCATTTTCCCATACTTCATAATAGCAGCGCTGGCTGTCTCCCATCGCTACCGGCAATCTTTCCCAAAGGCCATCTGGCAGTCCCTTGGCATCACATTGGCCACTGATGCTACATCCGTTGAGCACCGCTATAACCCGTCCCACCGGCAAGCCATCGACAAAAGTGAGGCTAAGCCGATGCTGTACCCATCTGGGGATGCTCTCTTCGCCAACGGTGGCCTGATACAGGCCGTGGCGGAGCCCATGACGATAGCGAATAGCCATCTGAATCTGTTGCCTCTTAGACTTTAAACGGTAACGCCACAGCCCATGCTTCTGCCCTTCAGCAAATGTTCCGCAAGCAGCGTCCTTCCTACGCCCGTCAAACGGCGACACACTCCGGTTCATATAGAAAAACTCGCCTTGCAGAATCTTCCCACCAGCGTGTTCACGATAAGTATAGCAGGCACTGCCACCCTTGTAACAACCTTGATAACACTTCAGCCCTTTCAATAGGCCCAACTTCGACATAAGGTACATACGACCTCGAACATATGCCATGTTCATTTTTCACTTCAGGTTTATGCGCATCACTTACTCATTGCTGGGGGCGAGGACCTCAATTAAAGACATAGAAAAAGCGTGG
>JBJEAU010000075.1:36624-49371 GCA_051869355.1 Prevotella sp. | reverse complement strand
CGGGGGTCATCGTCGCTTGCCCTCGGGGGTCAAACTCGCGTGGCGTTTCCAACTGGCATCAAGGATTCTCGGAATATTGAAATCTTGTTCAAACACATGTTGGAGCATCTCCTCGTCCTCAAAGTTGACATACACCCATTTGTCGTATGCCTTTTGGGCAAACTCCATCATCAGCCAAGTTTTTCCCACCTGTCTCGCACCACGGATAATCAATGGTTTGCGATTGGGTCTAACTTTCCATTCATTTAGTAGTTTTATCGCTTCCCTTTCCATATCGTCATGATTTCTGCAACAAAGATACATGGATTTCCCAACATCTCTGCCAATTTCGTCCTTAAAAATGTATAACACTGCATTTATTCGTCCTTAAAAATGTAATTTATTACACTTTTTCGGCCTTAAAAATGTAAACAGGCGTTAGAAAGTTGTTTTTATCATTATCCTTTGTGCCGATACGAAGTGTTTTGCCCTCACCCTATCCCTCGTTCCCGAAATGTAAATGCCACCTTTAGGCGGGCTAAACGTGGCATTTAGCTCACCTAAACGTGGCATTTACGATTGGGATAGGCCATGACCAATTCCGCGCGGGAGTGATTCATGGCCGGGAGAGAGAACCTACCCGACGCTCAGATTGGTGAGTTCCTCGGGCAACGTAGGCATGGCTCCCTGCTGGGTGCAGACATAGGCACTCACGTTGACAGCACGCCTGTGGGCCTCGTGGATGGGCAGGCCGGAGAGGATGGAGGCGACAAACGAACCGGTAAACGAATCGCCTGCACCCACAGTGTCAGCCACCTCCACCTTCGGGGTCTCGAGATACGACATGGCTCCCTTGGAGAAGACATAGCTGCCATTGACCCCACACGTGAGGATGAGCATATCGAGATTGTACTTGCCGAGGATGAGCCAGCACTTGTTCTCAAAATCGAGACCGGGGTAGCCAAACATGCGGCCGATGATGACCAACTCCTCATCGTTGATCTTCAGCACATTGCAGCGGCGCAACGACTCGCACAGCACGTCCTTGGAGTAGAAGTTCTGGCGCAGGTTGATGTCGAAGATGCGCAGACAGTCCTTGGGCGTGGCATCGAGGAAACGCTGGATGGTGCGGCGCGATACCTCGCTGCGCTGGGCCAGCGAACCGAAGCACACGGCACGGCAGCGTTGGGCCGCCTGCTCCACCTCGTCGGTGAAGGGGATATTGTCCCAAGCCACATCCTGCTTGATATCGTAAGTGGGCACACCGACCTCGTCGAGCTCCACTTGTACCGTACCCGTGGGGAAATCCACACGCGGCATCACATAGTTCAGATGCTTGGCATCAAACGCAGCCAATGTCTCGTCACCGAGCGCATCGTTGCCGACAGCACTCACCGCCCGGCCGTCGAAACCGAACTGTGCAGCATGATAAGCGAAGTTGGCAGGGGCGCCGCCCAATTTGCGGCCCTCGGGCAGGCAATCCCAAAGTGCCTCGCCCAATCCTACAATAAGGTCTTTTTCCATGTAATAATTGTGTTTTAAATGATTGATAGTTGTTATTGATTAAACTTCCTTTATGTTACGAATATACGAGAAGAGATAAATCACGCCCACTGCCATCACGATGACAGCACCGATCTGTCCCAGGGCATCGCTGGCGAAGCCCATGAGGAGGGGGAACACCGTGCCGCCGAAGAGACCCATGATCATGAGGCCGCTGATCTCATTTTGGCACGAATGGTCTGACCTGAGAGCCTGCGAGAACACGATGGAGAAGATGTTGGAGTTGCCGTAACCCACCAGGGCAATGGCCACATAGAGCACGGTCTGCGAGGTACCCACGGCCAGTCCGGCCATAGCGAGTGCCATCATCACCACGCTGAGGACGAAGAACAGGCGGTTGCTCATGACGCGGAGGAAGAAGGAGCCCGTAAGACAGCCGATGGTACGGAAGATAAAGTACAGGGAGGTGGCGAAAGCTGCCTCGTTGAGCGTCACACCCAACCGCTCCATCAGAATCTTGGGAGCCGTGGTGTTGGTACCTACATCGATACCCACGTGGCACATGATGCCCAGAAAAGAGAGCAGCACGATGGGGCGCGACAAGAGTCTGACACAGGCGAGGACGGACGAGGACTTGCCCTCCATCTGCTCCTCCTCGATGGGCGAAGCCCACAGCAGCAGCGTAGCCAGCACACCTATCACCATATAGATGGGGAAGAGCACCCGCCAACCCAGTCCGAACGAGGGGATGGTGGCCAGTGCACCCCACATGGCGATATAAGGAGCCATAAACGAGGCGATGGCCTTGACAAACTGGCCGAAGGTGAGGATGGAGGCCAGGTTGCCGCCGCGGATGACGGTAGACACCAGCGGATTGAGCGAAGTCTGCATGAGCGCGTTGCCGATACCCAGCAGCGAGAACGACACCAGCATGATGGGGAAGGTCTCGCCAAAGAGCGGCAGGAGCAGTGAGAGCACCGTGACGAGCAGCGAAAGGAGCACGGTACGCTTGCGCCCGATCTTGTTCATCAGCATGCTGGTGGGCACCGAGAAGATAAGGAACCAAAAAAACACCAGCGAGGGGAATATATTGGCCACCGAGTCGGTGAGCGACAGGTCTTCCTTGACGTAGTTGGAGGCAATGCCTACCAAGTCTACGAAACCCATGGCGAAGAAGGAGAGCATCACCGGGATGATGGCCATGCGAAAATTGGTTTTCATAGGGCAAGCGTGTGGATTTTGAGGTTTGACACTTTCGCCTTGCCACCTTCGGCATAGACCTTAACATGATGATAAGGAACGGTGGGGAACACCAAGTTGGTCATCGCGATACGACCTCCATCCACAAAGATCTCGACCGAGCATTTGTCCACGAAAATATCGAGATGATAAGTCTGCGACTCTTTGCCGAAAGGGTATGCCTTTGAACCTTCTCCACAAAGCGAGAGCGGAGCCCATGTGCCGAGTGCGAAATCGTTTTTGTAGTTCACGGCTATATCCTGGGACAGTTTCCCCTTCATCTCGCCGGCAGCCTCTGCATTCTTCTCGATGAAATGGCGTTCGGCACGCTTACCGAAGTCGGTGAGTCCACTTTCGCTTCTGTCCATCACCATGCGCCCATTCTTAAGGTCGAGATAGATAAGCGTGCGTTCCTCCTTGTCATTAAAAAGAGACAGACCTACCACATCAGACGTACCCGGACATACGTCGGCCTCAATCTCCATTGCCCCTTCAGCTTTTGAGGCAACGACATCGCGGAGCACGAGAGGATTGGCATTATCTACCTCCACATCGCCTACGTTTGTTGTATCCTTGCGAAGACAACGTGCCTCCTCAACAACACCGGCCGACAGGTACACCTCTCCATTGTTTGAGAAAAGTTTGAGTTCGCGAGGAAGAGAGTTGGCTCCGCGATACTGGCGGATGGGAGTGACATTGGCATACTGCCAGTTGCTCATCCATGGCACGGCGACAATGCGTTCACCAAGATTGGAGAAGGTGACAGTGGCATAGTGGTCCTTGCCCCAGTCGAGCCATTTCACGGTCTTTGGGTCAGCATCACATTTGAACTCCTTTCCGTCGAAATCGCCAACGAAATATTGTGTAGCGCTGCCGCCGAAAGTAAAGCCGGGATTGATATTGACGATCATCACATACTTCATCTTCGACTTGTCTCCATCGACATAAAGCGGGAAGAAATCAGGACACTCAAACTGGTTGGGCTGTGCACCATAGCCCTTGCCCCACTCGCTTACATATTCCCATCTCTTGAGATTCTTCGACTTGTAGAAGCGCATGTTCTTGTCGGCAGAGACTATCATATACCACGACTTGGCAGGCTCATACCAGAACACCTTCGGATCACGGAAGTCTTTCAGACCGTCAAACGGAGTGAGGATAGGATTGCCCTTAAATTTGGTAAACGTGCGGCCATTGTCCTTGCTGTATGCCATACACTGTATCTGTCCATATTTGTCGCTGGCAGAGGTGTAGAAGGCAATGATGGCGTTCTTGCCATATCCCGCGGAATTGCGGGTATCGACCACTGTACTGCCCGAGAAGATGTGTCCGAGGGTGTCGCGGGCGATGGCAGGCTCGAGATACTGCCAATGTATGAGGTCGCGACTGACGGAATGTCCCCAGTGCATGTTGCCCCATTTAGAACCGTATGGATTGTACTGGAAATAGAGGTGGTACTCGCCGTCCTTGTATGTAAGTCCGTTGGCATCGTTCATCCAGCCGTAAAGCGGTGTGTGGTGATAGACCGGACGGTAAAAGTCGGTATTGGTCACGTCCCAAGTGTCAGACAGCCTCAGCTGCTTCATGGCCAGGTCGTCCTGTTTCATGCCCCGTATGCGCACGGTGGCCTGTGCGCCCCTGCCAAGGGCAAACGGCACGTAATAGTCGGTCTTGGTGCGGGCCAGGCGTACATCCATCCACGTGTCGGTGGCTTTGCCCGTATCGAGCAGCACCTGTGCCTCGGCCTGCTCCTCCTCTATGGGCAGGAGCAGGTATCGCATGGGTTGGTCTATCTTGACAATGGCGGTGTCGCCGTGATAACTGATATTCAGTGTTTGTGCGGTTGCTGTGAGTGTGGCGGCTACCATTGCTACACAGAGTATGATGATATGTTTCATTGTTGTTGCTGTTTGATGATGATTGTATATATCCGATTAAATGGTTGTGTTTTCAGAATTGAAGTGAAGCGGTAAATTCTACGGTGAACGGACGCAGGTAACTGCCCGTCATCAGCTGGTTCTTTATGTCCTTGGCCTCATCCTTGGTAATCAGTTCGGCACCGGCAATGCTTCCCTTGGCACCCGTCTGGTTGAGGAAATTGACCACGGTGCAGCCCAGAGCGAGCCGCTTGTTGACCTGCCAGTTCACGCCCCCGAAGGTCTCCCAATGGCCATTGAAGTAATAGGCCTCGTTGATATTGGCATAGGTCTTGCTGAAATAGCGGAACGAGGTCCAGAGCCTGAGGTCCTTGGTGAGCTGGTAGCTGGGGTCGAACTCGATCAGAATCTCGGGAATTTCTGCCACGGTGTTGCCGGTGGCATTGATCTGACCCACATAGCCGTCGGAGAAAGTGATGCTGGTCTCGTATTTCTTGTAAGTGGGTTTCTGGTAGGTAAACAGGAAGTGGATGTCGAGTCCCTTGACGGGGTGCGCCATCACGTCTGTGGTCCAGCCCCATGTCTGTATGTCGTAGGTAAGCGGTGCTGCCATGATTTCGCTGCCGTGCTGGAGGTTCAGCGTGGAATTGTTATTGGTCTTGGAGATGTAAGAGAGCAGGGAGGTGAGGCTCATCCAACTGTTGTTGTAATAGACACCGGCGCGACCCAGCGGCACACTGATCTTGTCGGTGTTGGGGAGCGTAGCCGATGCGAAGTTCTCGAACCGCGGATGCTGCACGATGTAGGTAAAATCGCCGGTCAGGCCAAAACGGTCGTTCACTTTGTAGGTGGCTGCCGCCGTGAACGCATAGTTGAACCAATCGTAGCTGAGCTTGTTGTCGGCAATGCGCGTGCCGTCGGGCGCGGTGGCTCCCATGTAATAGTCGCTGAAACGTCCCACAAAATCGCCGTTGGCATTGCGCACGGCAGCATTCACGCCCCGTAGTTTCTGCCACTCCATACGCAATCCGTAATAGAGATTCAGCTGTCGGCAGATGTCCCAGTCGTGGGTGAAATAGGCGGCCAGCTTATTCTCGTGTCCACGATAATACTCGGAAGCATTCTTGTTGTAATCGTAGAAATAGCCATCGCGCAGGTTGGCATCATAAAGCCTTACAGGGAAACTGCCGTCGGCAGGCACGCTCTGGTCATACATGGTGGTACACGACGTATAGTCGATGTGATAGTACCACTCGTTGAGACCCAACCGCCACGTGCTGTTATGCAACTTGCGGGTGAGCTCTGAGGTAAACAGCACCTCGTCTATGTCGCCGGCATTGAGGCAGCTCATGCGGGTCTGCACGTAGTCGCCACGATAGGCACTCCACTTTCCGTCAATATCTTGTTGGAGATAGCGGTAGGCATCGTTGCCGGATACAGCCAGCAGCGCCATCGGGGTCTGATAGACAAAGGCACCACGCGCATGGTCGTATCGGGCAGCCACCCGCCAGGACAGTCCGTTGTCCCAGTGATAGTCGTTGATGAGCGAGAACTCGCTGGACCGGTTTTCGCAAGCATCATAGAGGGTGGTCTGCGCCAGCTCTCCCGTCCGCATGTCGCGGTAGGTCATCACGGCATCTGTGGGCAGATAACTGGTGGTTCCCAAGGCAAACTTGCCATACTCCTTGACACTGCCGTCGCCCACATAGATAAATGGTGCCGACTGCGTGGCATAGTTGGTTACGGGATGCGAGTTGGAATAATGATACATCGCCGTCAACGACCCGCGGTCATCGGCATAGAGGTGCGTGAGGGCTGCCTTGTAGAGTTGGGTGCGGTCCTGATACTGCGACGACTGTATCTTGAAGGTACCGGGATCGAAGTCTTGGTACATGCTCACGCTGTACAACCAGTCATGCGGCATGTCTCCATTCACATTGAGCGACACTTCCTGCAGGCCGAAATGATTGGTCTTGTAGTCCAGCTTGCCATGAAAGCCTTTTTGGCCAAGCTGGCTGAACGAGTTGACCGCATAACCGATGTTGCCGGTGGTAATGGCGGTCTCCGAGATCTTGAGCAATCCCACATGCGAGAGACTGGCGTCAGAACGCCAGTTGGCATTGACCGGATGGGGATTGGTGGCATAGGTCACGGGCAATCCGTTTTCCAATACATTGACATCTGCCGACGGAAGTCCAATCTGGATTTCGCGCGGTCCGTTAGCACTCGATGCGTTGAGCATCACGTTCCTATTGCCCTCCTCTTTGTCCTTAGACGATTCTTGCGCACAAGCGACGCCCGTGCCAAGCAGTGAAACTACGGCCATCAAACCATACTTCCGCAACAGGAATTTAGCATTAGGTCTTTTTTCCATCATGTGATTCGTTTTTGTTTTGATGATTGATAATTTTGAAACTGATGCTGCAAAATTATCCAAAGCATGGTTGAGGAGGGATAAAAAATCGTTCATCGGCTGGCAGATTTGTTTCGTTGAAACATTTTTGACAGCAAATGAACGATTCTTGTTATCGTTTGGGGTCACATTCGTTATGCTCGGTCCTATCACCTACCCTGGCCTCGCCGGGTTGGATGCCATATTCGTCCTTGAAACACTTGGAGAAATAAGAGGGAGACGTGAAGCCGGTGCGGTAAGCCACCTCGGAGATAGAGAGACTGCCTCCAGCCAGCAGGATGCGTGCCTCCGCAAGCCTCTGGCAGCGTATCTGCTCTACTGGCGACTGTCCCGTCAGCGCCTTTACCTTGCGATAAAGTTGCACACGGCTCAACCCCAGTTCGCTGCCGACTGTCTCCACACTCAGTCCCGTCTCTGACAGGTGGGCTTGGACCACGGTCTGAAACTTGTCCATAAACGCTTTGTCGCGCGCACCGATTGCCATATCGACAGCAGGGCGCTGACTGAGCGCCGAAGGAGAAACTGCCTGACTGTCGGTTTCGGCCAAAGGCTGCGTCGGCTGTGCCATATAATACTGCCGCATGCGTTGCCGGATGGTCAGCAGGTTCTCGATACGAGCCAGCAGCACCTCGGCCGAGAACGGCTTGGTAATATAGGCATCGGCTCCGTGGGCATATCCCTCGGCACGCTGTTTCTCCAACATGCGGGCAGTGAGCATGACCACAGGGATATGGCAGGTCACGGCATCCTGTTTCAGTTCCCGGCACATCGCCAACCCGTCCATAACGGGCATCATCACATCGCTCACCACCAAATCGGGCACCCGCTGGCGCGCCACGGCCAGTCCTTCCTCGCCGTTGGCTGCCAGTACCACACGGTAATGCGCATTCAGGATGGACCTGACAAGGTATCTCACATCGGCATTGTCGTCTACCACCAGCACCTCTGGCTTGCCTGCGTCGGCCATAGCTTCACCGGTATCGGCCTCAGCCTCTTCAAGGAGGGGCAACGGAGCCTGTGCCACATCTTCTGGCACTTCCAGTTTGGCCACGTCTATCTCGCGCACGTCCACCATTTCGTCTACCAAGTGGGTGAGTGTCTTCATGTTGCGTTGCATCATCTCCACCAGTTTGCGGGCGGTACCCTGCAGTGTCGTGTCGGCAAACAGCTTCTCCACGGGACCGGCAATGAGGGTGAGGGGCGTGCGCAACTGATGGCCTATCTGTGTGAAAAACACCATGCGGGCATCGGCCATGTCTTCCAGTTGCCGATAGAGACTCTGCAGTTCCTCATTGCGGCGGCCGAGTTTGCCGTTCAGCAGGCGCAACTGGTCGTTGAGCCTCGCCTTGGCAAGGTAAGAACGGTAAACGAGCAAGGTGAGCAGCACGACAATGACAATGAAACTCACAAAAAAGATGATGAGTTTGCGTTGCAGGTTGATTTGCAGGAAGTATTGGTCCACCTTGCCGTGCAACAGGTCGATATTGTCGGTAGTGCGCTGCTGCTCCTTGCTTTGGAGCATCAGCATGTCGGCGTTGGTCTTGTCCACCACCGCCGAATGGAGCACATTGTTGCGCTCGTAGGGCTTGTTTTCCAGAATGTTCAGCGCCAATCGCATCAGTTCCAGACCTTGTGTGGGATAGATGTAGGTAGCCTGCAATATCCCTTTCTGCACACATTCCACTCCCCCACCGGGCGTTGGCAACGCATCCACGCCATAATATCTTACCGCCTTGTACCCATGCGCCATCAGCACCTTGCGGGCACCCAGCGCCAGACGGTCGTTGTGGCCGAACAGGCAGTCTATCGGTCCCTGATAGTGACGTAAGACTTCGGTCATGGCCTGCTCGCCACTGCGCTCAGTCCAATCACCGAGTTCCGAAGCGATGACAGTGATGCCGGGATAGGCTTTGAGTGCGTCGGTAAATCCCCGATGCCTCTCTATGGCCGGCGACGAACCCTTGAGTCCGGTAATTTCCACGAGTGTACCCTTGCCTCCCATATCGGCGGCGATGAGATTGCCCATCGTCTGACCTATCCCGTAGTTATCGGCTCCCATATAAGCCGTATATTTCTCGCTGTTGGTCTTGCGGTCAAAGAGTACGACTGGGATGCCCTGATTGTATGCGCGGTCTATCACAGCCGACAAAGTGGCCGCCTTGTTGGGTGCCACAACAATCAAGTCTACCCTTTCGTCGATGAAATGCTGTATCTGACTGATTTGCAGGCTGTCATTGTTGTCGGCCGAGGCAAACTCCAACCGCACGTTGTTATAGGCATAGCCTCCTGCTTCGAGTTCTTTGTTCTGTTTATAACGCCATATATCTTCGCTACATTGTGACACGCCGATATGCCAAGTACGCGACTCATCGGCGCAAGCACACATCAAGGCGGCCCACAGCACACAAACAAGATAGTTTTTTAGGTTCATAATGGTTTTCAGTATGGGTTCTATCAATGGGTATGGTAGTGCTAAAAGGGGTACGATGAACCCTGCTCAGCTTGCCAGCATACTTCCTATTTTCCACAAAGATACATTTATTTTCCAAATTTACGCTTTTTCCCTCCATTTTTTTCTTTTCCTATCCCCACCTCGGCACATTTGAAATTGGCAAAATGCTGTCCAAATGTTATTTTTTCAGGAAGAGCGTCCCGTTATACGGGAAGAATGTGATACCTTTGCAGAAAAACAAGCATGAACAAATACTTTTTATACATCGCCCTGTTTGTAGCCTCGCTGCAGGCCTGCAAACAATCGGCAGCCTCGTCCACGACTGCCGACCCGACAGACAACAACCAGACCGACACCACAGTTGCCGTAGGCCCGGAGCAAGAGGCTACCAGTTATGAGTTGCCAGCCTACAGCGACAAGGAAATGGTCATCCAGCACACAGGATTCACGCTTTCGTATAACCAGACGCACAACACGCCCAACTGGTCGGCTTGGTGCCTCACTGCTGACCACACCGAGGGCACCGTGGAGCGCAGCACCAAGTTTTGGGCAGACCCAGCTATCCCCACGCCTTACCGCGTAGACTATTACGATTACAAAGGGTCGGGCTATGATCGCGGCCACATGTGTCCAGCGGGCGACATGAAGTGGAGCGAGGAGGCGATGCACGACTGCTTCTACATGTCAAACATGTGTCCACAGGCAGGTTCGCTCAACAGCGGAGCATGGAACAAGTTGGAAATGAAGTGCCGCGAATGGGCCAAAAACGAGGGTAAGCTGTATATTGTCTGCGGACCTGTCTACGACAACCGCCGCCACGAGCAGATAGGTATCGACCACGCCATCGATGTGCCCGAAGGATTTTTCAAAGCCATCCTGTCCCTGCGTCCGGGACACGAAAAAGCCATCGCGTTTTATTTTTACAACGACGAGAGCCGCCAATCGTATAAGACAGCCACACTCTCCGTGGACGAGGCTGAGGAACTTACCGGACTCGACCTGTTTGCCGCACTCGAAGACAAATTGGAGGCGAAACTGGAAAGCACCAACAACCTCGCCGCTTTCCAGTAATAAAGAAAGGAGTACATGCCAGCTACATTCCTAAAGAAAAGGATGGACTTCCTTTACCGGACATCCATCCTTTTCTTCATTTTATACGATGATTACAATTTCTCAATCTTTGCCAGATAACCGCCACCCGAAAGCAGGCTGACTTTCAGTTTCTGCCCGCTTCCGATCTTCCGGTTGCTGATGACAATCTTCTTGTAGTTTTTGCCATCATCCGATGCAATGGTCATCCGATACTTGCCTTTAGGCAGGAAGTCCATCTTGAATTCTCCCTCATAAGGTGTTTCGCCATTAAGCACAGACAGATACCATGTATTGCCACTCCTTCGTGCCAAGGCAGCCAACTTGCCGATACGGCTTTCGGGCAATACGCGGGTCTCATCCCATACCACAGGCACCTCTTCGATAAACTGCCTACCGGGACATGACAGCATATCGTCCATGTCGGCTGCAAAAATCAGCATGGGAGAGGTAAAGGTGTAGATTGTAGCCAACTGGTGCGTGAAAGAAACCGATGACGGACAGAATTTGCGGAAGTTTAAAGGCGTATAATCGGCAGGACCTACCAGCCAGCGGGTGAATGGCAGTACGGTATTGTGGTACGGCCATGCCGGCCCAGGAGCCCAACTGTTTTCTGCTCCCACACATTCAAGTCCGCGTACCGCCTCCTTGGCCAGCAGATTGGGATAGGTGTAGCTGTCGCCGGTAGGCTTGTTCACTCCGTGGAAGATGACCATCAGGTGAGCCTTGGCAGCATCCCGCAAGATGTTTTCCATCAGATTGACCGTGAACACGTTCTCTGTATGGAAAAAGTCGATTTTCAATCCTCTGACACCGGCTTCCCTACACTTCTTCATGAACCGTGCCCGCTCTTGGGCATCCACCAGTCCGATATCGGTCTTGTTGCCCGAGCGTGGAGAGGAAGGACGCCATACCCAGATATCCACATTCTTGGCTTTGGCATAGTCGGTCAGTTCTTTGAGCAGTTCCCACTTGGAACGTCCGTTGGCATTCTTTTCGGTTTCTCCCCAGAGTTCCCAACCGTCATCCACTACCACCGATTCCAAACCCAATTGGGCGGCTCCGTCCACGAATTTCTTATGATTGGCTACACTGAGGCGGTCTTCTCCCTCTGTCAACCAAGTAAAGACGGATCGTCCCGGCTTAATCCATTCCGTATCTTTGCCTTTGGGGAACAGGACGGGGTCTGGACGGTCAGACACATGGGCGAGAATCCGGTTGTTGACCAGTCCGTCCAAGTTGTCGGCCAACATCAAGATACGCCATGGGGTAACAATCTCTTTGGCACCCTGACGCGGTGAGGCTATCCACGGTATGTCGCGCACCTCGGCATGCCAGTATTTGGAGGCGGGCAATCCCGTGATGGTACCCGATTCCACATGTCCCTTGTTTTCTACATAGCCAAACTGTACGCGGTTGCCTTCCCTGCCAAACAAGACAGCTCCATGAAAATGGAAGAGGTTGCCTTCGGTGATGGCAGCATAGGTGCCATCCGGGAGGAGAAACGTAGCAGGAGGAGCCAGCAACTGGCCGTTGAGAGAACCGGTATCACGATCCTGATAGGCTTGTATCCATCCATATTGGAAAGGGCCGCTGGCATACCACACATGGGTACCTATCGGGAAGGTGAAGGCCGTCTGCTCGCCATAGACACAGCGGGGACCATCGGCCGGGATGCGATAGCGGAGCGCAATGCCGTCATCGAATTCCCATGCGTCGAGGTAATAGACGCTTCCATTGTTTTGCGCAATGGTATATGTCTTATACTTCCCCGACGCAGTTGTCACGGTGCTACTTTTCACGTCATTACCCAGCAGACGATTGTCAATGTTCATCCCCAAAGGAGAGGAAAGGACGACAGGGTGTCCTTTGTACGAGACATCAAAATGGAGTTGACCCGACTCGGTCACGAGATTCATTTTAGCCTGTTGCGCATGGAGCAAACAGGGAATGGCAAATGCTAACGCCAAAAAGGTTAATCTTTTCATATTCATTTTGTACATCATTGATTTCAAAGCAAAGATTGAGCAAACCGAATGCAATGGAGCTTGCTCCGATTGCTGAGGTGCCGCCAATCTTTGGCAAAGATAGCATAAACCGTAGAAAAATAAAAAGAAAAGACAAAGTTTTTTCCCTTATTTATTAAGATGCCTTCAGTATTTGGAAAAATTAGGCGGCACCTCAGCAATAAAAAT
>JBJEAU010000075.1:0-36524 GCA_051869355.1 Prevotella sp. | reverse complement strand
AGGCGGCACCTCAGCAATAAAAATTGAAAAAACTTCGCTTTTTCCTTTTTATTGCATTCGGTTTGCACTATCTTTGCAGTAAGAAATACTATATACATTATGAGAAATAAACTGATTCGTAAAATCTGCCTTAGCACAACCATGTCGTTACTGGCCGGAAGCTCCCTCTTTGCACAGCAATCGGGTGACTACACTCCCACGCCCGAGAATCTGAAAGCACGTCAGGAGTTCCAAGACAACAAGTTCGGTATCTTCCTCCATTGGGGTATCTACAGCATGACCGCCCAAGGAGAATGGTATATGAACAACCGCAACATCGACCGGGATGAGTATGCCAAACTGGCTTCCGGATTCTACCCCTCACGCTTCAATGCTGCGGAATGGGTTTCTGCCATCAAGGCTTCTGGTGCCAAATACATCTGCATCACCAGCCGACACCATGACAGTTTCTCCATGTTCGACACCAAAGAGTCTGACTTCAACATTGTGGATGCCACGCCTTTCAAGCGCGATGTGCTGAAAGAATTGGCCGAAGAGTGCCAGAAACAAGGCATCAAGCTCCACTTCTATTACTCACATCTGGACTGGAAACGTGACGACTATCCGCAAGGACGCACCGGACAAGGAACCGGGCGCCCCAAAGGACACGGAGACTGGAAAAGTTACTACAAGTTCATGAACAATCAGCTGACCGAGTTGCTCACCAACTACGGTCCGATAGGTGCCATCTGGTTTGACGGTGTTTGGGACCAGCCCGAAGACTTCGATTGGCAGTTTGAAGAGCAATACGCCCTGATCCACAAACTGCAGCCCGCTTGCCTGGTGGGCAACAACCATCACCGTACTCCCTATGCAGGCGAAGACTTCCAAATGTTTGAGCGCGACCTGCCCGGCGAAAACAGTGCCGGACTCTCCGGACAGTCGATCAGTGCGCTCCCATTGGAGACCTGTGAGACAATGAACGGCATGTGGGGATATAAGATTGAAGACCAGAATTACAAATCGCCCAAAGCTCTGATTCACTATCTGGTCAAAGCCGCCGGAAAGAATGCCAACCTGCTGATGAATATCGGTCCTCAGCCCAACGGCGAGTTACCCGCTACCGCCGTGGACAACCTGAAAAAGGTGGGCGAATGGTTGAGCCAATACGGCGAAACGATTTATGGGACACGCGGTGGCGACATAGCTCCCCACGCATGGGGTGTTTCCACCCGTAAGGGCAACCGCCTGTTTGTCCATGTCTTAGACAGACAGGACGATGCACTTTATCTCCCGCTGACCACCAAGGTGAAAAAAGTCATGCAGTTTATCGACAAGGCTCCCTTGGCCTTCAAGCAGGAGAAAGGCGGCATACTGGTGACGCTGCCCAAGACAAGCGAGGAGATTGACTATGTCATAGAACTGGTACTCAACGAGAAATAAGGCGCTCACCAACGCATCCAATCCCAAACACAAAACCGATAAGGATTCCATCTGGCTCCTTATCGGTTTTATGTTTTTATCAACAGTTTGATTTCCCGGCACGCTTCAGGATACCGGCACGCAAAGCACCCTATCTCCCCGACGCTACCTATGCCAATGGCGAGGTGGCATCTGCCAACCATGCGCGCGCTTCGTCATCGAGGTAGGGCGACAGGCGGTCGAACACCATCTGGTGGTATCTATCGAGCCATTCCACCTCTTCCGGCAACAGCAGGGAGCGGTCGATGGGGGCCTTGTCAATAGGACACAGCGTGAGCGACTCCATCTCCAGGAACTCGCCAAACTCGGTTGTCAGGCTCTCCTTGATAAGCAGCGTGTTCTCGATACGCACGCCGAAGCGGTCGGCCAAATAGAGTCCCGGCTCGTCGGTCACGGTCATGCCCGGAAGCAGTGGAGCAGGCCTGTACTCCATACGAATCTGGTGGGGACCCTCATGCACATTGAGGCAGGAACCCACACCATGCCCCGTGCCGTGCAGGTAGTTGTACCCCTCGCGCCAGAGGGCTGCCCGGGCGAGTGCATCGATCTGCGTGCCCGACGCGCCCCGCGGGAAGCGGGCCAGTTCCAGTTGGATATGTCCTTTGAGCACAAGTGTATAGACATGGCGTTGCTCCTCGGTGATGGGACCCAAGGCGATGGTACGGGTAATATCGGTGGTGCCGTCGTCGTATTGGGCACCGCTGTCGAGCAGGAGCAAGCCCTCGGGACGCAGCGGCACATCGGTCTCGGGCGTGGCCTCGTAGTGCACGATGGCACCATGCGCCTGGTAACCGGCAATGGTATCGAAACTGATGTCGCGGAAGAGGGGCTGCTCGGCACGCAGGGCGGTCAGCTTGCGGTCGATGCTCATTTCGGTCTGGCCGCCAGCCTCGACAGCAGGGCGAAGCCAATGCAGGAACTTGACCATGGCCACACCGTCGCGTATCATGGCCTGACGGAAGCCGGCTATCTCGGCCTCGTTTTTCACCGCCTTCATCATGGGCACAGGAGAGGTGGCGAAAACCACCTTGGTCCGCTTGTCCACCAGCCGCGGCAAGAGGGCGCTGGTCTCGTCGGCATCCATCAGGATATTGTATTCGAAATAGCGAGCCAGTCCGTCGCCCACACGATCGTACTCGTCTACATCCACGCCCTCGGCAGCGAGATAGGCCGTCACCTCGTCCGTGAGCTTCACCTTATTAATATATAGGGTGGCACGCCGCGAGTCGACCAGCAAGTACGACACAAAGACAGGATTGCAGTGGACATCGCTGCCACGGAGATTGAGCAGCCATGCGATATCGTCGAGTGCAGAGACGAGCATACCATCGCAGTGATTCCCTCGGAGGGCACGGCGCAGACGGTCGAGTTTCTCATGGGTCGGTTCGCCGGCATAAGCCAAAGATTGCAGGCGCACGGGATGCAGGGGAATGGCCGGACGGTCTGTCCAGATGGTGCGCATCGGGTCGAAGTTGACCCGCACCGTGATGCCACCCTGTGCACGCAGTTCGGCGGTGAGCGCCTCGACCGTAGCGTAAGAATTGACGGCACCGTCCAGTCCCACAATGGCGCCATCGATGTCGGCCAACTCGCTGCCAAGCCACTCGGCGATGGTCGGCGTGCCGGCCACCTTGAGTTTCATGAGTTCATAGCCCGTACCGGCCAACTGCTGTTCGGCGGCCAAGAAGTAGCGCGAATCGGTCCACAAGGCAGCATGGTGCATGGTGACGACAGCGGTGCCGGCAGAACCATCGAAACCGGAAATCCACTCCCTGCTTTTCCAATGGTCGGCCACATACTCGCTGTTGTGCGCATCGGTACTCGGGAAGACAAACGCATCGATACGCTCACGGCGCATCACTTCCCTCAACATATCCACCCTTTTTACGATTGTTTCTTTCATCATTGATTTGCTATTTGGACATGACAAAGGTAGCGATTTTAAGAATTAATCACAAATTTAGTGGCAAATAAATAAGGTATATCTGTCTTTTTTTCGTAATTTTGCGATTGAAACCTATCCAACGGCTATTCACGCCCGAAAGAGGGGCCATCACAGGGTAAAAGAATATAAGAATCATATAATTATCATCAACAAACAGTTATGGAATTTTTAACCAATGACAAACTCGTGATTGTCGGCGCAGCTGGCATGATCGGCTCCAACATGGTGCAGACCGCACTGATGCTTCGTCTTACCCCCAACATCTGTCTTTACGACGTCTTCTCGGCAGAGGGCGTGGCTGAAGAGATGCGCCAGTGTGGCTTCGACGATGCCAACATCGTATCGACCACCGACCCGAAGGAAGCCTTCACCGGTGCCAAGTATATCATCTCATCGGGTGGTGCTCCCCGCAAGGAGGGTATGACCCGTGAAGACCTGCTCGTAGGCAACTCAAAGGCTGCTGAAGAACTGGGCCAGAACATCAAGAACTACTGCCCGGACGCCAAGTTCTGCGTGGTGATCTTCAACCCCGCCGACATTACCGGCCTCGTGACACTCGTTCACTCGGGTCTGAAACCCAACCAGGTGGCTACACTTGCCGCTCTCGACTCTACCCGTCTCAAGGGCGCGCTCGCCAAGCACTTCGGCGTAAGCCAGGCTGTCATCGAGAATGCCTATACATACGGCGGTCACGGAGAGAAGATGGCCGTATTCGCCTCTCCCACCACGGTTGACGGCGTGAAGCTGCTCGACATCATCGCCGGCAAGGCTACCGTAAACGGCAAGGGCCTCACCGCCGACGAGTGGGCTGCCATGCAGACCGCAGTGACACAAGGTGGTGCCAAGATCATCGAGCTCCGTCGCCGCAGCTCTTTCCAGAGCCCGTCTTATCTCGCTGTCAAGATGATCGAGGCTGCTATGGGCGGCGAAGAGTTCAACTACCCCGCTGGCGCTTATGCCGATACAGCACGCTATAGCCACGTCATGATGGCCATGCCGACCCGTATCACCAGCGACGGCGTGTACACCAAGCCGGTAATGGGTACTGAGGACGAGATTGCCAACCTCGACGCTTCTTACAAGCACCTCGAGGGCATGCGCGACCAGGTTATCGCACTCGGCGCACTGCCTCCAGTAGAGCAGTGGGGCGAAATCAACCCCAACCTGAAGTAAGCCTATACCTTATCAAACTGTATAAGCGGCCCCGGAAGACGATAGCATCTTCCGAGGCTTTTTTTTGGTCACAGGAATCGGCAGAGGACATCCTTGCAAAACAAGACCTAAATCGTCCAGTAGTGAAAGCGTATATTTCCCTGATAATAAAAAACTAATGGTTCCACCGTGTTGCCCTCACCCTATCCCTCTCCCACGAGGCGAGGGAACTCTTGCCACGTCTCCTTGTCATTGAAATATTTGTAGGAAAGATTTGCACTGCAGCTCCCTCGTCCCGCGGGAGAGGGATGGGTGAGGACAACAGATGACTTGGATAAAAAGCCAAATGCGGCATTTAGGAGGGCTAAACGCCACGTTTAGGAAGGCTAAATGCCGCATTTAGGATTTCGGGGGTGGCAAAAATAAATGGGAAAAGATTTGGATAGCTATCGGAGAAAACGTATTTTTGCATCACTATGAGATATGTGGAAGTGATATTGCCCCTCCCGCTCGACGGAGTGTTTACCTACGCCCTGCCCGACTGCATGACCGACAGGCTACAGGTGGGTATGCGCGTACTGGTGCCACTCGGCAGGAGCAAGCAATACACAGGTATCGCCCTGCGGATGCACGATGTGAAGCCCGATTTTGAGGTCAAGGAGGTGATGGCCGTCATGGACGAGCGACCGTTGCTGCTCCCCGTGCAACTGAAGCTGTGGCAGTGGATAGCCGAGTACTACATGGCACCGCTGGGCGATGTGTACAAGGCGGCATTGCCCGCCGGGCTGAAACAGGAAGACGGCTACAGACCTCGCACGGAAACCTATATCGGACTGTGTGATCCTTGGCGCAACGAGCAGGCCCTGCACGTGGCGCTCGACATGCTGGGACGTGCGCTGAAGCAGAAGAAGGTGCTCACCGAGTTTCTCCACCTGAGCCGATGGGACTCGATTGAGGGCACCACGCCGACGGAAGATATACGTGAGGTGACCCGCGAGGAACTGACCAATGTCTGCCACTGCACCGATGCCGTGGTAAAATCGCTCATAGACCGCAAGATACTCTATACCTACCAAGTAGAGGTTGGCCGTCTCAACACCAATGCGCCTGCCCAGACCTCCTTGCCCAAGCCCCTGAGCGCCGCGCAGGCCACAGCCTACAATGAGATGCTGCTGCAGCTGATGGCCAAAGAGGTGGTGCTGCTCCACGGCGTGACATCGAGCGGCAAGACCGAACTGTACATCCACTTGATGGCCAAGATGATAGCCGATGGCAAGCAGGTGCTTTACCTGCTGCCGGAGATTGCCCTCACGGTGCAGATGATGGACCGCTTGCGCAGTGTCTTCGGCGACCGCTTGGGCATCTATCACTCCAAATACAGCGATGCGGAGCGTGCCGAGATTTGGCTACGCCAACTATCGGATCATCCTTACGACATCATCCTCGGGGCACGGAGCGCCATGTTCCTGCCTTTCCAACGTCTGGGCCTGGTCATCGTGGACGAGGAGCACGAAAGCAGTTATAAGCAGCAAGATCCGGCACCTCGTTACCATGCCCGCTCGGCAGCCATCGTGTTGGCCCGGCTGTGTGGTGCCAAGACACTGCTGGGCACCGCCACGCCCTCTGCCGAGACTTACTACAACGCCATGACGGGCAAATATGGCAAGGTGACCCTCGCCACACGCTACAGCGACATCAGGCTGCCGGAAATCACCGTCGTGGACATCAAAGACCTGAAGCGGCGCAAGATGATGACCGGCCCCTTCTCGCCCCAACTGCTTGCCGCCATGCGGGCAGCACTCTCGGCCGGCAAACAGGTAATTCTCTTCCAAAACCGGCGCGGATTCGCCCCTATGGTCGAGTGTAGGGTCTGCGGATGGGTCCCCAAGTGTGAGCATTGCGATGTCTCGCTCACCTATCACAAGAACCAGAACCGCATGACTTGCCACTACTGCGGCTATACTTATCTCGTGCCCACCCGTTGTCCCAACTGCGAGAGCACCGACCTCAAGGGGCGCGGCTATGGCACCGAAAAGATAGAGGACCAGATACGCGACGTGTTCCCCGAGGTGGAGGTGGCGCGCATGGACCTCGACACCACGCGCACACGCAACGCTTATGAGCGGCTCATCGGCGACTTTGCGGCTGGCCGCACACACGTACTGGTGGGTACACAGATGATCAGCAAGGGGCTGGATTTCGACCATGTGGGGGTAGTGGGCATACTGGATGCCGACTCGATGCTCAATTATCCCGACTTCCGTGCGTACGAGCATGCCTTCATGATGATGGCGCAGGTAAGTGGGCGTGCCGGGCGCAAGGGTGAGCGCGGGCAGGTGATTCTGCAAACCCGCAACGCGGAAGCCCGTGTCATCGGCCAGGTGGTGAACAACGACTACGCAGGCTTCTTCGACGAACTGATGGAGGAGCGGCGGCTGTTCCACTACCCACCCTACTATCGACTCATCTATATCTATCTGCGGCACAGCCGGGAAGAGGTGGTAGAGAGTGCAAGCATCGAGTTGGGTGGCCGGTTGCGCCAATGGTTCGGCGAAAGGATTCTGGGACCCGACAAACCTGCTGTGGCGAGGGTGAAATCGAAGTCTGTAAGAAAGATTGTGGTAAAACTGGAAAACGGAATCGACCACCGGCAGGCCCGCCAATATCTGCGAATGGCTGAGAAACAGCTGATGGAAAACAAGCGCTATGCCACCCTACAGGTGTACTTCGACGTGGATCCGGTATAAGAAAAAGGCAAGGATATAGACGGTGCCATATCCTTGCGCTCCCAGAAAACATTATATATTATTGATTGTGACCTCACATGCCGTGCGCCACCAAGCCCTCTAACCAATCTATCAACAAACACGGAACGGGTTGGGACGTGCGGCACATGAGCCACATAGGGTATCTGATTCCGCCCCCAAGCCTTGACGGCGGAAAACGAATTGCTTAAAACTTGAAATCCACGCCTACGCCAATCACACGGTTGGTACGTGTAAACGAGTTGGTGGTCACTGCGGGGCTCACACCCTCGGTCATATCGTAGTCATCGTACAGCGTCTGGAAGTAGGCCACATTCACCTTGATCTTGTCGGTAACCTGTACACCGAGGCCGAGGCCATAAGAATAAGAGTTGACATTGAAGCTGATGTCGCTCATGCCGGCATCCTTGAGTCCATACTCCGTACGCTGCATACCGGCGCTCACCTGGATGCGCTTAGAGATATCGTACTCGGCACCAAACAAGTACTCGTTGGTATCATCGAGCATCTCCTTGGTGTACTGCTTGGTGTCTACATCGAAGTAATGATGCCAACCGGCCATCACACGCAACGACGGCAGCAGCTCGTACTGCGCTCCCACAGCGAGAAGGGCAGGAGTGTCTTCGGGTACCTCGGCTCCGTCCTTGAATTTGTCGAGCATAGAGATTCCCTCAGCGCTCAAACTGTTGGCCGACTTGTTCTTCAGGCGCATACGGGTCTTGAACTCGTACTTGGCAGCCAGATTCAGCTTGCCCGTCTTATAGTCCACACCGATGATAGGAGCCACGCCCCAACCAGTCTGGTCGCAGTTGAGCTCGATATCCTGAGTAGACTGGCTCAGCACATTCACCTGCCCGGCAGCAGCAGTCAGTTTGGCTGCAGCCTCAGCATTGCCGGCCTGCTCCATCATACCAGCGTAGTAGTTGAGCTGGGAGGCCAGCTCACCGAAGTGGGCAGATGCGTTGACCATCTCAGACTTGCCGCCCTCGATGTGCTCCACCGAGATGTCCTTTACATAGCCATAGTAGTTGGAACTACCGTAAAGCATACGCAGACCACCATAGACAGACAGATTCTTGTTAATCTGGTAAGCCGAACCGAAAGTGAAACCGTAGTAATACTGGCGACCGCGCATGAAAGAATTGTAGCCATACTTGCTACCCATAGCATGGTCTGTCATACCGGGTATGCCCAACTGGCCCAAAGCCTGATACAGCCCGTTGACAGTGGGCGCATAGGTGGTGACACCGGCCACTACCTTCTCGAAAGAACCCAATCCATAGTCAAACTCGCACTTACCGCCGCCACCGGTGATGGCAAAGCCAAACTGGAAGCTCCACTTGCCCTTGTTGTAGGCAGCCTGAAGCGAGGGAATGACAGGAGCGTCGGCCGTACCGCGAAACTCGTGTACGTCGGTGCCGTTGTTATTGACGTTGTTGGGGAACAACGGGAAGCCCGTAAGGATGGTACGGGTCTGGTGGGCGTTCTGCAGATTGATGGAGAGGTGGAAACCCTCGCCAAGGAAGATGACGCCCGCAGGGTTGCTATACACACCATCGATGCCAATGGCGGCGTCGCGTGCGGGATTTCTAAGGAATGTGATGTTCTGATTGGTGTTTGTCAACAGTCCGCCTGCCTCTGCAGGCGTAGCGAAGGCAACTATTGCCAGCGCCATGCCGATTAATTTTCTTTTATCCATCTTAAAAACTTATAAAATATTGGCTGCAAAGTTACATAAATTGTTCTGTTATTCCTCTATACAGCATGGGTATTTACCAAACGTTAACAATAAAAATACAAAAAGCTGCACAAACCGATACGTTTGTGCAGCTTTTTGGAACATTTTTATCACCAAACAGAACCTCTGTCACCGCTCCCCATCCAACAGGAAATAGCAGTTACGGAAGCTAAAGGCCACGTTTAGACATGCTAAATGCCATGATTAGCGCGCCAATCATGGCATTTAGCCCAAGCCAACATCACCTCCCTCTATTGGGAGGGAAACACAGCGGCGGCTGCAACCCACTTATTTCTTGAGTTCGGGGTACTGGATGCGGGTGTGATAGATCGACATGAGCCGCTCAATGAGCACAGCCTTGGCCTGCGCGATGTCGCGGAATGTGATAGGACACTCCTTGAAGAATCCCTCTGTCACCTGCTGGTCTATCAGCCTGTCCACCAGCCCGCTGATACTCTCCTCTGTATAATCGGAAAGCGAGCGCGAGGCTGCCTCCACGGTGTCTGCCATCATCAGGATGGCCTGCTCACGTGTAAAGGGATTGGGGCCAGGATAGGCGAAATCGTCGGTGCTCACCTCTTCGTCAGGATGGTCGTTCTTGTACTTGATATAAAAGTAGCGGGCGATACCCCTTCCGTGATGGGTGAGGATAAAATCCTTGATGACGGTAGGCAAATTGGCCTTCTCTGCCTCCTTGACTCCCTCGGTGACATGCGATACGATGATTTGGGCACTCTCCTTGTAAGCCATCTTCTCATGGGGGTTGACACCTGCCTGGTTTTCGGTGAAAAACACCGGCGATTCCATTTTGCCGATGTCGTGGTAGAGCGCACCGGTACGCACGAGCAGACTGTTGGCCCCAATCTTATTGGCAATCTCTGCCGCCAAGTTGCCCACCGTGATGGAGTGCTGGAACGTGCCCGGCGCCACCTCGCTCAACCTGCGCAGCAATCCCTTGTTGGTATTGGACAGTTCGAAAAGGGTAACGTCGGAGATAAAGCCAAACGTCTTCTCTATCAGGTACATCAACGGATAAGAGATGAGCAGCAGCACACCGTTTACCGCAAAGTAGTAATACATGCTCTGGTCGAGCTTGGTAAAATCGTTGTCCTGCATGAGCTGCAGCGCCAGATAGACGGTACAGCTGGAGAAGGCCACGAGCAAGGCGGTCTTGAACACCTGTGCCCTACGCGAGAGCTCACGCAGCGAATAGATAGCCACCAGACCGCTCACAATCTGAACGATGATAAACTCGTACTGATATTTGACGGCCGCCGCACAGATAAGCACCATCGTGACGTGGGTGATAAAGGCCGTGCGCGAGTCCATGAACACCCGCACGAAGATGGGCACCATCGCAAAGGGGATGATGTAGACACTGAAGACATTGTGCACCATCATGAGCGACACCAGCACGGGGAAAAGCGCCACCATGACATAGAGCATCAGGATGTTGCGCGGCTTCTCGAAATAGTCTCGGCGGAAAAGGGTGAGGTAAGTGGTAAAGAGCACCACGAGGATGGCGACAAAGAGCATCTGCCCTACCACCGTGGAGGTAATCTCGGTGGTGGTGGCACTGCGCCGCTGCATCTCGCGCTCGTATGAAGAGAGCACCCGATAGTCGTAATCGTCTACAATCTCGCCCCTGTCGATGACTTTCTGTCCGCTGAGCACCATGCCACTGGCCGGCGAGATACCGCTGAGCAGGTCGTTCTGTTCTGTCTCGCTACGCTCCTTGTCGTACACCAGGTTGGGCTCGATAAACTCGTTGAGATTACACTTCTGCAAGATGGACCGGAGCACGCCCAACCGCTCGTCGAGAAACAGTTGCTCATAGGCTGTCATGGTGGAATAGACACAATTTACCTGCACGCTCTGCGCCTCCTTGCCGCTGACAATGCGGATCAGACCGGTCGAGTCTTTGCCTATGGCATTGTATTCGGCCATACTCATGATTCCCGCTTGGTAGAGACGGTGCAAGCGGTCAATGATGACGGGCAGATACTCCTTGGGAAGTCCATGCATGTCTTGGCCGAAAGCTTCGTTCAACTTGCGCAGCTGGGTCGTCTCGACCATCGTGTCGTAACGGAAATAGGGCTGGAAAAGCTCCATCAGCGAGTCTTGCTCCGCCTTGATGGCCTCGTCGGTCTTGTAGATGGGGAAGTCGAACTTGGCTATAAACGAGCCATACATCCAAGGCTTGCCCACATCATAGCGCATACGCTGGCTCTCATTGCGGGGAAGGAACCAGACAATGACAGCGACACAGACGGCCACCAAAGCGATACGAGTGAGAACCTTTTGCCAATAACGGCCATTGGATGCATAGAAATTCATAGTCATCGACATTGTAATACGTTTATTTTGCGAAAATACGAAAAAAAATACGCATAAGCTCGAAAAAAAACATTAATTTTGCAGAAAAATACATTATCTTCCTATTTACAATGATGACTGACAGAAGAGTAAGAGTACGTTTTGCGCCCAGTCCGACGGGTGCACTCCATATCGGCGGCGTACGAACCGCCCTTTACAACTACCTTTTTGCGCGCCAGCATGGTGGCGACTTGGTATTCAGGATTGAGGATACCGACTCGAACCGCTTCGTTCCGGGCGCAGAAGAGTACATCATCGAGTCGTTTCGCTGGTTAGGAATCCGCTTCGACGAGGGTGTGAGCTTTGGAGGCAACCACGGTCCCTACCGTCAGAGCGAGCGCCGCGATATCTATAAGAAATATGTACAGCAACTGCTGGATGCAGGTAAGGCATACTATGCCTTTGACACGCCGGAGGAACTGGATGCCAAGCGCGCAGAAATCCAGAACTTCCAGTACGATGCCCGTACCCGTATGCAGATGTGCAACTCGCTCTCGCTCGACGAGGCAGCGTGGAAACAGCGCATAGCCGACGGTGCCCAGTATGTGGTACGCTTCAAGATCGATCCGGGCCAGGAGATTCATATACACGACATGATTCGTGGTGAAGTGGTGGTGAAGAGCGACATCTTGGACGACAAAGTGCTCTATAAGAGTGCCGATGAACTGCCCACCTACCATCTGGCTAACATCGTGGACGACCACCTGATGGAAATCTCGCACGTTATCCGCGGCGAGGAGTGGCTGCCGTCAGCCCCGCTGCATGTACTGCTCTACCAGGCATTTGGATGGGAAGAGACCATGCCGCGTTTCGCCCACCTGCCCCTGCTGCTGAAGCCAGAAGGAAAGGGCAAGCTGTCGAAGCGCGACGGCGACCGACTCGGATTCCCGGTCTTCCCGCTCGAATGGCACGACCCCAAGACGGGTGAAGTGTCGAGCGGATACCGCGAGAGTGGATACTTCCCGGAGGCAGTGGTCAACTTCCTCGCACTGCTGGGCTGGAATCCCGGCACCGAGCAGGAAATCTTCTCGCTCGAAGAGCTCGTCCAGGCCTTCGACATCACCAAATGCTCGAAGAGCGGTGCCAAGTTCGACTACCAAAAAGGCATCTGGTTCAACCACGAGTACATCCTGCGCAAGAGCAATGAGGAGATAGCCGACCTGTTTGCCCCCATCGTGGCCAACAATGGCGTGGACGAATCGCTGGAGCGCGTCAGGACAGTTGTGGGTCTGATGAAAGACCGTGTAAGTTTTGTAAAAGAGCTCTGGCCTCTGTGCTCTTTCTTCTTCATAGCTCCGTTGGAGTATGACGAAAAGACCGTTAAAAAGCGCTGGAAGGAGTACTCGGCACAGCAGATGACCGAGCTGGCCGACCTGTTGGAGACCATCGACGACTTCAGCATCGAGGGACAGGAGCCCGTGGTGATGAAATGGGTAGAGGACAAGGGCTACAAGCTGGGCGACATCATGAATGCGTTCCGTCTGGCACTGGTCGGCATCGGCAAAGGCCCGGGTATGTTTGACATCTCTGCTTTCTTGGGCAAGGCCGAGACCATCAAGCGTCTGCGCCGTGCCATCGAGGTGCTGCAATAAGCGGCACCCACCCCTCAAGGGGCAAACCAATAGAGTGCCTACCTCTAATATATATAATGTATGTATAACGTCATCATCTATTTGATTCAGTTCGGTGTGGCGGTTGCAAGCCTCTTCTCCGAAAAGGTAAAAAAGATGTGGAAAGGCGAGTGCGCCTCGTTTGGCGTGCTGCGCGACAAGTTGGAACCCGATGCCCAATACATCTGGTTTCATGCGGCGTCGCTCGGAGAGTTTGAGCAGGGCAGGCCGCTGATGGAACAGATACGCAGGGAGCATCCGCAGTACAAGATACTGCTCACATTTTTCTCTCCGTCGGGCTATGAGGTGCGCAAAAACTATGCAGGAGCCGACATTATCTGCTACCTGCCCATCGACACCATCGGCAATGCCCGCAAATTTTTGCGGACGGTGCGGCCGGTGATGGCGTTTTTCATCAAGTATGAGTTCTGGTACAACTATCTGCATGTGCTCAAGCACAGGCAGATACCCACCTATAGCGTGTCGAGCATCTTCCGCAAAGACCAAGTGTTCTTCAAGTGGTACGGTCGCCGCTATGGGAAAGTGCTCAACTGCTTCACCCGCTTCTTCGTGCAAAACGAGGAGTCGCGCCGCTTGCTGGCCACCATTGGCATCCACGATGTGGACGTGGTGGGCGACACCCGCTTCGACCGCGTGCTGCAGATTAAGGAAGCGGCCAAACAGTTGCCGATTGTGGAGTCGTTTGTCCGGGGAACCACCGACGGCAAGCGGGCCAAGGTGTTTGTGGCAGGTTCATCATGGTTGCCTGACGAGGAAATCTTCATCCCCTTCTTCAACAAGCACAAGGACTGGAAACTCATCATCGCTCCCCACGTGATTGGCGAGGACCATCTGAAACAGATAGACCAGTTGCTCGACCGCAAGACGGTGCGCTATACGCAAGCCACCGAGGCGATGGCAAGCGAGGCAGACTGCCTATTGATAGACTGTTTTGGACTCTTGTCGAGTGTGTACCACTACGGCGACATCTCCTACGTGGGCGGTGGATTCGGCGTAGGCATACACAATGTGCTGGAAGCAGCCGTATGGGACATGCCCGTCATCTTCGGCCCCAACAACGAGCGATTCCGCGAGGCACAAGGACTGAAAAAGGCACAGGGTGGATTTGATATCGCCTCGGCAGAGGACTTTGAGCGTATCATGTCGCGCTTGATGACCGATGCATCCTATCTGGACGAGTGCGGCAAACGCGCCGGACAGTTTGTGGAAAGCATGACGGGGGCAACCCCCAAGATACTCAGACACATTCAGTTTTAATATAATGACGCGTGCAGACAGTATCTCCGGATGACCTGCGCGCCGAAGCGGACTCCCGCTTCATGACACGAAAAGCCCTGGCTCGCAAGAACCAGGGCTTTCTGTTATACCTTGCTGACGTTAATACTCGTCATCATTCCAGAGGAAGTCATCCTTTGAGGGATAGTCAGGCCAAATATCCTCTATACTGTCATATATCTCGCCCTCATCCTCGATTTCCTGTAAGTTTTCAAGCACCTCCAACGGAGCTCCCGAACGTGTAGCGTAATCTATCAGTTCGTCTTTGGTAGCAGGCCAAGGTGCATCCTCAAGTTTCGAAGCTAATTCAAGTGTCCAATACATAGGCTGTTATTTTTATACTAAACGTATTGCAAAAATAGTAAATATTATTCTAACTGCAAGTTATTTAGCTGTTTTTTTCTCTTTATAATCTATATAAAACGTGAAATGCTATCTCCCACCCCTTTTTCCACCTCTTGGCAGGCATCAGAAATTGACCTTATACTGCTGTTTGTACTTGGTCAGGTCGAACATCACCACGCCACAATCGTACAAATCGTAGGTCACACCCGTCCGTGGTGACGAAGCCACCTCGCGCCACCATCTGCGCGCCCTACAGTTGCGATGGATGCCCACCATCACCATCACCATTCGGGAGTCTACATGCGACAAAGCTTCCTCGCAAAGGGCACGTCCAGCCTCCGTATCTGCCACCATTAGCAGCGTAAAGGCGGCATTTACGTCTCCCAAATGCCATCTATCCGCTTCGTAGGAGCCCACTTCCCGCACACAGGCCTTACGACAGCCTGCATGAAGGTAAGCACGGCGCACGGGAGCCATATCGCCCGCAGCATCAATGATCAGGGATGGCTGAAGCCAATTGGCCAATCGGAACAGGAAGCGGCAGAGCTTGCGCTGGCGGAAGTCGAGTTTGGGAAAGCGTGTGACGAGTTCCTGATAAGCGTAATAAGGATAATGCTCATTGATGACGTATCGCACGAAAGCGTAAGCCGAGGGCGACTGGATGCCAAACCCTCGGCAGTATGCGATACGTGACAGCCATATCAGTGCGGCTTGACAACGGACAAGCACGCGCCGCAACAGCGACGATTCTCCTACACGCTCCATCGGCCTATCGGAGGTACATAGATTCTACTGAAACGGCTAAAAATAATAGGCTGCACCCACTTGCCAAGCATTGCTCTTGCCATGCAGATAGTTGTTGGAACCGAAATGAGACTCACCCACATTGCTGAGACCGACATTGTAGTTGAGATGCAACTGCAGATGTCCCAACAAAGTAACCCCCGCACCGAGATTCATGCTCGTGTAGGCGTTTTTCCATTTCCAGTCGATGCTGCTGATATCATCGGACATATTGAAGGCAAACTGCGGGCCGGCAAAGAAAAACAAACTGGCCATGCTTCCGAGCCCTACTCCATAGCGCAGGTTGAGCGGGATGGCAATCTGCTTGACATCGATGGTCTGATCGGAACGCACAATCTGCTCTTTGCCCACATCCACGGTGACATCCGTCGACACCTGATTGTACAAGGCGGAGGCATCGAAACTCAATCCGGGAAGCGGAAGTCCTATCTTCAGGGTAGGTCCGATGTAGAAACCTGTCTTGTTGGACGAGTGGACGATATCGCCTTTGAGCGACAGGTTGGCCAAGTTGAACCCACCTTTCACTCCAAACTTTATCTGCGCCTGTGCAGGGGTAAAAGTCATGACTCCCAACAGCAGCAGGCTTATCCAAAAACTTCTTTTCATTGTCTTGTTATTGATATATATAAGGGTTATTGACTATTGCGGTATCGACAATCAATGACGCTGACGGCGGACGGTGATACGTGCAGCCGAGGAAGAGGATGAGGTACTGCTCCCGGAGCGTCGGGTAGACTTCACCGAGGCAGTCGTGGTGCGTGCCCGGCGGTTCTTCTTCACCTCTTTGGTGGTTTTCTCTTGCTTGGCGATGCTGTCCAACGAGTCCTTGCGTGCCTTGTCGCCCCACAGACTTTGCTCAAAGGCGGCGAGTTCCTGCTCGATCCGACGCTGTTCCTTAGCCAAAGCCGAGTCGGTAGGACAATACTGCGCCAGCGTCTTCCCCAACAAGTTATTGGTTTTGTAAATCTTGCCACGATAAAGGTTCTTCGCAAAATAATCGTCCATACTCATCACGGCGGCATTGTTCAGATTGCTCGTCATGATGGTCTGCTTCACCAAGAAGGGAGCCAAATCCTCATACTTTACCCAGAACAAAGGGTAAGCGGTGGCGCCATCTCCGAAATCATCCTCGCGCTTCATGATGGGACAAAGTGCCAGCACCTTGGTATGGAAAGTGGCCGACTGCCGGTCGAAATAGACACTTTCCTTGAGATAATAGGCCGTCACTTCGCGCGATGGAATATCGCTATTGTCTATGTAAATGCCCTTGTCGGTGCGCTCATAGAAGATGTGATAGTTGTCGAGAAACGCCTTCAGTTTCACCTGGGCATCATCGGTAAACACCTCGTTGCCGTCGAGCCGATACTCGTAAGCCTTGACGTTGCCCGTCATCATCAGTTTAAAGATATACGTAAACAGATTGACCTGCGACCCGACGGCCTCCACAGGATAATAGAGGCACGCATTGGCATCTTGCGTGAGGTCGAGCTGGCGATAGATGTCGCGCCGCCACACCACATCCTCGGCCATAGGTGCCTGGGCAGGAAAAGACAGTTGTGCGCGTGTGGACAATGTGCTCGTCTGTTTGGCTGCCGACTGCTCTGCCTGTCTCTTGGCGGGCTGTGCAAACATCCACTGTGCCACGCAGGCGGTGAAGAGAAGGGTTATGATCTTTTTCATTATGATGTTACTTATTACGGTCTGGTTATTTGATAATGACTTCCATCGGGTAAGAGAGCGTGCGGGCGATGCCGTCAGGGCCTACCGCTTTCACCCCTCTGATATAGAAGCGGCGGTTACGCGACAGTTTGCGGAAAGTCTCTTTCTGGCGCTCCGAGAACGAGGCTCCATTCGAGGCGATAGGCACGGCATTGCCCATATTGTCGAAGAAGACGGTCTCGAAACCGGTTACCTTGAAAGGAATATCCAGCAGTCCATCGTCGATGGCAGCATGCACTTGGCCGATTGCCATCAGCGATGCCTTGGACAACCCTCCACCTCTGAAACGGTCGTCGCCCACTACAAGATAAGCCATGGGGTCGGGAAGTTTACGCACATGAAAAGTAAAGTCTCCCACTTGGCGTGCACGGCCGTCTTTGCGCGACATGACGCTGATGGTGACATCCTTCCCCACTGCCGAGGGCTTGGCTATATAGCGTCCCATGCCCACGGAGCGGAACTCGCCGCCGCTCATGGAAGCGGAAACATCGCTCAACGGCACACCGGGAATACTGATACTGACGGGATTCTCATAACCGGCGTACAAAACGTTCATCAAGTCGGCCGACACCGTCGCGCTGGGCGGCACCACCGTGTACTTCTGTGTGAAGTCGCGCCGTATCACCTCACCGTTTCCGTTGCGCATGGTGATATAGCCGCCAAAACTGTGCTCGCCGATACCATTGGCCGTGAAGCGGTAGTTACCTCCCGTCACCAGTTTGCCGCCCACATAGATTTCGGGGCGCTGGGTGGTATCGACTGCGGCCATCACGATCTGCGCACAGAACTGGTCGCCGCTGATAACCGTGCGCGACTCGGGGATGACGAAAGCCTCCAGTTTGTTGACCCTGATATCCTTCACATCTATGTTAGACACCAACGTGTGCAACACCTCTCCCTCTGCGTAGCGCACATCGCTCTGCAACTTGGAGAGCATGGTCACGGCCGCGGCCACGGGCATGTCCTCGAACATGTATTCTTGCCAATTCTTGCCCAAGTCGTGATGCCCTTTCGGAATAGAGGTAGACAGGTTGCCGGCAATGATTTCCTTTTGGTGCGGATCGGTCACCATCTGCAGGATGCGCTCACGATAAGCATTGATGGCCCGATAGAGTTTGCCTCCTTTACCCGTAAGCGGAGCAAGCATCACCTCGCTCGCTGCCTCCAGGTTGTCCTTGTTGACAATATTGGCCACATCGGCCTCGTCGCCATCTGCCTCACGCACGATACTCACCTTCAGTTCCTGGGCGAAGTTGTAGAGCGAATCGCTCATCTGTTTCACCGCCGTCGCCTTCTCAAACCACGCCTTCACCTTCTCGGGATTGGCTTTCATCTGATGGGCAAAGCGCCCATAGATTGCCTCGTTTTCCTTCGACGAGTTGGCCGTAGTGCGGTTGATACTTTCCTCGACGATAGAAAAACCGTTCAACACCTCCGTCGAGATATTCAACGCAAGCATGGCCATCAAGATGATGTACATGAGGTTGATCATCTTTTGGCGCGGATTGACGGGTCGTTTCTTGATAGCCATTTAGTCGTCGAAGTTAGGAGACTGCGATGGAGCCGCTGTGCGCATGTTGACGGTCATAGCCTGAATCATGCGGGCATAGATCTTGTTGAGTTGCTCGATATAGCGGGCCATCTGTTTGCTCTGTTCATTGATTTGGTCGATGGTGGCAATCTGCTGGCTGGCACTCTTGAGCTGCATCTCATACACCCTACTGATACCCGTCAGCGTACGGTTCAGGTTTTCCATCTCCTCGCTGTCGGTAGCGAGGCGTGCACTCTGCTCGTTGACCTTGCCCAGCGTCTCCACCAGTTTCTTGAGTTCTTCTACGTATGCTCCCTGTGCGTCGGCCATGGCCTGCTGGTCTTCGAGTGGCGGCATGGCACCTACCTGCACGGGCACCACGCCCTGTACAGGCTGCATCTGCACGGGACGAGATATCCCCTCAATGCAGGCTGCTGCCGGCTCTGTGGAAGCATCCACGGCATCCGGTTCCTCTACATAGTGCGTCGGCAAGTCACGTCCGTCCGCAGTCTTGTCAAACGGTCTGTCGAATGCGGAGATAAAGAATACGAACACTTCGGTTCCCATACCCAGAAAGAGCCAGAAGTTGGCGCCCGGAACATGGGTAATCTTGAAGAGTGCGCCGAGAATCACCACCGATGCACCCCAACTGTAGGCATAGTTGAGGAAGGTCTGTCCCGGAACGCTGTCCATCCACTTCTGTAAGCGGTAGACCAGGTTGTATTTGCTGTATGCTGCCATTATTTCTTGTTCTTTTTCTGTTTCGTACTGGTCGAGTTGGCGAGACTTCTCACGCATCTGAACCCAATGTAAGACCGCGGTTGGTTCTGGTATTCCCACGTTCTCCACGCCGAACGGATAAACGATTCGGGATCTTTCCACGAGCCACCGCGCACACTCTTCTTCTTCAGGCGATACGGATCCTCCTTGGCGGCCTTGTATTCCAGCTGCGGGTTCAAATCGTTCATCGCATCCACGCCGGCCTCGGTGTAGATGGTACTGGTCCATTCGGCCACATTACCAGCCATATCAAAGAGCCCGTTGCTGTTGGCCCCATAGATACCCACCTTGCTGGTGATGAGGTTGCCGTCCTTGGTATAGTTACCCCTATCGGGCTTGAAGTTGGCATAGAAACATCCGTCGCCATTTTTCACGTCCTTATTGTCCCAAGGAAACTCGTTGCCGGCCTTTCCGCGTGCGGCATACTCCCATTCGGCCTCGGTAGGCAACCGGTAGCGCTGGATATAGCGGGCTTCGCCGCCCAATCCTTTGAGCAGATAGTCTGTACGCCAGGCGCAGAACGCATTGGCCTGTTCCCAAGTCACGCCCACTACGGGGTAGTCATTGTATGCCGGGTTGCTGAAATAGTTCCTTAGATACATCTCATTGTCCGAGTTCTGAAAGTCATTCACCCAACAGGTCGTGTCGGGGTACACATTGACGATATAGGTATTCAGGAAATCCCAAGGCCCGGTGAGTTCACGGTTGATGGTTTCGCGCACGATACGCCCCTCGTCGTCTATATAGGCCGTGTCCTTGGAAATCATCACCACCTCGTTGGGGTCTACGGTCACATCCGTATTGAGGTTTCGCTCCGAGGGGATGAGCCTATGGCGGCGCAGGGCAGCAGCCGTATAGTCGTAAATCTCGTACTTGTAGTTGAGCTGACGGTAATCGAGCAGTTTCTCACCCGTTACCGGATTGGTCACATACAGACTTTCGATAGCTCGCTGCTCGTCCTCGGTGGGTTTGCGGGGCAACGGCTTCTTCCAGTTGATACGTGGTGCCACAGGCTCGCCATACTTGTCTTCGGTTATCATATAGGTCTCGTCGCCCGCATAGGCCGGATCGGCCAGACGGGTACGGAGGATGGAATCTTTGACATACTCCACAAACTGCTTGTACTTAGAGTTGGTCACCTCTGTCTCGTCCATCCAGAATCCGTCTACCGAAATATCCTTCACCGGAGTGGTCATTCCCCACAGGCTGTCTTGCTTGTCCAGTCCCATGTGCAGATAGCCGCGCTCCACTTTGGTCATCCCAAAGGGCACAGGCTCGGCAAACACCCTGCCGCTCACGCCTGTCACTTCACCGCCTCTGGTGGCCGAGGTGGCCATCTTGCCGCCGAAGCACCCCGTGAGCACCAACGCCGACACGACCAGACCAAAGAGTATGATACACTTGTCTTTTTTCATACCTATATATTATAATATTCTCACGCTTTTATGTTTGTTCTTGCCTTTTTTTACCAGATTGATGTCTTGCTGGAACCCCACAAAGAGCTCGTGGCTGCCGTTGCCGGGATTGATGGCCGACGTGTACAGCTCGTAGCTATATCCCAACACCACCCCGTGGAAACTGCCTCCCACGAGGAAAGTGACCGAATTGGTGGGACTGCACGACACCCCGCCATAGAGCATACGCTTCTCATGGGTGTACACCACACGGCCTCCCACATCCGCACGATAGGCGGTGCCATCCGTACGCACCAGCACCGACGGCTTTATAGTAACAAACGGATTTCTCAAACGAATATTGTATCCGCCCGTCAAATAATAAGTCCTGTCTATCTTCAGGTTATACGTATCTCCGAGCGACACCGACGGAGCCGTGAGATGCTGGACCGACACGCCCGCATACCACGCCCCATGCTCGTAATAGAGGCCGAAGGCCAAGTCCAAGCCCGAGCCGCTCACCTCTGATTGGGGCAATGCCGGGTCGCCACCCTCCTCGGCATCGAGTTTGGAGCCGTCAAACTTCTCGCTCAGCATGCCGGCCTGCACGCCGGCACTCAGCCTACCGCCCAACAGTTTGCACTTGTACGCATACTGCAACGACAGGCGCTGGTGCGTGAACAGACCCAACTTGTCGCCCAAAAGCTGCACGCCCACGCCGTGGTAGGCCTTGCTGAGGTAAAAAGGCATGTCGGCCGCCACATACATGGTACGCGGATTGTGCTCGAAGCCAGCCATATCGAGCGCATAGGCAGCCGTCACGTTGATGCACGACTGCTTGCCCACGGCGCCGGGGTTGAACGAGGGCTCCATGTCATTATAGTGGCTGAATGCAACATCGTATTGGCTCCAGGCATGTCCGACGCCGAGCACGACCGCCAAGACGAGCAAAACTATCTTCTTTAACACAATAGAATAACGCCGCCACACGGTTTTTATTATGTGCGGTCCCCGTTTTTGCACATATATGATTGTCCCCTACCCCATGAACAGAGCAAACGCCCATTTGGGGATATACACACGATTTTCCGCCACACTTCATCCTAAAAATAAAGACGCCATGCCCCCGTCATAGCGACAGATGAGCATAGCGTCCGAATCTGGTTTTAAGACCACCGGGACATGGCTATCCTACCACAGGTATGCATGCCTCGGTCTAAAACTATTATTCAACATTTGTCGGTCCTTGGCCGGCCACTCTTGGCCAACCGGGGTTCTGGTAAATGACAGAGGCATTGAGGTCGGTCTGGTCACCTTCTGCCGTCTGGCTGAACGCATTCTGCGGAATCGGGCTCAGGTAGTGTGCAGGCGTGAAGTGGTAACCGTCAAACACGTTGTTGTTCTTCCTCGTAATCTGATAAGGACGGATATAGTCGCCGCTGATGCTACGGTCTGATACGTTGCCGGTACCGCCTTCCACATCTACCTTGATAAGGTTCACACCATCCTTGTCTACCATCGTGGTCTCGTACTTAGAGCCCCAGAAACGCACACCCTCTATCTGGTATCCGTTTACTTGGTCGCAGGCTCTCCAGCGCTTCAGGTCGCTCCAGCGCATGCCCTCACCGATAAACTCGGCACGGCGCTCACGACGGATGTTGTAGAGCGTGGCGTCTACCAGCTTGCCATGCGAGTAAGCACCAAAGTCCCACTTGGCTTCCTCGCTCATATTGGTGGCGGCGATAGTCTTGTTGAAGTCGGGATCCACCTTGGCACGGGTGCGAAGGGCACGCCAGTAAGCAGCTGCGGTGGCATCTATCTGACCGGTGAGCTCGTAGCAGGCCTCCATGTAGTTGAGCAACGCCTCAGTTCCACGGAATACGATGCTACCCGTGATACCTTTCTCGTGCAGCGCCTCCATGTTGGGGTCGTAATACTTGCCCTTCTTGATGGCGAATCCGGTGACAATCTTGGTCTCCGATGCACCACGTACCATCCAGGTGGGGTCGAAGTACGACTCTTCTCCGGCATAGGTGTAGAAGTCTACATCGCCGTCTTTCTTGGTAAACTGCTGGATACGAGAGTCGCGGTCCTGCAGGGTAGCCTTTACGTCTTCGGTCTCCCAGTTGGGGTCATAACCAGAACCTTGGGCGTAGATAGGCAGACCGTTGCGCATGAGGAACGAGTTGACCAGACCGCGCGTCCAGCCTGTACCGCCACCATTGCGGATGAGCTGCATCTGGATGTTGTGGGTCACATTCTCGGCTGTGCTGTAGGCACGCCACATCAGCACCTCGCTATACTTCTCCATATCGGGGTCGCAGAACATGGCATAGTAGGGATTGATGACATTGAGCGACTTGTCGAAACCTTCCTTGGCATCGTTGTTCTCCACCAGGTTGTTCACCAGCTTGTCGCCGATCAGCTTGGAAGACTTCATACACTCGGTCAGGAAATAGTTGATTTCGCTGTCGATGTTGAAACCGTCGAGGTCGGCCGTGTTTCCGGGCCAACCGGGGCCACCGGGAACGAAGGCTGTACCCTTGTGATGCTTGAGCCAAGTACCCTCAAAGAGCGCCACACGTGAGCGAAGCATGTAGGCAACATCGCGTGTCACACGGTTTTTGCCACCCGGAGGAGTCTCCAGCAGATAAGTGGCAGCCGTATCGAGCTGTGCCAGAATGTAGCGGGCAATCTTATGGCGCGGCAAGCGCTTCGAAGCCTCCATCAAGATGGCATGGTCGTCGGGCAAGGCTGTGGTCACGAGCGGGCAGTCGCCGATGGTCTGCAGCTTGTTGAAATAATTATAGGCACGGATGACGTAAGCCTCGCCGATATAGTGGCGGATATTGCTCTCCGAACCGGATATCTTCCCATCCTTGTACTTCGGCATTACCTGGTCGAAGAAATAGTTGATCTGACGGATGCGGGTAAAGTTCCAAGGATTGGTCCAGCTGCTCTCTATGTTCTGTCCTACCAGCCATGTGCCGGGAGCCCAGAATGAGGAGGCGCTCATGGCAGCCTGGTTGTCAGTGCCGTTGTCATCGCCGAAGACGCTGATACCATAGCTACCGGGACTTACACTGTTAAAGATGTACTGATTGATGACGTATGAGGCCAAATCTGCCTCAGAGGTAAAAAAGGCGCTCGGTGTGATATCCGACTGCGGTTCCCTGTCGAGGAAATCGTCGCAAGCAGTCAGTCCAAACACAGCAACACCCATTGCCACGTACTGAAATATCTTGTTCTTCATAATTGTTTGCTATTAATTATGTTATGATTGAAGGTAATACTAAAGTGTAACACTTACACCAAATGAGTAGTTGCGCGTAAGCGGATAGGTCTTACCCAGACCCCAAGAATCGCTGGCATCGACAATTTCCGGATCGCCCAGGCCTGTGAAGCTGGTGATGGTGAAGAGATTCTCGGCCGAGAAGAACAGGCGGAGGTTCTGCACGTAGAATTTCTTGGTGATTTCCTGCGGCAAGGTGTAGCCTACGGTCAGGTTCTTCAGACGGCAGTATGCTGCATTCTGCAGATAGCGGGTCTGTGTATAGTTGTTACGCCATCCGTTCCAGTTGGCACGCGGATAGTAGCTGTCGAGATTTACACCGAGCGGACTGTCGGGGTCGTCACGGAAGTAGTCGAGATGCTCCGTGAAACCGCACGCCTGCCACTTGCCGATACCGCTTGCGCCCCAGAACACTGCGTCGCCGCTACCGGGAGCATAGTCGCGCTTGAGTGTGCCCTGGAAGAAGAGCTTCAGGTCGAATCCCTTCCAGTCGGCAGTGATATTGAGACCGAAGTTGTAGCGCGGTGTAGAGTTACCGATGATGCGGCGGTCGCCGGGCTTGTCTACCGTGCTCTCACCGGGACCCACCTTGCCGTCGCCGTCGAGATCAGCGTACATAATGTCACCGGCTGCCCAGCCGCTGCCCAAAGCACTCTGGTCGGCCTTGGCCAAGTGAGCGTTCATCTCTTCGTCGGTCTTGGCGATACCCACGGTGGTGTAGCCCCAGATGTCGCCCAGATAGGCACCTGCATAATATTGGCTAAGTTTGCGTGAGGGGTTCGGGTACTTGTCGATCTTGACACGGCTGTCGGTCATGGTGAGAGACACGCCGTAGTTGAGGGTACCGATGCGGTCGCGCCAGCTGACCATGAGGTCGAAACCTCTGGAGGTCATATCGAGGTTGTTGACCTTGGGTGCTGCCGTTCCGAGGATTTCGGGGAGCTCGGGAGCTGGTCCCACCATGTCGAGGGTCTTGCGGGTGAAGACCTCGAAACTACCCGTGAGGCGGTTGTTGAATGCACCGAAGTCAATACCGAAGTTGGTGGTACGTGTCTTCTCCCATGTCAGTGTAGACGATACCAGACTCGGCATGCTTGAGATATTCTGCTTCTTGCCGCCTACGAGCCAGTTGCCGCCCTGGTTGGTATAACCCAGTGTGGGATAGAAGGGATACCAGCTGTCCGTGTTCTGGTTGCCGAGCTGACCCCAAGAGAATCTGAGCTTGAGCTGGTTGACATAGCGCTCCAGCGGTTTCCAGAAGTTTTCGCGGGCTACGTTCCAACCCAAGGAGAATGAGGGAGCCCAGTTCCAGCGATGGCCGCGGAGGAAGCGTGAGGTACCGTCGTAGCGCAGGTTGCCCTCTACGAGATACTTGCCCTGATAGTCGTAGTTGAGACGACCGAAGACACCCATCGTGGCCCAGTCTTCGTACTTGCCGTCTACCGAAGGCTTGGTAGAGGTGGTATGCAGAGAGGTCAATCCCGAGATGATGCCATACTGCTGTCCGCTGAGCCAGCGCGAGCGCAACTCCTCGCTCTGGTAACCGGCCATCACCTTGAAGTTGTGGTCTTCGGCGATGGTAAAGCTGTAGTCGGCATAGATATTGGGGTTGAAGTAGTTGGTCTTGTAGGCATATTCATACACCGCATTGTTGGGGTTGTTGAATACGAAGGCCACGTTGTTGGCATCATATCCGTAAGTGGTGAGCCAGTCTTTGTGGTTCATCACGTTGTTGATACGGTAGTTGAACTCGGCGTTGATGACCAATCCCTTGATGGGAGTGAGGCGCAGCGTGAGCTGGTGGGCCATCACATCCGACTGCTTCTTGTACCGTCCACCATTCTCCAAGTCACCGGGGTTAGAGCCAGTCACAACGAAGTGGCCGTTGGGGTCGTACATCGGGATGATAGGCCAATAGCGGCACATGTTGTGATAATAGAGCCCGTCGAGCATCACAGGCGCATTGTAGTCGTCGCGGCTGAAACGCATGTTGTAGATAAGCTTGGCCCACTTGGTGAGCTGCATGTCGATCTTTGAGGTCAGGGCATAGCGACGGCGGCGGTCGTCTCCAAACTTCAGCAGACCCTTACGGCCCAGATAGTTGCCGGAGAAGTAATACTGCACGGCCTCGTTACCACCGTTTACGCTCACGGTATGCTCCTGTGAGAAGCCGGTGCCGAAGGTAGAGGTAAGCCAATCGCGGTTACCCACGGGCAGCAGGTTGTTGTCGTCCCAGATTTCCCAACGTCCCTGCGAGTTGGCAAACATCGTGGGCTTGGTGGGGTCGCGCTGTGCCTCGAGAATCTGGTTCAGTTTGTTCTCACTGAACCACACACCCGAACCGGCGTACACGCTGGCATCGTTCATATAGAGCGCCCATGTGTACGAATCGAGCTGGTCGGGCATGTTGACAGCCGAGTTGAAACGGAAGTTGTTGTTATAGTTGATGACGGCCTTGCCGCTCTTACCGCTCTTGGTGGTGACCAATATCACACCGCCCGCAGCACGCGAACCGTAGATAGAGGCCGAAGCCGCATCCTTGAGCACAGAGATATTCTCAATATCCTGCGGGTTGAGCGTATTGAGGTCGCCCTCCATACCGTCGATGAGCACCAGCGGGGTAACCGAAGAGCCTGAGCCGATGGTACCGCGACCACGGATATTAAACTGCGTATCAGAGTTAAGGGCACCACCGCCGGAACCAATCGAGAAATTCATACCCGGCACCATACCCTGCATGGCATCTACCGCCGAATTGACAGGGCGTGAAGCGATTTCCTTAGAACCGAGCGTGGCCACGGCACCGGTAAGATTGGCCTTCTTCTGTGTACCGAAACCTACGACCACCACTTCGCTGAGCACTTGGGAGTCGTCTTCCAAAGTAATGTCGAGCGCCGCGCCTTTCCATGTCACCTCGAGCTGCTTGTAACCCACGAAAGACACTTGCAGGACATCGCCTACCTTGACGCCATCCAAGGCAAAATCGCCATCCAAGCCTGTAATGGCACCCAAGGTACTGCCTTTCACGCGCACCGTGGCACCTGTTACAGGCTCACCGGTAGCATCTTTTACCACACCTGTACACTTGCTGACTTGCTGTACAGCTTCCGTACTTCCATGAACCGGGACTGTCATCGTGAATCCTGTCGGAACAGAACACAGCAGTAGCAATCCGATTCGAATCAAACAATTGCTTTCCTTCATAGTTAGTTAAGTTAGTAACGTTATGATAATCTTTGTCCTTTTATAGTCAGGCTAAGTTCTTAGATAGGTCCCATTCTGCCCGTCAAGGCATGGGGATAGGTCTCGTTTCTGTCGCAAATATAGGATAAATTTATGTCCTTTAGCGTTTTTTTGTTAATATTTGTAAATTCATTGGAGTTATTTTCCAATCCAATCCGTAGCAACGGCTGTTTTCGCACACAGCACACAAATGTGCATATGGAAACCCGGGAAAAAGGGGGATTGGCACTTGTCGGACCTAAAGGCCATGATTAGCGCGCCAAAGGTGGCATTTAGACCTCGTAAACGTGGCATTTAGAAAAACAGAGGTGACGAATGGGCGGCGCATGACATCAGGACATGACCCCGCAAAAACAGCAAAGCGCTTGCCTTACCGGCCTGTTTCCGGTAAGGCAAGCGCCCGATGAAAAAGTAGCTGTGCGATTGCCGCGTGTTTACGGCTTCACCAACTGCTGGCGGATGGCTTCCTCTATATCCTCCTTATAGTTCAGCCCGTAGTGACGGTACAGGTCCTGCATGTGGAGGAGACGGAGGCAGAAGTCGTTCAGGTTGCGCTTCTCCTTGGCGGTCCACTGCACCTCGCAGAGGGCGGCGATACGCGGCAGCATCTCCCACTCCAGCTTCTTGGCATCTTTCACCCACTCGGTCCATATACAGCCCTCGGCACCAATGATGTTGGCCTGCTCGGCAGGCGTAAGCTCGTCCGAACAAGGCTCATGGTCGTACACACGCTGGATGCTGGGCATGCCGGTGAGCTTGTTCCAATGCGGATTGCTGAAATAGAAATTGCTGATGGGGCAGATGATGGTGCGGTGCCCCTCCTTGGCCGCACGCACGCCGGCCTTGGGACTGGTCCAGGCGCAGACGGTGATGTCTTTAGCGGGCGTGCCGTCGAGCACCTCGTCCCAACCCATGACCACGCGGCCGCGCGCCTTGATTTCCTTCTGGATTTCGCCCATGAACCATGTCTGCAACTGGTCCTCACGCGAGTGGCCGGACATCTCCTGAAGCCCCAGCTGGGCTATCTTCTCCTGACAGGCGGCACAAGCCTTCCACCGCTTCTTGGGACACTCGTCACCACCGATATGGATATAGTGCGAGGGGAATATGTCCATAATCTCGTCGATAACATCTTTGGCAAACTGCAGGGTCGACGGTTTGCCGGCACATAGCACATCATCTATCACACCGAAGTCGCAGCACACCTCATAAGGACCGCCCGTGCAGCCCAATGTGGGATAAGAGGCCAGCGCCGCCTGCATGTGGCCGGGCATGTCTATCTCGGGAATCACGGTGATATAGCGTTCGGCCGCGTAAGCCACCAGTTCCTTGGCTTCCTCCTGCGTGTAGAATCCCGACACAGGCACCCCGTCGTAGCCTTTCTTGCCGCCGAGGGTGGTCTCGCGCCTTACTGAGCCAATCTCCGTCAGCTTGGGATACTTCTTGATTTCTATGCGCCAGCCTTGGTCTTCGGTCAGATGCCAGTGGAAATAGTTCATGTTGTGCATGGCCATCACATCAATCAGCTTCTTGAGATAGTCGATGCTGAAAAAGTGGCGACCCACATCGATCATGAACGCACGGTAGCCAAAACGGGGTGCATCGGCTATACGGACGGCAGGCAGATACACTCGCTTGGCCGATGCCACGATGGGCAACGCCTTCATCAGACTCTGCATGCCATAAAACACACCGGCATGCGAGCCGCCCTCGATGGTCACCCCACTGCGTGACACCTCGATGCGGTACGCTTCGTTGCCTTCCGGCATCTGTCGCACAGCCAACCGTATCTGGCGGCCGCGCTCACGGGTGGTGGTCTGCAGGCAGATGCCTGTCAGCTCCTTGACATAGCCTGCGAGCAGCTCGGCATTGCGCTGCTGCCGCTCATCACCCTCGGCATAGTACACGGTCACCTTGCTGTCTATGGCAAAGGGTGCCTCGTCTGCCACTTGCATGTCACGGGGCAGCGGCACAATATGCCAGTTGCCCACTGCCTTTTCGCTGGCTGCCAGACCCAGACATGCCATCAGGGCCAGCAGCATCATCAGTGTTCTCTTCATCTGTATGTTCTGTTAAGTTAGTTTTGTCACAAACGCTTCAATAGTGTTTGTCTATAAAACGGACAACGCACCGATTTATTGGCTTTGCGCCACGTTATTTTTTTCAACAACAGCCCCGGCTTGCCGAAAGGATAAAAAAAAGCCATGCCCGCCCTTTCACAAAGACAGACACAGCACTCACATGTGTTAATAATTTGAGACTGTCAAAGCACAAACTAACCTCTATCGGCCGGTCGGCTCTGCAAATTAGCATTTATTCAACATATATAATCCTGTCTGGCCGCTCCCGGCCAACTCGGACTCTGAAAAATAATTGCGTTCGCGTTTACGCACCATGCCCATGGCATTGGTGGCAGGATAGACGGGGCATGGAGGAATCCACCTTACACCGGACGTGGCAACAGGGTTGCCGCCGGAACAAAACACAGAAGCAGTCTCCGACCCGAATCAGACACTTGCTTTCCTCCATTGTCAGTTAAAATAGAAGCATGCGCATAATCTTTGTCTTCCTACAACATAAGCAAACTTCTTGGAGCGTGCCCTTGATGCGTTGCATGCACTGGGGCACAAGTCTTGCTTGATTGCAAAATTAGTTGTTTTTTCGCGTCCATACGGCTGTCTCCTGTTAATATTTGCAAATCTACTCGATTTTCCCCACATTCTACGCAACTTGGTTGTTGCCGCACATTGCATCCTTTAGACAAGATTTACCATGTACAGACGGAAAGTGGTGTCCTCGCCAGCATGCCATGACGTGCACGTAAAAACAACATCGATGAGGCAAAAAGTCGAATCGGATAGACAAGCTGATGCCAAAAGTGGACAGAAAGACAAAAAAAGTAGCAACCGCCAGTAGGTTTTCTCATAAAAAAGACCTATCTTTGTAGATGCAACAACGAGTAATGTCTATCCCTATGCCAACGAGGAAGCAGAGAAGGTGTCTCTGCAATGGCAACAACAATAAAACCGACACGCTGACAACTAAAAATATTATAACACTAAACAAGTATAGCGATGAAACATTTAAGAAAATTGGTTTGCGGTCTGCTGCTCTCACTGCCGGTAATGGGCGTGATGGCGCAAGAGCAGACACAGAGTTATGTACATGAGCAGTCGAAAGTGACAGACTACGTGTGGCCTACCGACCCCGCCGTACTGGCCAAGCTCGACAAGTGGCAGGACCAGAAGTTTGGCGTGCTCTTCCACTGGGGCATCTACTCCGTTCCCGGCATCGTAGAGTCGTGGTCTATCTGCTCCGAAGACTGGATTACACGCAACATGGACGACTATGAGGCGTACAAGAAATGGTATTGGGGACTGAAAGACAAGTTCAATCCCGTGAACTTCAATCCCGAACAGTGGGCGGACGTGATGCAGGACGCCGGTATGAAGTACATGATCTTCACAACCAAGCACCACGACGGTTTCTGTATGTTCGACTCCAAATACACCGATTTCTCCATTGCCAAGGGTCCCTTTGCCAACAATCCGCGCAAGGATGTGGCACGCTACGTGTTCGATGCTTTCCGCGCCAAGGGCTTCATGATGGGCTGCTACTTCTCTAAGCCCGACTGGCACTGCCAGTGGTTCTGGAACCCATACTACGCCACCCCCAACCGCCGCATCAACTACAAGAAAGAGCAGCACCCTGACTGGTGGAAGAACTACCAGACCTTTACCGAGAACCAGCTGAACGAACTGATGACCAACTATGGCCACTTCGATATACTCTGGCTCGACGGAGGCTGGATCACCGGTGACGAAATCAATCTGGACAATGTACTGGACAAGGCCCGCAAACGCTATCCCGGCCTGATTTCCGTGGACCGTACCATTCGCGGCAAGAACGAGAACTACCAGACACCGGAGCGCGGCGTGCCCGCCACACAGCTCGACTGTCCGTGGGAGAGCTGCATACCGCTGAGCAACGACTGGGGATGGGTACCCAACGCACCGTTTAAGTCGCCGCAGAAGGTCATCAACACGCTGGCTGAGATTACAGCCAAGGGTGGCTGTCTGGTACTGGGAGTGGGTCCCACGCCCGACGGTGTGATAGAGCCTGAGGTGGTGAAGCGCCTACATGCCATCGGCGACTGGCTACGCGCCAACGGCAAGGCCATCTACAACACCCGTCCCACACCGGTATATCATGACAGCAACGTATGGTTTACCGCCGACAAGGACGGCCGCACCCTCTACGCCATCTATGCGCTGCCCGACGGCGAACAGCTGCCGGCTACCATCGAGTGGACAGGCAATGTGCCTACCGGCAAGGTGAAGATGCTGAAAGGCAACAAGACCCTGAAGTGTGTGAAGACGGGCGACCGCGTGAAGGTAACGCTGCCCAAGGGTGTCGCCAACGAACCGGTAGCCCTGCAGTTTACCATCAAATAACAACCATCGGCATATCATTCAAACAATCTGACCCTATATGAAAGTGATGAGATTTATGGTGGCCTGCTGCCTGTGGGTAGCGGGCATCACCGCCCTGGCACAGCAGCGTCCAGCCATCATTCCCGTGCCCACACAGATGGCAATGGGAGCCGGCGAGTGGACGCTCAAGAAGAATGCCAGCATAGGCTGCGCCAGCGCCCAACTGCGTCCGGCCGCACGCTATCTGCAAGAGATGCTCACCCACGCCACGGGCTATAAGCTGCCCATCGTGTCCAAGGGTGGCACGCTGCAGCTGGCGCTGACCAACGAAGGCAAGGAGGGGAGCTACCAACTGAGTGTAGACAAGCAGGGGGTACGCATTACGGGCAACACGTACCGTGGCGTGGTTTACGGCATCGCCACACTGCGCCAACTCTTCGACCCGGCAATAGAGTCTGCAGAGGTAGTGGCCGGCAAGCAGTGGACCATCCCGTGTCTCACCGTGCTGGACGAGCCACGTTTCGAGTGGCGCGGCATGGAGCTCGACTGCTCCCGCCACTTCTTCTCTACCGATGAGGTGAAAAAACTGCTCGATGTGCTGTCTATCTACAAGATCGACAAACTGCACTGGCACCTCACCGATGACCAGGGATGGCGCATCGAAATCAAGCGCTATCCGCTGCTCACCGAGAAGGGAGCCTGGCGTACGTACAACAACCAAGACTCGGTCTGCATAAGGCAGGCGGCTAAGGAAGACAACCCCGACATGCAGATTCAGGCCAGCAAGGTGAAGCACGATACCCAAGGCAGGGAAATCTATGGCGGTTACTACTCGCAAGATGACGTGCGCGACATCGTGGCCTATGCCAAGGTGCGTGGCATCGAGATTGTGCCGGAGATAGACATGCCGGGACACAGTCTGATGGCTATCCTCAACTACGACGGACTGGCCTGCTTCGAGCAGAAGGGATGGGGAGATGTTTTCTCCACACCGATGTGCCCGGGAAAGGACTCGATGCTGGAGTTTTGTAAGAATGTATGGAGCGAACTCTTCGACCTCTTCCCCTCCAAGTACGTACACCTGGGCGGCGATGAGGTGGAGATGGGCAACTGGAAGAAGTGCCCCGACTGCCAGAAACGCATGAAGGAGAAAGGACTGCAGACCGAACCGCAGTTGCAGGCTTGGTTTATCCACTATATGGAAGACTTTTTCGTGAAGAATGGCAAGGAGATGATAGGCTGGGACGAAATCATCGAAGGCGGCCTGAACTCCAACTCTACGGTGATGTGGTGGCGCTCATGGGCTCCCAATGCGCCGAAAGAGACGGTGTCGCACGGCAACAACCTGATATGCACGCCCAACTCACAGTTCTATCTCGACTATCAGGAAGACGGCAAGTCTATCCCCGCCATCTATGCGTTTGACCCTGTGGCCAACTTGGCTCCGCCGGAGCAATCGCTGGTGCTCGGCGTGCAGGGCAACCTGTGGACGGAATGGGTGCCGAGCGTCAACCGCATGTGGTACCAAGCCTTCCCGCGTATGCTGGCCATTGCCGAACTGGGATGGAGCCAGACTTCCAAGATGGATCTGGATGACTTCTATGTGCGTCTCAAGGCACATCTCCCCCGCCTGCGCAAGCTGGGCGTGACTTACCGCATTCCCGATTTGACAGGATTCAGCAACACCAATGTCTTCACAGACAAGGGTAAGGTGACGATATCGTGCATCGACCCGGCCGCCATCGTGCGCTACACCACCGACGGCACACTGCCGCAGGCCAATTCGCCCCGCTACGAGGGTCCCATCACGGTAGACAAGACCACCAACTTCATTTTCCGCACCTTCGACGAGTCGGGCCGCAAGGGCGACTATGTGAAATGCAGTTTCATACAGGAAGATTTCGCACCGGCTGTGTCGACACCTATCCTGAGCGAGGGTCTTTCGGCTGAATGGCACGATTATCGGGGTGCCGACTGCGCCGGGATAGAGAAAGCCGACGTGAAAGGCACCTACGTGGTACCTAATGTATCGATTCCCAAGGAGGCGAAAGGCAATATCGGACTGATTATCTCGGGCTATATCAACATGCCCGAGGATGGTATCTATACCTTTGCACTGCTCTCAGACGACGGCAGCTATCTGAAACTGGACGACAAAATGGTGGTGGACAACGACGGGGAGCACTCTCCACGTGAGATGACGGGCCAGCACGCCATGCGCAGGGGTCTGCACCGCCTGTATGTGCGCTACTTTGACCACAATGGCGGACAACTGAAGATGCGCGTACTCGATGCGAAAGGCAACGAGGTGAAAGTACAGTATTTCCACTAATCTCCATCCGTACCAAAAACAGAATCCCCCTCGTGCCGACTATCGGACGCGAGGGGGATTCTGCATAGATACAAGGTGACTTCCTGCCTACATGGGGCAGCCGTGGTCTACGTCGTCTTCCATGTAGACACTCAAGACACGTCCCATACGCACAAGGCCGTCCATCATCCTACTACGCGGACAGGCGATGTTGATGCGCAGGTAGCCCTGCCCGCCACGATGCCCATAATGGGTGCCGCTGCTCACTTGCAGCTTGGCTTCGCGAAGAAGCAGGTCGGCGAGCTCGTCGGATGTAAACTCGAGCGAAGTGATGTCTACCCATACCAGATAGGTTCCCTCCAGTCGCAACACCTCTATCTTGGGAAGATACTTGGCGAAGAAGGATTTCAGTTCGATGTAGTTGCCGTAAATATATTCGTTAAGGGCGTCGAGCCATTCGCCTCCCTCGGTATAGGCAGCCTTGAGGGCAATCGGCCCAAAAGGATTCAGGTCGCACACCTCGTTGATATTGACGGCCCTGACAATGCGCCTGCGCAACTCGAGGTCTGCACAGATGATATTGGCCACTTGCAAGCCGGCAATATTGAAAGCCTTGGAAGGCGAATTAAGGGTGACCGACTGCATCTGGGCGGCCTCAGAAAGGGTGGCAAAAGGTGTATAGGTGTGGCCAGGCATAACCAACTCGCAATGGATCTCGTCTGCTACCACGCGAACATGGTGCCGCTGGCAGATGTCATGGATTCGAAGCAATTCCTCACGGGTCCACACTCGTCCGGCGGGATTGTGGGGATTGCACAACAGATAGACGGTGGTCTTCTCATCGGCACACTTGGCCTCGAATTCGTCGAAGTCGATGACATAGCTGTCGCCGTTGCGCCGCAGCTGACTCTCGACAATTTCACATCCGCTATTGCGGATTGAAGAGAAGAAACAATTGAACACGGGCGTGTTGACCAATACCCGCTCACCGGGCAGCGTGAGGGCCTTGAGAGCACAACTTAGGGCTGGAATCACGCCGGTGGTTGGTACAATCCATGAGGAATCGATGGTCCATTGGTGTCGGGTGGCAAACCAGTGTTTGACAGCCTCAAAATAACTGTCGTCAATATGTGTATATCCGAATACTCCATGCGCCACGCGCTGCTGTAAGGCTTGCTGGATGCACGGGGCGACCTCGAAATCCATATCGGCTACCCACATCGGGAGCACGTCATCACAGGGCGTCTCATCCCATTTCATACAACCGGTGCCTCGCCGCTCGATGAGTTTGTCAAAATCAAATTTTCCCATATCATTATTTGGCTTAGTTTCTTGTTTCTATCACACACTCATGTCCCTTGGCAAATTCGTCATAGGTGACTCGCCCTATGCCGTCGGCCACAATCCTTCCGCTGATGGGATTCTTTACCTCAGTTATCGAGCCACAGATGGTGGCATCGATACGGGTGCTATCCTCAAAAGCCCTGTCGCAGGCAGCGTCGAAAGTGCAGTCTTCCAAAGTAATGCCGTCAAGATAGCAGAGAGGCTGCTCTCCACTGATATGGCAGCGGACAAGACGTACATTGCGACTATACCACGCAAGATACTCGCCATCAAGCACGGAATCGTAAACGGTCACGTCATCACATTCCCAAAAACTATCCTTGGTGGTGATACGTGCGTTGTGGACTTCCACATGCTTGCAATACTGGAAAACATATTTCGAATCACTGACAAGACCATCTACGTAAACATTTGTACAAAACATGAAAGGGTAAGTACCGCCTTTCAACTCCACCTGCTGCAATCGCAAGCCGTCTACGCGCCAAAAAGTCTCATCTGCATCGGTAAATCTCACATTTTCCAATGTCAGATTACGCATCTCTCTGAAGAACTTGGGAGCGTCAATGACACAATCGCGCATCGTCATATTATGAGAATACCAGATAGCGCTTCGACTCTCCGGCGCAAAGTAACATCGGGTGATAAGACTGCCATCCACATGCCACCAAGGATATTTACCATAAAAACGAGAATTGTCACATTCCAGATTCCGGCAACATTTGATGGCGGATTCTCCATCCTTCACCTCAATATTCTCCATTCGTACATCGTGCAGGCCAAACAGCGGCCTCTCACCGCCGAAAGTCTTATCTTTGATCAGTTCCATTGTCTTATACCATATTATATATATGCCTGCAAAGTTACAAAGAAAAAACAATAGAAGACACGCCCAAATTGGAAATATCAGTACACGGCGTGTTAATAAGCACAAATAAAAAAAGGTCTCCAGCTGTTTTCACAACTGAAGACCCTGACTTAAAAAATG
>JBJEAU010000074.1:0-49991 GCA_051869355.1 Prevotella sp. | reverse complement strand
ACACAATAATGGCGCGATGCACCTTATTGCGTTCAGCTTTGAGGTAGCGTAGGAAGGAAACCTCAACCATTCATAAGAATGCATCACGCCTATTGCGTGATTGCATTGCTATATGAATGGTTGAGGCATCCATATATCTACGGACACCCTGTCACATATTATTCTTGTTACGTTATATCCATGAAAGTTTCCTACGCTTTTGGCTGAACGCGAATAATAGCGAATGCTTTGTTTTACCCACAATGTCTTGGAAATCTGCCGTGACAGAAATCCTTTTCAAAGTTACAAAGAATTATCGGAAAGCAGACCACAAATCGTGAAAAAATCTTTCGACAAACTGTTTTTTTAACTTTATCATGCCTTTTCATCAAGGTTTGGACAGCCGTTCCGAATCTTTTTCAATCATCATTCTCATACTTTTCACCCCGGATTATGATTACTGACCGATTTTGACATGCAGTGCCCTCACCCTACCCCTCTCCCACGGGGCGAGGGAATGCCTGCCATATCTTTTCTTAAAAAGATTACTTAGGAGAGAAATGTAGCAAGAGTGCCCTCGCCTCGTGGGAGAGGGGTAGGGTGAGGGCAATAGGATATTCGCCGATGAACAACATGGGGTATTCCCCTTTACCAAGCCGTAAAACTGAAGCCAAAAGCTCTATGAAAACAGGCCGGAGATACAGGATAAGACAAGCTACTGTCCTCTGTATCTCCGGCCTTATCAGATCTATTTCGGCTTTGGGAAGGCGATTACTCGGCCACACCGGCCAGTTGTTTAGCCTGCTCGGTGAGCCAAGGCTTGATGTCGGCGTAGGGGATGGTGAATGACACGATACCCAAAGCATACGGTCCTATCTCATACTGCTGGTAATCGAAGCGTACACCGCCATCCACCAACGTGGGGGTACGGGCTGGCAACGGAATGATGCCGTCCTTGATAAACAGCGTGTTTGCCAGTTCTGACTCCTTTACCTCTTGACCACAGTCCTTGAAGTAACGGAGCACACCGGCACGGAGCAACGGCTGCAGTTCGCGGGTCTTGGTAGTATCCACTACCTGCTGCAAAGTCTCGCCCGTAGTCTTGTCTACATTGACCGCATACGACAGCGACGATCCATGCGCACCGCCCAAATAGCAATACGTATCGACCGCATAGGTGAGGTAACGCCCGGTATCAGCCACCTTAGCCAACGTGGCCAAATACTGATACTGGAAGCTCACCTTCCCGTTAAAGGCTGCCAACTCCTGCTGGTCCTTACGGATCTGGCGCTCCGTGACCTCGCCATAATGGCTGACCATAGCCTGCCCATCAGAGAGGCTGCCTGCATAGACCGTCTGCGTACTGTCATCGATTGACATGACCATAGGCAGCGATACGAGCGACAACTGGCGGCTGATCATCGCACGCACACTGTCGGCCAATGCGCCTTCGCCCAACGGGAAATCGACCTTGATGCGGCACGACACGGCGCTGTCGACGTTTTCAAATTTCACACTGTCGGTCACAATCGAGTCGGTGGTTCCTAAGGCCACATTGTTGTCGGCCATGGTCTGTGCCGATTTTACCTTGCATCCCACAAACATGCAGGAAACGGCCATGATAGCTGCAAATAGTTTTAACTTCTCCATGTACATTGGTTTAATCATTTATGCTCTACTTTTATATACTGCAAAGTTAGGCATAATCCCCATAACCCTACTCGTAAAATCTGCTAAATCTCTCAACCGTCATCCACGATTATCAATAACAGTCTCTATAAGATGTTAAGAAACGGAAAAACGGTGCAGTTGTGTGCCCGTCCACCACCCACTCACAGCAGCCACCCCAACATGGTGCATGTCCCTATATACCTTATTATATGTTAATAATAAGGGACAGGCCGATGATTTTGCAGAAATTAAGGCTAACTTTGTATCAAAACATGCACCCGCAATGAAACAAGACCTACAGACCGCCATCTATCCCTCGCCGATAGGCCCCTTGCTGCTCGAAGCCGACAGCCAGGGATTGTGCCGCTGCACATGGGCAGACGACACTTCCCAGATGCAAATGCCGCATTTAGCCTCCGTAAACGATACAACTACGGCCGTAATCATGGCAGATACGAAGCGCCAACTGGACGAATATTTTGCAGGAAGCCGCAGTAGTTTCCAGCTTCCACTGCACATGGCGGGGACAACCTTCCAAAAACAAGTGTGGCAAGCACTGGCCGCCATCCCCTATGGCACAACCTGCGCCTATGGGGAGGTGGCTCGGACGATAGGCAGACCCACCGCATCGCGCGCCGTGGCAGGGGCATGCCATGCCAATCCCGTAGCCGTCATCATACCCTGTCACCGGGTGATTGGCGCCAACGGCAAGCCGGTGGGGTATGCCGGAGGACTGACACGCAAGTTGTATCTGCTCGAAAAAGAAAGACGATGAAGATAGCGATTATAGGCGGTGGCGCTGCAGGATGTTTTGCCGCCATCCAGATTAAGGACAGACAGCCCGATGCCGAAGTGCATGTATGGGAGGCTGGACGCAAGGCATTGGCCAAAGTGGCCGTGACGGGCGGCGGTAGGTGCAATGTTACCAACTCGTTTAGGGAGGTCGATTCCATCGAGCGGGTCTATCCTCGGGGCAGCCGACTGATGAAGCGGCTGCTGAGAGCGTTTAGCCATGAGGATGCCTACCGATGGTTTGAAGCAAACGGTGTAAGACTTGTCACGCAAGACGACCAATGCGTGTTCCCTCAATCGCAAGACGCCATGGAGATTGTAGACACGCTGCTCTCGCTGATGCGCAGCAAGGGGGTCGTGCTGCATACCGGGTGCCGGGTGGCATCGCTCACCCAGGGCGCAGAGGGGTTTACGCTCCACTTTTCGCAGGACCTACGGGCTCCGGAGCATGCCGACCGCGTGCTGGTGACCACCGGAGGAAGCCCACAGGGCAAAGGGCTGGCCCTATTCGCCAACCTGCAGATAGAGACCGTGGCACCCGTGCCCTCGCTGTACGGCCTATGCCTGCCCGGCCATCCACTCACCCAGTTTACGGGCATGGTGATTCCCAATGTCACCATAGGCATAGCCGGCACCAAGCACCGCGCCCAAGGGCCGCTGCTCATCACCCACTGGGGATTGAGCGGGCCTGCCATCCTGAAACTATCGGCCTATGCAGCCCATCATCTCCACGAGGCGGGATTCAGGGCACCCCTCACTATCAACTGGATGGGTGCGGAACATGAGGAGGAGACCACCGGGATGCTCATGCAGATGGCCGCCGAATATCCCCAACGACAGATAGCCAATGTCTACCCACCCCATCTCGGCAGCCGACTGTGGCTCTATCTCCTTACACAAAGCGGCCTCAACCCCTCCCGACGGTGGGCAGAAGTAGGGCGAAAGGGTCTGCACAGGCTGGCCTCTACCCTCACCTGCCACACCGTGGAAGCCAACGGCAAAAACAGGCACAAGGAAGAATTTGTCACATGCGGCGGCGTAGCGCTCACGAACATCCATCCCTCCACGCTCGAATGTCGTACGCATCCCGGACTCTACTTTGCAGGCGAGGTTCTCGATGTAGATGCCATCACGGGTGGATTCAATCTGCAAGCCGCATGGACAATGGGATATGTAGCCGCCCAACATATCGGGATGGAAGAAGGGGACAAGGGGGCTAAAAAATAGTTAAAACCAGCGTCACCGCACTGCTTTTGTCGGGAAACGGGTATCGGGATTGCCGCTTTTTCACTATTTTTGCATCAGCAGATGAAACCTACAAGCCATCCTGACTAAAAGACTACAACCATGATATATACCCAATGTCCCCACTGTGGTGCCACCCTGTCGGTGCCAGATGAGTTCAGGCGTGACCTACGACTGCACTGTAACGTGTGCGGGAAAGACTTTGACAACACCGGAAACATCCCCTCATCAGCCCCTTCGCATCCTGAGGCAAGCGGCAAGCCGCTTGCCCGCCACTCCAGCGTGTGGCTGAAGGCAGCAGCCACGCTTGTGGCAGTGGGATTGGCCCTGTGGGGATATGACAGCTGTGTGGGTATGGAAGACAACACCCACTATGCGGTGGCCAACAGTCAGTGGGACGGATCGGTGAGTCAAGTGGAGAAGTACATCAAGAGCCATCTGAGAGAGCCCGAGAGCTACCAGAGCATGAGATGGGGCTCCGTCAAGATGCTGAAAGACGGAAGCTACCGGGTGTCGCACAAGTTTAAGGCGCGCAATGCCAACGGTGAGGAGGTGGTATGCCAAGTCATCTTCTTTCTCGATGCCGAAGGCCGCGTGACAGGTACCCGCAACATAGACAAGCCATAAGCCGCGCGCTGCCGAAGAGGGCACCAAACGGGGGTATTGGAGGTAGAAAGACTTGCAAATGAAGCACTTACGCCACGATTTACAGTCGAAAAACACAAAAAAACCGAAATAAATTTTCTATTCACGCAAAAAACTCGTATATTTGCATGCTCAAAAAAGGAAAGAGCATTTAGATATAACGATAACAACGTATCATAAACAAAATAAATAAGACAATGACCAAGACAGAAATCGTCAGCCAGATTGCCGAAAGCACCGGCATTTCCAAGAAAGAAGTGGCCATCGTAGTGGAAAGTTTCATGGAAACTGTCAAGACCAGCCTTCTGAACAGAGAGCACATCTCTCTCCGTGGTTTTGGTAGCTTTATCATCAAGCACCGTGCCGAGAAGACTGCCCGTAACATCCAAAAGAACACGACAGTGACCATCGCAGCCCACGACTTCCCCAGCTTCAAGCCTGCAAAAGAGTTTGTAGAGAAGATGAAAGAGAGCTGATCTGCGGAAATAACAAAACATTCATATAAACAATTATTTAAATTACACGACTATGCCAAACGGTAAAAAGAAAAAAGGCCACAAGATGGCTACGCATAAGCGTAAAAAGAGACTGAGAAAGAACAGGCACAAGAGCAAATAAAGGCAGCTCAACAGCCTTCTCACAGACAAATGGGGCGTGTCGGAGCGACATGCCCCTATTAATTAGCAATAGTTAAGAACAGAGAACAAATGACAAGCGAAGTTATCATCGACGTCCAGCAGAAAGAGATCTCGATAGCGCTACTGGAAGACAAGAATCTGGTAGAGTATCAGAACGAGCCGCGCTCGGCATCTTTCTCCGTGGGCAACATATACATCGCCAAGGTGAAAAAGCTGATGCCCGGCCTGAACGCCAGCTTTGTCGATGTAGGGTACGAACGCGATGCCTTTCTTCACTATCTTGACTTAGGAAGCCAATTCAGCTCTTACGAGAAATACCTCAGACAGGTACAGAGCGACAGAAAGAAACTCTACCCATTTGCGAAGGCTTCACGGCTGCCCGACCTGCAAAAAGACGGCAGCGTGCAAAATACCCTCAAAGTGGGCGAAGAGGTGCTGGTACAAATCGTCAAAGAACCCATCTCCACCAAGGGTCCCCGACTCACAGGAGAGTTGTCGTTTGCTGGGCGCTATCTGGTGCTCATTCCCTTTGGCGACAAGGTATCGGTATCCTCGAAAATCAAGTCCGGAGAAGAACGGGCAAGACTGAAACAACTGATACATAGCATCAAACCCAAAAACTGCGGCGTAATCGTCAGGACCGTAGCCGAAGGCAAGCGGGTGGCCGAACTGGACGCCGAGATGAAAGTGCTCACCAAGCGATGGGAAGACGCTATCCTGAAGGTGCAGAAGACACAAAAGCGTCCCCAACTCGTGTTTGAGGAGACCAGCAGGGCCGTTGCCTTGCTGCGCGATCTGTTCAATCCGAGCTATGAGAACATCTATGTCAACGACGAAGGGGTCTACCAAGAGGTAAAAGACTATGTATCGCTCATCGCACCCGAGAAAGCAGGCATCGTCAAGCTGTATACAGGCAAGGTGCCCATCTTCGACAATTTCAACGTCACCAAACAAATCAAGTCGAGTTTCGGCAAGACGGTCAACTACCGACATGGTGCCTACATGATCATAGAGCATACTGAGGCCATGCACGTAGTGGACGTGAACAGCGGAAACCGCTCCAAATCGGAAAACGGCCAAGAGCAAAACGCATTAGAGACCAATCTGGGTGCAGCCGATGAGCTGGCCCGCCAACTGAGACTGCGTGATATGGGAGGAATCATCGTAGTCGACTTTATCGACATGAACTTGGCCGAAGACAGACAGATGCTCTACGAGCGCATGTGCAAAAACATGCAGAAAGACCGCGCCCGTCACAACATCTTGCCGCTTAGCAAATTTGGACTGATGCAGATTACACGCCAGCGGGTTAGGCCGGCGATGGACGTGAATGTGGAAGAGACTTGCCCTACCTGCAACGGATCGGGAAAAATCAAGTCGAGTATCCTGTTTACAGATATGCTTGAGGGAAAGATTGACAGACTCGTCAACAAAATTGGCATCAAGAAGTTTTACCTGCATGTACATCCTTACGTGGCAGCCTACATCAACCAGGGTGTCGTCTCACAGAAAAGGAGATGGCAACTCAAATACGGATGGGGTGTGCATGTGGTGTCGTCACAGAAACTGGCTTTCTTGCAATACGAATTTTATGATGCAAAAAAGCAGTTCATCGACATGAAGGAAGAAATCGAGAACAAGTAATGAAAAAGGTCGGAAGCCATTTTGCTCCCGACCTTTTTTCGTATAGTTCCATGAAAGACCATAAACTGGCAGCACCGATTACAACGTAAATTCGCCTTCCAAACGTATGTCTTCCACCGAAGCACCCACATAGACCCCAAACTTGCCCGGTTCGAGCACATGCTGCATCGCTTCATTCCACAACTTCAGGTCTTCCCGCTTCACATGGAGTGTCACCTCTTTCTCCTCTCCGGGCTCCAGCCACACCTTGGAAAAACCTTTCAACGCCCTGACAGGGGTGGTGACGCTACTCACCTTGTCCCTGATATAGAGTTGGACGACCTCTGCGCCAGCACAGTGACCTGTATTCTTCACCCGGCAAGTCACCTGTATATCCTCATCTCCCATGCCTGTACGAATCTGGAGCCCGCTATACGCAAACGAGGTGTAGCTCAGGCCATGCCCAAAGCAAAAGAGCGGTGACGGTGAAGAGAATACATAGTCGCGACCCGGCTTCTCCGGTGTGCCGGGATGATGGTAATAGCCTTTGGCCGACGGTTTGTGATTGGCATAGACAGGGATATGACCTTCGGTCTTGGGGAAAGACATCGACAGTTTACCCGACGGGCAGACCTCACCAAACAAGATACGGGCAAGGGCACTGCCACCCTTCTCACCGGGATACCATGCCTCGACCACAGCCCCCACCTTTTTCACTTCCTCGGGGATGGTATAAGGTCTGCCATTGAGCATCACCAGCACCACTGGTTTGCCCTGTGCAGCCACCACCTCGAGCAGTTCGCGCTGCACGCCGGGAAAATTCAGTTCGTTTCTGTCCAATCCCTCACCACAGGTGTTCACCTCTTTCGAGTTGGGGTCGCCCCATCCTATCCCCGAATAGATGATACTGGTACCGCCCAAGACCAGCACCACCACATCGCTCTCACGCGCCAAACGGGCCGCTTGGTCAAATCCCTGTTTGGAAAGATGGGTGATGCCGCACCCTTCTGCATAAGACACCTGCACCTGATCACCCACATACTGCCTGATGCCTTGCAAGACGGTTTCGCCATAGTCATTGTTCTTGGTGATGCTATAGTCGCCAAACTGCACTTTGTCGGCATTGGGACCAATCACGGCGATTTTTCGCAACTGCTTCTTATCGAGCGGCAGCAGCTGTCGGTCGTTCTTCAACAGTACGACTGACTCCTCTGCTATCTGCTGTGCCAAAGCCACGCTCGAAGACTTGTGTATCTTCTCAGCAAGATGCTTCTCTTTCTTATAAGGATGGTCGAAGAGCCCCATCCTGAACTTTGCCCGCAGCACACGGGCCACAGCCGTATCGACCACAGCCTCATCCAGCTCGCCGCTCCGCACCAGAGCAGCTATCTCGCCGTACGCATAACTGCCCGGAGCCTCCAAATCTACGCCGGCTTTCAGAGCCCGTATGGCCGATTCTTTCTTGTCTTGAGTGGTACAATGGAAGTTGTCCATCATCCCTATAGCGCCATAGTCAGAGAAGACATACCCATTGAAATGCCATTCGTTGCGCAATACGTCCGTCAACAACCACTTGTTGCCATGGACAGGAATCCCATCGACCTCGTGATAGCCGGGCATCAGACTGTAGATATTGGCTTCGGTCACCGCTTTGTGAAAAGGGACAAAGTGGAGCTCGCGGAGCGTGCGCTCACCCACCAATGCCGGGGCTATATTGATACCCGCCTGCGGCACCGAGTAGGCCACAAAATGCTTGGCCGTACAGGCCAGCTTGCCTTTTTCCAGCCCCAAGCGGGTCTGCTGGGGCTCTCCCTGCATGCCAATGACAAACGCCTTGCCCATCTCTGCCACCAAGAAGGGATCTTCTCCATAGCACTCCTCCACCCTACCATAACGAGGGTCGCGCGCCAAGTCGAAAAGAGGGGACAAAGCTTGGTCCACTCCCGACAGTGAGGCTTCTTCCGCGATGACGGAAGCCATCTGCCGGATGAGCCCGGGGTTCCAAGTACATCCCAGTCCTATGGCTTGTGGAAAGATAGTGGCCCCCAAAGCCATCTGTCCATGCAGACATTCGGCAATCTGTATGGCTGGTATGCCCAGCCGTGTATGATGGCGCAGATAGTGGTCCGCCGCTTCGGAGTAAGCAGCTATCTTATCGTGCTCTACAAAGGGACTTTCCAGACAGCCGATACTTTTGCCGGCAAACAGTTTCACCAACGAACTGTCGGTCACACGCCCTCTCGAATCCATCTTCAGACTGTTCAGACTCTTCATGTTCAGCTGCTCCACTTTCTCCTCCAAGGTCATTCGTGAGAGCAAATCCTGTGTACGCTGTTCCACGGACAACTTAGGGTTCTGGTAAGGCAACAGATTCTTTTGGGCATACATGCCCGTTGAGAGGCAAGCCATGACAAAGGCCATGACTCCTACCCTTCTTACAATTTTCTTCTTATACATATCGTTATTGTTTAATGTACATAGTCTCATGACAAAGCCACTTTCCTATAGCCCTAAGGGTAGTGGAGCTATCAAAAAAGTTTGCTGGATAATAGACTTGTTGCTATCCGATGTACAAAGATACAAAGCAAATAGCACTCCAACAAGCAAAAAACGCTTTTTTATGTCTATTATCCAGCAAAATGATTCAAGAGGGTTCTGAGGGCATTATTTCTCGCCTATCACCGTTACAGGTCCCTGCAAGCCAGCAGGCATCAACGGTTCGTCTGCCGTATAGAACTTGACAGGATAGTAAGCCACACGCTCCATACCCGGCTGCTCGTCGCCCACAAAACGGTTGTGCCATGTGTTGGCCACTTTCACCTCCACCGTATTGGCACCAGCCTGTACGGCCTCTGTAATGTCTACCTTGTAAGGTGTCTTCCAGACACAAGCCACAAACTTACCATTGACCCAAACCTCGGCTAAGTCATTCACTGTCCCCAGATCAAGCCAAATGCGTTTCGGCATCACCTTCTTCTTGAGCAGTTTTTTGTCCACCTTAAAGGTGTTCTGGTAGGTAGCCACACCCGAGAAGTATTTGACCCCAGGCACATCCGATGTGGTAAGCGAAGCAAGGGTATTCATTGTGATTTCTGACGGAGCCCCTCTATTTTCCTGGAACTTCACCGTCCACGGAGTGGCCACCTCGGTCCATTGCTCATAGACAGGAGCTGGCACAGAGACCTGCTTCTCGGCCGTATCATCCACAAACATGACAAACAACGCATCATAAGGCACCATGTCGAGCATCACTGTGGTACGCCCATCATCCTCCATCGTATAGGATACATCTTCCTTGACACCCGTGTCCGCATGCCATACCTGCGGTTTCTTGCCCGTCACGCGGAAACTTAACGGTGCTTGCACGGACTGATTGCTATGATTAGCCACCCAGAAGATATCTCCAGCATTGAGAGCACGATGGACAAATCCCATATCAGACTTGATGCTGCCAAAATCCACATCCGCTTTCACACCTTTTGCAGCCAACACTTTCTCAACCGGTACGTTGACCGTTACGTTGGCACGATTGGTACCCCAAATCGAATTCACTAACTGTGAGAACTCCTCTGGTGTGCCCTCCATACCGGCCAACCGCTGTGGCTTACCACCTGCAATGGTCACTCCTGCATCGGCCAACTGCTTCAGCCGGCGCAACACTTTCATCGACATGGCTGTCACATTGTCCAGCCAAAGCACCTTGTAGCGCATGCCTGTCTTGGTGGTCAAGTCGCCATGCTCCACCTGCAGGATATCGCAAAGTATCGTAGGATTGACAAAATCGTAGTTGTAACCTTTCGGGAATTTCGGCATCTTGGTCTGGTGACGCGCTGTAACGTTGGTGCCTTCGCCATAGTAATAAGCCACATCAGCCACAAACTTGCCCTGCTGAAGCAGGTAACAACTGCGCGAGAGATAGTCGGTCCAGTGGTTAGCCATACCTGCCCACGTGTCGTGACGGTCAAACCACTGTCCCCATTTGCCCAAGCCCAGTCCTGGGAACTTGTTATCCACTGGCTGGTGAGGCGAAGTATGAATTACAAAGCGGTTAAGACCGCAGGCCATTGCCTTGTCTGCCGTGGGTTTCAGCACCGAGGGCGAATAGACAAAGGCACCATCGCGATTGCCGTCGGAAGTAAACGACTCGGCAGCGGCAACATTCTGTCCGAAAATGTGCGCCACCGAAGCCGACTCACGGATGTCGCCCTCAAATTGAGGTCCAGAAATCTGCTTCTGCTTATAGCGCATCCAGATTGCCGACATGGGAATATCGGCGTAACGCTTGCAATCCATGCCGTCGGTCATATTGGCGCGAGCAGCCTCGTGGCTTTCCACATAGCGCTTGAGGCCATACTCCTTCATCATCTCGCCCGGCATGTCGTAATGGTACTCGGTCATCATCTCGCCCTGCACCATACGCCAATCGAAAAGGAAACGATCCGTCTCTTCCGAGCTGTTGATTACCATGCCGGCAACAGCCGGCAGCCACGGAAGGACATCGTACCCACGCCGTTTCATAAACTCCTCGCGCATCTTGCCTGTCCATGTCTGGCCTCCGGCCTCATAACTGTCATTGAGCATATAGGTGATGCCGCGCTTACCCACCATTCCGCCGGTAGCGTCTATGTAGGTCTGCACGTAATCCTTGAAATAGTTGCGTATCGCTACCGGATCCATCTTGTCTACCTCAAGTCCGGTAGCCTCTGGCGATGCCGGGTGATTGGTCTTGCCGGTAAGTCCATAGCCGAAACGCATGATACGCCACCTGCCGGCAGGCGCTTTCCAGGTAAGCAGGCCATCTTTCACATACTGGGTAACATCTACTATATCCTCCACCTTTATCGCATCAGTGCTTGAGGGAATAGGTGTGGAGGGGCCATAACGATACAAGCCGAAACCAGCCTTGTCTGCCGCACAGTTGACACGGTAAACAGGAGACAGGCTGAGCATGGATACCATAAACGGACAGGACAGACCACCTTTGTCTGTGGCTTTCAGATTCACCCGGAAGTAGCGTGCCTTGGTCTCGGAGATAAAACCGGAACGCTCTACTCCTCCCTGATATCCGAACGAACCTACTTTCTTGAAGTTCTGCCCATCGTCACAAGCCAACACCTCCACCTCGTAGTTCTCGCTACCGCCCACAGTTTTCAATATGGACCATGACAAAGACTTGATGGTCTGCGGCTTTCTGAAATCGAAAAGCAACCATGTCTTGCCCGAAGCGTCAGGAAGAATCTGGGCATAGTCGGAGATACTATCGTTATCCAACTGATCCAAGGTCGCTACACCTCCACTGACCGTGAGCACAGGATTCAGCTCACGCAACGAACGGTCGGCATCGGGCAAGCGGAGAGCCAAGACAGCGATGTCGCGATAAAACTTCTTGGATAGGTAAGCACTGGAAACGGCTGCTTGAACATAGTTATAATCCTGGAAAGGTCCTGTCTGTGTAAATCCTTCGGGCAATTGGAGTTTGAGCGTCTTGCCTCCGACAACATCCACTTGACGCCAAACCAGTTTCTTCATGCCGTCCTCGTCTTTCACCCACGGTCCTCCCGTCTCACTCCAACCCGGAGAACTGGCAATCGTTGCCTCCATTCCTAAGCTGTCTGCCAACTGGATGGCATAGCGGAAAGCATCTTTCCACGCCGGGGTCATGTACTCCAACCGCTTCTCAACGATCTGCGGTGTCTCTAAGCCTGCATCAAAAACATGGAAACCAACGATACCCGACTGCTTCATCCACTGTAAGTCCTTGCGAATACCATCCTTGGTAATGTTTCCATTCATCCAGTGCCACCATACCCGCGGACGGGCTGACTGGTCTGGATGAATGAACCCATTATAAAGTTCTTGTGCATTTTGCCCCGATGCCGGCAATGTAGCCAAGGCAGTCAACAGGGCAATTGGTAATGATTTAAGTTTGTGCATATTGGTAAGATTATTATATTGAAATTATATTTATTGTACAATTTTGAACCGTATTCGGAAACTATGCGCCGTCTCGTCCCAGTTGGTACCCAACATTTCAAACCGCCCTATCTGACTGGTAGAGCGCACATGCTTACCGATACAGGGGCAGACATCGTAGTCGCCGATACGTACGATACGCACAGTCTCGCTGGCATCACTGGGCAGGCGGTCTAAGCTCACGCCAGCCGGCAGATGGTCACGATCCACATACTCAAACGTAACAGGCATGTCCTCTGCTATGAGCCTATTCATCTCTTCTTCTATCGCCTTTTCCTCTTTGCGATTAGGCTTATGGTCCAAGATGTAGCTTATCTTGCTCTTTTTGCGCTCGATATGGGCATTGGTACTGCGCTCACACCCGAACATGCGCACCATCAACTGATTCAACAGATGCTCTGCGGTGTGTGCTGGTGGGAATTCCTCCTTGTTGTGGTCGTTCAAGATATATTCTTCCATAGCTGTATTGGGTTTCAACTTATATACTACTCCACCATTTGCGGGAACTTTTAGCACCAAATCGCCATCTCGCTTCAACGAAAATGACTGGCGTCCACCATGAAGAAGCTCAACTCCTTCCAGTTCCTGCTCGTTGAGCGACAAATAATCGAAAGCATGCGCCGGAATACGCACTTTGCAATTCACCTCCTCGTCCGAGAAATTGGCTACCACGAACAACAGTTCGCCGGAAACCTCACGGATAAAGGCAAACTGCTTCTCTGCCAGATGGGGATTGACATACATGAGATCAAAAGTCCTGCCTTCTTTAGCTGCCTTTTCGGTCTCGGCCACATGCATCACTTGCTGATAAGCCGCAAAAAGCGTTTTCTCTGAAGCAGTCCTCCGCCTCAGGTCAAAATACCCGTGCTGGACAGAATCCAAACTCCAATAATCGAAGATGGTCGTGCGTCCATCTCGACCGCTGAAGCCCTCTTTCTCCATGCCTCGCTCACCCAGTTCCTGTCCTGCATAGAGCATATAAGGATTGTTATTGAGCAGACAACTCACGATATGTGCCGGGATTCCTTTCTTCGCATCTCCTGCAAAAAAGTCGCTGGCGATACGCTGCTCGTCATGGTTCTCGAGGAAATAAAGCATATGTCCTCTGATATCATCGGTCTGTTGCCACTGCGAAGTGATGTCACTGGCACATCTGTTGCCACAAACTACCGCACGGAGGCAGTCGTACATACCTACCTTGTCATAGAGGAAATCGTATCCTGAAGCGATGTAGGTACGATACTGCCGTGGCTCGTACACCTCGCCGATGAAAATCACATCGGGGAAAGCACGCTTGACCTCAGAGGTGGCATAAGACCAGAATGCCGGCGGCACCATCTCTGCCATGTCGCAACGGAAACCGTCAACACCCTTGGCTGCCCAGAAGAGCAATATATCCGTCATCTTGCGCCACGTGTCAGGCATTGGGTCGAAATGCTCCGATCTTCCGCCGGCATCACAATAGTCTATGCCATAGTTGAGTTTGACAGTCTCGTACCAATCGTTAACACTGGGACAATTGTCAAACCTGTCATTGCCAGTCGCACGTGCCGGGCACTCCTCATAAACAGCCTTGGGGGCAATCTGGGACAAATCGAGCGGACATCCCCAACAATAATAGAAATTGTTATTGGCAGAGAAAGCCATCGCCGTATCATCGTCTTCACCCAAATCCTTTACTCCAGCAGGCTTGCAAACCGACCGATACTCTCGGGCTACATGATTGGGCACAAAATCCATGATTACCTTCATGCCGGCTGCATGCGTACGGGCAATCAGCGCCTCCCATTCCTGCATGCGATGAGCTACATCTTCTGCCAAATCGGGATCGACATCATAATAATCGGTAATAGCATAGGGAGATCCCGCACATCCTTTTACGACCTCGGCATGCTGAGAGGGAATGCCATACGCGTTATAATCGGTCTGCGTGGCATGACGCAAGATACCCGTGTACCACACATGGGTAACACCCAACGACTTGATACGCTTCAATACAGTCGCATCAAACCCATTCATCTTACCACAGCCGTTTTCGGCAATCGTCCCCCACTCTTTTCGAGTGGTATTACGATTGCCGAAAAGCCGGGTAAATATCTGATATACTATCATCAGTAAGTCTTATTCGATTCCACGGATTGCCACCGTCTTGTCGATACGGCCTATCATTCCTTGTAAAGCCTTGCCAGGACCACACTCTGTGAAGTCGTCGGCACCGTCGGCAATCATAGCCTGCACGCTGGAGGTCCATCTTACCGAACTGGTGAGCTGGGCTATCAAATTGGTCTTTATCTCTGCAGGATCCGTATGAGGTTTGCCATCTACATTCTGGTACACAGGGCACTTGGGAGCGGCAAACGCTGTCTTCTCAATAGCTGCCTGCAACTCATCCTTAGCCGGCTGCATCAACGGAGAGTGGAATGCACCACCAACTTTCAGCGGCAGTGCACGCTTGGCACCAGCTGCCTTCAGTTTTTCACATGCTTGGTTGATTCCTTCCATGCTTCCCGAGATAACGAGCTGGCCGGGACAGTTGTAGTTGGCAGCCACGACGGTATTGCCGGCGGCTGTCACCTCGGCGCAGATTTCCTCTACCTTCTCATCGGGCAAACCAATGATGGCTGCCATGGTGCCGGGATTGGCTTCGCAGGCTTTCTGCATGGCGTTAGCACGGGCTGCCACCAATCTGAGACCATCCTCAAAACTCAAAGCACCAACAGCTACAAGGGCAGAAAACTCACCCAAGGAATGGCCACCAACCATAGAAGGCTGGAATTCGTCGCCCAGACAAAGCGCTGTCACAACACTATGCAGGAACACAGCAGGCTGTGTCACATTGGTTTGCTTCAACTGCTCGTCAGTTCCGGCAAACATGATGTCTGTAATCTTGAAACCTAATATTTCGTCGGCCTTGTCGAAGAGTTCTTTTGCTAACGGATTGCTCTCGTAAAGGTTCTTACCCATACCTACAAACTGCGAACCCTGACCGGGAAAAACAAATGCTTTCATATCTTATCTATTATAAATTGGTTATGTATTAATCGTCTTGGCTGCAAAGTTAGCGATTTTTTTCCAATTATTCCTCGTATCAATAACAATTGTAACAGGACGAGAGACGATTTTAAGTTAATTTAGAAGACTTTTCGTACACGTTGAGTACCATGCGAAACCACAGATTATCATGCCATTGGATAACGGTGGAAAAACGGGATTCATACAGGACAAGGGCCTCTTCTATCTCCCATCCTACAAAACAAGCCATGCGTCTATCCCTCTCTATCAGAAAAGGGAAGACGCATGGCTCAATATAAGGTGCCTATCCAATACTGATTAATCCTTGAAAGCCACCTTTTAGGGCAATCTAATATTGCATGTTAATCGTTCTCAGGACGCAACTGCCTTACAGTGACACCAGCCTGCCACATCTCCATATTGCGCATAGCAGCCAGTTCCTTGTTAAGCTCTTCACGATAGTCGGGCTTAGAGTTGGCATCAATAGAGATCTGTGCCTCGTTGCCGGTCTTAACCGAATAATAGAGCCACTCCATTACAGGCTTGATGGCCTGCTTGAAACGGGGAGCCCAGTCGAGAGCGCCACGCTGTGCAGTAGTAGAGCAGTTGGCATACATCCAGTCCATACCTTTGGCACCGAAAAGCGGGCCAAGGCTCTGTGTAAGTTCCTCAACTGTCTCATTGAAAGCCTCCGAAGGAGAGTGGCCATTCTCGCGAAGCACCTCATACTGCGCTTCGAGCAATCCCTCAATAGCACCCATAAGTGAACCACGCTCACCTGTAAGGTCTGATGTAGCCTCGCGCTGGAATGTAGTCCTGAACAGATAGCCTGCTCCAATTCCAATACCAAATGCGATTGTCTTCTCTTCTGCCTTGCCGGAAGCATCCTGATAGATGGCAAAAGAGCAGTTGAGTCCTCTACCCTCCTTGAACATGGTTCTCAACGATGTACCAGAACCCTTAGGAGCTACCATGATGACATCTACATCTGTGGGAGGCACCACTCCGGTACGCTCATTCCAGTTGATAGCAAAACCATGTGAGAAATACAGCGTCTTTCCAGAGGTAAGATAAGGCTTGATGGTAGGCCATACAGCGATTTGGCCAGCATCAGAAAGAAGCATACAGATGATAGTACCACGCTCGGCAGCCTCCTCGATAGAGAAAAGGGTCTTGCCAGGCTCCCATCCATCCTGCACGGCCTTTTCGTAAGTCTTGCCCTCACGCTGACCAACGATTACATTGAAGCCGTTGTCACGCAGGTTGCATGCCTGTCCAGGTCCTTGGATACCATAACCGATAACTGCGATGGTCTCATTCTTCAAAACCTCACGCGCTTTCTCTAACGAGAACTCCTTGCTGGTAACAACTGTCTCTGTTACCCCTCCAAAATTCATTTCTGCCATAATCAATCTTTCTTTTTATTGACCCCATAACGGGGTCTTGTCATTATACGATATTGTTATTTGTTTCTTCTAAATAATCACTGACCAGCTCCTCCTTGCTACGGGTCACAGCAATGCGGCCCGAACGGGTGTATTGCAACATGCAGTCGACCTTGACAAACAACTCATGCATCTGTGCGATATCCTCGGGAACACCAGCCAACAGTACGGTGCAATAGGTTGGATTCACCTCCAAGATACGAGCACCCATCCTGCGGATGCAACGCGACACCTCCGGATTGTCCATCACCGACGCAGTGGATATCTTAAACAGGGCTATCTCATGGATAAACAACTCGTCATCCAGATAGTAATCTGCCTTAATGACATCAATCTTTTTCTCAATCTGCTTGGTTATCTTGTCTATCTGCTCCTGATCGCTCCACGCTGTGATGGTGTATTTGTGTACATTCTTGATGCTCGAAGCCGACACATTGAGGCTTTCGATATTCACCTGCCGCCGTGTGAAAACTGCCGTAATCTGATTGAGCAAACCGGCAATGTTTTCAGAGTAGACCAGCAATGTATATAGTTTCTTATTATCCATCTTTACCTGTCTTTTTTACAAATTCACTTCCAGCAACATCTCGTCCACACTCGATCCGGGCGTAATCATGGGCATCACATTGTCCTCTTCCTTAACTGCACATTCCAGCAGATAAGGACCAGGAGCTGCCAACATCTCTGCCACTTTTTCCTCCAGCTCGGCGCGCTCTGTCACCACTCCGTATGGAATATGATACCCCTCGCAGATGGTTGCATAATGCGGGTTCAACATTCGCGTAAACGACTTGCGCTTATGGAAAAACATATCTTGCCATTGGCGCACATTGCCAAGATAATTGTTGTTGAGCAATACCATTTTTACAGGAACCTGCTGCTCCATAATAGTACCCAACTCTTGGATGCTCATCTGCAAACCGCCATCGCCCATAAACAAACATACCGTGCGGTCTGGACGGCCCAGACAAGCACCTACGGCCGCAGGCAGACCAAAGCCCATAGTACCCAATCCACCACTGGTAACGATGGAGCGGCTATGACCGTACTTAAAATACCTACTGGAAAACATCTGGTTCTGACCTACATCATTGACCAAAATGGCCTCTCCTGCAGTCTGTTCTGCCACCTCGTTGACCACCTCTCCCATCAAGAGCGGGCCTTGGGTTGGATGTATCGCCGGCTCGATAACCTTTTCCCGTTCCATCTGCGCATAGGGTTCAAACGAAGCTATCCAAGATGCATGTTGCTGCGGTTCCAGTAGGGCTGTAATGGCAGGCAACGTCTGTTTGCAATCGCCCAATACCGGCACATCCACCTTGACATTCTTGCCGATTTCCGAATTATCGATATCGAGATGAATCACCTTGGCCTGCTTGGCATAAGTCGCAAGATTACCCGTGACACGGTCGCTAAAGCGCATGCCAATCGCAATGAGCACATCACACTCTTGCGTCTTCATGTTGGTAGCATAACTGCCATGCATGCCCAACATTCCCATATTGAGCCTGTGATGAGTAGGCAACGCAGAGAGACCGAGCAACGTACGACCTGCTGGAATATCTGCCTTTTCAAGGAAAGACCGCAACTCTTGCTGTGCTCCCCCCAACTCTACTCCTTGTCCGACAAGGGCAAAAGGACGCTCTGCCTTGTTGATCAATGCAGCCGCCTCTTGGATAGCCGATTCTTTTACAGTAGGATAAGGTTTGTACGAACGCAGGTTGAGATTGCTTACCGGTGTCCATTCCGTAGTATGCACCTGTGCATTTTTGGGGAAATCGAGCACCACAGGCCCCGGACGGCCTGTGCGTGCAATATAGAAAGCTTTGCTCACCGCCCAAGCCACATCTTCCGGATAACGTATCTGATAGCTCCATTTGGTAATTGGCTGGGAAATACCCACAAGGTCTACCTCCTGAAAAGCATCGGTTCCCAATGCACCAATGCCTACCTGTCCGGCGATGACCACGATGGGGGTCGAGTCCATCATGGCATCGGCCACACCCGTAAGCGTATTGGTCACACCAGGACCGCTCGTCACCAGACAAACTCCCACCTCTCCGCTTACGCGGGCATAGCCTTCAGCGGCATGGGCAGCTGCCTGTTCGTGGCGTACCAGTATATGATTGAATACCTTATTGTCTCCTCTCGTATAGTCGTACAACGCATCAAACACTGGCATAATGGCACCTCCGGGATAGCCAAAGATGGTCTTTACTCCCGCCATCTGAAGCGAACGCATCAGCGCCTCCGCACCTGTAATAATCTCGCTCATAATCTTACTCCTCCCAAATCTGCCGAACTAACACTCTGTGCATAATGGCGCAAGGCCTTGCTTACCGTGCGCTGACGGGTCAAGGGCAGCGGTTCACGTGCAGCCAGTTCCTCGTCGGTCAACTTGACACTGATACTGCGTGCAGGAATGTCTATCTCGATGATATCGCCATCACGCAACTTGCCGATATTGCCTCCCGATGCAGCCTCGGGCGATATATGTCCAATGCTCAAGCCGCTGGTTCCGCCAGAGAAACGGCCGTCGGTGATAAGCGCACACTGTGTGCCGAGGTGCATACTCTTAATATAAGAGGTAGGATAGAGCATCTCCTGCATGCCAGGACCTCCTTTGGGACCCTCATAAGCGATGACCACGCAATCGCCAGCCTTAACCTTCCCTCCCAGGATGCCCTCGCAGGCTGCCTCCTGTGAGTCGAAGACCACAGCCGGGCCACAGAAATGCCATAGTTTCTCATCCACTCCGGCAGTCTTTACCACACAGCCATTGGGGGCAAGATTGCCGAAAAGTACGGCCAAACCTCCATCACGGGTATAAGCATGCTCAAGGTCACGTATGCAACCTTCGGCACGGTCGGTATCGAGTGTTTCCCATTGGGCATCCTGACTTCCCATCTCCGTCGAAAAGCGGTTAGCGGGTGCCGAATGATAAATACGCGACGCCTCTGCATCAATGTCTTCCTTGCAGATGCTATATCGCTCCACCGCCTCGGCCAATGTGAGTCCATCCACCCTACCGGTTGAGCCATCAATGAGTCCTCCCTTGTAGAGTTCTCCGAGTATGCCCAAGATGCCACCGGCCCTGCCACAATCCTGCACGCTATAGCGCTGCACATTGGGAGCCAGTTTGCAGAGACAAGGCACCTTTCGGCTAAGCGCGTCGATGTCACTCATCTTGAAGTCCACCTCCCCCTCTTGGGCAACCGCCAACAGATGGAGGATGGTATTGGTACTTCCACCCATCGCTATATCAAGAGACATGGCGTTGAGGAATGCTTCGCGAGTGGCAATGCTGCGAGGCAACACACTTGTGTCACCTTCCTCATAATACTTGAGCGCATTTTTTACAATCAGCCGCGCAGCATCCTTAAAGAGTCTGATGCGGTTGGCATGGGTTGCAAGGATAGTTCCATTGCCTGGCAACGAGAGACCAATAGCCTCGGTGAGTGAATTCATCGAATTGGCGGTAAACATACCCGAACAGCTACCACATCCGGGACAGGCGCACTGCTCCAACTGCTCCACCTCAGCGTCAGTCACCGTGGGATCGGCTCCTTTGACCATCGCCGTGATTAGGTCTGCATGGGCTCCTTGCCAGTGTCCGGCTTCCATGGGGCCACCGCTACAGAAAACGGTAGGGATGTTGAGCCTCATTGCGGCCATCAACATGCCTGGAGTCACCTTGTCACAGTTAGAGATACATATCATGGCGTCGGCCTTATGGGCATTGACCATATACTCTACAGAGTCGGCTATGATATCTCGCGAGGGTAAAGAATAGAGCATACCGTCATGCCCCATAGCGATACCATCATCTATGGCAATGGTGTTAAACTCTGCAGCATAACAACCCATTGCCTCTATTTCTTTCTTTACGATTTGTCCTATCTCGTGGAGATGCGTATGTCCCGGTACAAACTGCGTAAACGAGTTGACCACAGCAATAATGGGTTTCCCCATCTGTTCACGCTTCATGCCAGCTGCTACCCATAGTGCTCTCGCGCCTGCAAATCTCCTTCCTTCGGTACATACAGAACTTCTCAATTTTTCTCCCATACCTTAATTATATATTATCATTCTATTTCTCTTCACCCCCGAGGCGTTCCCCGGTTCCTCCTTTTACGGGATGCAAAGTTATAAACTTTTATCTAATTACAAAAACAAAATGAAATAATTTTCGCTTTTTCTCCTATAAATCGTTACAGACTGTGTTTCCATTCGTCACGATTCATAACATAGCGATAGCATTTCAGAGTTTTATCTTTCGTTTTTGCCCCTTGCTTTCATTGCCCACACGGTCTAAGGCTGTCACCACATAGGTATAAGCATGCTTGCCGTCATCATAAGGCAACTTGTACATCGTATCCGAAGTAATCTTGACTATTTTAGAAGCATCGGCGATATCCACCTTCTCACCCTTGGCAAAGCGGTAGACCACATACTTATGCGCCTTATCACCCCATGAAGTGCCCTTTGGGGCTGTCCAGAATAGTATATAGCCATCCGATGTCCACACAGACTTCACATGCTTGGGCTTGCGCGGACTCTTGTCATCGAGGAAAGGCATAAGCGGCTGCAGCGCAGGATGCTTCCAGTACACCTGACGCAACATCGTACCATAGCCACCCAAATCTTCCGCAGCCACTTTGGCATACCATAACACCGTACCCTTGACATGGCGCAACTGCTGATGCAACGCCATCTTGGCAGGCAACTGGTGGCTGGCCGGATTCTTGGGGTCGGCATTGCTCACCGTGTTCTCTATGCTTTCACCGATGTATAGCGGACGGTTACCTACATGCTTGTCCCACCAGCGGATCAGCGTCTCATAGTCAGCCAGTTTGTGCCCAATCTGCCAATAGAGTTGGGGGACACAGTAGTCTACCCATCCATTATTCACCCAAAGTACCACATCCGCATAGAGCTGGTCATAATTTTGCAGACCATTGGTGTCTGAACCCATCGGTGAACTTTTCTTGTTGCGGTAGATTCCAAAAGGGGAAACGCCAAACTTTACCCACGGCTTCAGCCTATGGATGTGTTCACCCATCTCTTTGATAAACACATTCACATTGTCACGACGCCAGTCATCCTTATTCTTAAAACCATTGTTGTACATTTGGAATTCCCGGTCGTCTGGAATGATTCTTCCAGCTTCCGGATAGGGATAAAAATAGTCGTCTATGTGCATCCCATCCACATCATAGCGACGCACAATATCGTCTACCACACTCAAGATGTAGTCACGATTGGCCTTCAGGCCGGGATTGAGCACATACAGGCCTCCATACTCAAACGCTCTCTCTGGATGGGTAACAAGGATATGGTTGGGAGCCAGACGAGTTGGCGTTTTCATACGTGCCCGATAGGGATTAATCCAAGCGTGAAACTCCATTCCACGCTTGTGACATTCATCAATCATCCATTGCATCGGGTCCCAATAAGGATGAGGAGCCTGACCCTGAACTCCGGTAAGGTATCGGCTCCAAGGCTCAATCTCACTGGGATAAAGGGCATCGCACTCTCCTCGCACCTGAAATATGATGGCATTGGCCCCGTCTTTCTCCAGTTGGTCCAACTGCCCACGCAGCATCTGCTGTATCTCTGCAGTAGATTTGCCGAGATACATGCCGTTCACAAACTGCATCCATGCTCCTCTAAACTCTCTCTTGGGACCAGCAGCATACACGTTGCCCATCATCAGCCAACACAGCATGGCCACAAGCCCCATTGTCCAATATCTGTTTTTGCTCATACCTATTTATACCTTGTATATATGTGTTTCGAGAAAACAGATGCAAAGATACACTATTTTTTAAAGGTATAAAAGTAAAAAGGTAAAAAAGTAAAAAGGTAAAAGGGTAAAGAGGTAAAAGGGTAAAGAGGTAAAGAGGTAAAAGGGTAAAAAAGGTAAAAAAGGTAAAACGCCAAATGACAATGATGTCTTTCACCGTTTTACCTCTTTACCGTTTTACTTTTTTACCTTTTAAAAAAATCCTTTATCAGAACCTGTAGCCCAATGTTATGAGTGCCTGATGGCGTTTGTGAGTCACAGCGGCAGCTGATACCACATTGTTATACTCTGGATTGCGGTCACCGTCATAACTCATAAAGGGATAAAAATCACCATTGGTCTGACTGTACTGATAAGCAAAGTCCACACTGAGTTTGCCAACCTGATAGCCGAGACCCAAAGTGAAACGGTTGGTCGACTTCCAGTTGGTATAGTCTGTAGACGTTGCATAAGCAACACCTGGAGACTCCAACGAACCATCTCGGAAACCGTCTTCCTCAAAAGCAGAAGAGAGGTAATTATAACCTACACGTAAAGCCAACTGTTTGATGGGTTTCACTTCCATACCCAACTTGAGGGTATGAACGCCCTTGAGCGTGCGCTTTGTGTGGTCGTTCATCACGCGGTCACTGCTGCTGGTATCGTAATAGTCACCATACCATGCATCAAAATAGCCACCATCAATGATCCGGTTATCCATCGACCCGTAATCCGAATACTCATAAGTAGCACCCAAAGCCACGTTACCGCCTACAGTATGACCCAAACTCAGTCCAAACTTCCACGGAGTGTAGACCTTAAAATCATAAGTGGCCGATTGGCCGCAACTGCTCGAACCTCCGTCATTGTCTGCCATCGATAGGTCACTGGTGCTGCGAAGCGTGAGGTCATAGAATACGGGTGAGTTGACATAGACACCGATTCGGAACGGCGATTCCTCCACCGGACGGAAGATGGCGCCCACCTTGACATCCACTCCCGTACCGTCTATCTTTATGCTTTCCCATGACTCAGAGATACCTTCCCACGTACTGGAAGCGGCATCGCACAGATTCTCGGTATAATAGCTGTTACTACGATAGTTTACATCGTGTACACCCATCGTTACACCCAGATACACACGGTCTCCAATGCTTCCACTAATGCTGAAGTCATACGCTCCGATATACCCTTTCTGATACTGCCCGAAAAGATAGGCCGTGCCATTATAGTAATCCATAAATCGGCTACCGTCATCGCCCGTACCCGAGAGTATCTGCTCATAGTTGGCATCCACAGCGTTCCACGCATAGTCGCCCACTCCGGCCGCATACTTGATAGCCGAGAGTTTGTTTTGCGACGCATTGCTAAGATTTCCGGCTGCATTGAGTATCTGGTCAAAATTGCGGCTCTTGTGGTAGTTAAAACCAAAGTTGAGATACGAATTCCGTCCCGATCGCAATGGCCATACCACACCCACCTGGTCGAAACTCAGATTGGTCTTGTCACCATTGATATAGGCACTGATGCCTCCAAACGAGGGTTTGGTATCAGCCTCTGCCTGCGACACCATGCCCGCAGAGAGCGTTACCTGACCCTTACGGAAGAGCGCAAGACCTGCCGGATTCGTGGAGATGGTAGAGATGTCGGCTCCCAATGCCTCCATCGCACCACCCATACCCACATATCGTGCCGTACCATTCAGGTCATTGCCTATCAACTTGGTATCCTGATAGGTCTCCTGTGCGGCTACCGGCACCGTTACGGCTGCCATTGCCGCTACCAATAAATATTGGAATGTTTTACTATTCATAATTCACAATTAATAATTCACAATTCATAATTCGTAATTCATGATTCACAATTCATAATTGGTTTCGATGAACTTCGTTTCATCATTCATCATTGCGAACCGTAACGATGAATTCTTAACTATGAATTGTGAATTGAGAAGGATTATCTTCTTCCTCCGCCGAAACGTCCGCCACCGCCGCCACTCATAGAGTGTCCGCCGCCAAAACTACCACGACTGCTGCCGAAACTGCCACCGCCAAACGATGGAGTAGACGAACCTGTAGTGGGCATGTTAGACCGAGTGCCAAACGACTGGGTATTGCGCGTACTGTAATCCGTGCGCCCTCCGAAAGAGCGGTTAGCATTGGTGCGCGAGGTATATCCGTTCCTATTGGATGTCGTAGTGCCATGCGAAGCCATCGAACCCGATGTCGAGCCCCGGTTAGGACCGTTCCACGTACGGTAGCCGGCCAGTCCACGCGGATTGCCTCCCGTGTGGGTTATATAGCCTCCACCCCAGTACGAGGGCCATCCCCAGTAGCCGGCATGCCACCAATGACCACCGTAATAAGGCCATGCACAGCCCCAATAGCCACCATAGTAAGGCCAACCCCATCCGTAACCATAGTACCAAGGATCAAACCACGGGTCGTACCAGCCTCCATAACACCAAGGGTCATACCAATAGGCACGCCAGTAAGGACCATAGCCCCATCGGTAACTGTAGAACCAAGGGTCGTACCATCCATCCCAACGGCTCATACGCCTGCAGTAGGTATAGTCATCCTCGTCCACCACCGTATCATAGTACCTGCCTACAAAGGTGGTGTCTATGTAAGTGGAATCGGGATATATACCCCGGCCTTTCTGAAACTCGATGATGTCGTTTCCCTTCTCATCGGTTCCTATCTTCTGATAGTGGCTCCAGTATTGCCCACGTCGGTTATACTCGTCCACATCACGGTCACTGCCCACATAGTAGGCTGGCTTGTCAGTCTCCACCCTACTTTTGGCAGAGGTAGAGGCGGCCACTTTCTTCTTCGGAGTGAAGTAGAGGTCATCGTCCTGCGCCATCAGTGCCAGCGGCATCATTCCGGCGAGCAAAGCTGCTAACATTATCTTTCTCATACGCTAAATCTCCTTTACCTTATTATATACTATCTTTCATGATGCAAAAATAGCACCAATCTCACTACAAATTTACGGAAAAACCCTAAACCGTGGTAGGTTTTTCCCTATTTTTTATATTTTTGCAGTGAATTTTAGAATATAATTGACTGATTATGAAATACCTCATCGCGACATTCCACATTCAGTGTGCCGACAATCTGGCACAGATTGCCAAAGACCTGCTGGCTGACATTGCCGGCGAAGCGGGCTTCGAATCGTTTGAAGACACCGACCAAGGGCTCAACGGATATGCGCAGGAGACGCTGATAGACCAGCCCGCACTCGATGCCGGCCTACAGGCGTTTCCCATTGCCAATGTACACATCTCCTATACGCTTGCCCCTGCAGAGTATCGCGATTGGAATGAACAATGGGAGCAACAGGGATTTGACCCCATACACATCGCCTCGCGCATCGTGGTCTACGATGCGCGCAGCACCCAATGTCCTGACATCGCTCCCCATGAGATGCCCATTGCCATCGAGGCTCGCCAAGCCTTTGGCACCGGCACCCACGAGACCACCCGCATGGTAATAGGTGCACTCATTGATGCCCAGCCTACCGCCAAGCGCGTGCTCGACTGTGGTTGCGGCACCGGCATCCTCTCCATTGCAGCTGCCTTGTTGGGGGCCTCATCATGTATAGGCTACGACATCGACGAGTGGAGCGTGGCCAACACCCGCCACAATGCTGCCCTTAACGGCGTGGAATGTCTCGAAGCCCTGCATGGTGACATACGGGTGACCGAACAGATAGAAGGCTCTTTCGACATCGTGATGGCCAATATCCACCGCAACATTATCCTTGCTGACATGCCACACCTTGCCGCCAAGATGGCACCCGGAGCCACCCTCATCATCAGTGGTTTTTACACAGCAGACATTCCCATATTGTGTAGCCGTGCCAGTGAATGTGGCTTGACACACACCGGCACCCACTCTGAAAAACCGTGGGCATGCATGGTTTTCAGGAAAGAGGCATCCCAAACATCCCTTACATGAACAATATAGCTATTCTGTATAGTTCCAAATACGGAACCACCGCCACCATCTGCCAAGCCATAGGCAAACATTTGGAAACCAAGGCTTCTTTCACGCTGGTGGATATTGACCGCAAGAGCGACATCTGTTTGGCTGATTATGACACCGTTGTGCTCGGCACCTCCATATACGCCGGCAAGCCGCGCAAACAGATGTCGCAATGGTGCGAGCGAAACGCAGCAATACTAAAGGAAAAGCGCCTCTTCCTGTTTGTATGTGGCATGGACAAGCCCCATGCGGCCACAGAAATCGAAGCTGCCTATTCCCATTCCCTTAGGCAGCATGCCATCGCCACCACATTCTTTGAGGGTGAATACAGGCTCGAAACCATGCGCTTCTTCGACCGCATGATTCTCCAGCTACTCATCAAAGTCAAGGCACCGCTGCACAGGACATACGATGAACTGGTAAAAGATTTTGCTGACAAGATAATCGCTTAACTATTTAATACCTATCTTCCTGATTACCAATGGTCAGGCGGCGCAAGTCGTAAAAGGAGCCGTTGTAGATATTGAAATCTACGTAACCCTTGATGCCGGGCAGGCGTCCTGCATCGGTGTGCTGCCAAAACTTCCAGGCTCCTTGGTAGGTTACTTTGGGTACATAGTAGTGGGCTATCCAATAGGGATAGTCATCGAACACGGGGGCGCTAAGGTAGCGCTCCTTAAATTTATAATAGGTATAGATGATGGGCTTGACATGATACTTGTCTTCGACGATATGCAGCCATGTAAGCACATCTCGCTGGAAATCTTCCACACTGGTACCCGCCGGCGCATGCTCAATATCAAGCACGGGCGGGAGGTCACCCTCCTGCAGATGTACATGCTTCAGGAAATGGTATGCCTGCTCACGGGCAGTGGACTTGTTGCTCCAAAAGTGGTAGGCACCACGGATGAAGCCATATTCGAGCGCATTATCGAAGTTCTCGTTGAAACGGGGATCGACGCGGGTGCTCCCCTCGGTGGATTTGATGATGACAAAACGGAGGGGACAACGCTCTATCATGGCATACTGCAACTTATCCCAGTCGATATGGCCCTGATAGTGAGAGATGTCGATACCATGAATCTCATAGCCATCGGGGTACTTGGTGTCACCGTAAAGGGCACGCCATCTGAAACCAGTAGGGCCAACAAAGAAATAATAGAATATCCAGATGTACAGGACAACCACGCAGACGGCTCCCAATGTGAACGCCCATCGGGGCATACGGCGGAAGAAGCCACGCAACCCTACGCCGTCTGACTTGCGGCGCGAAGGAGTGCGTCGTCTCGATGATGTGCTTCTCTTGCGGGTAGGTTTTCTGTCTGTCATCTGTTTGTACAAAGTCTATCCCTCTGAGAGGGAGTATCAAGGGAAGAAGGAAGAGTGAAGAATCGCCGGTACAGACCTGCTGGATTCTCCGTTCTTCCCTCTTCTTGTTGTTCACCATCCATCACCCGTCATGCTGTGGGGATGGGTGTGATGCTGTCTGTCACTTATTACTCTCCCTGCTCCAGTGCGAGTGTACGTGTGGTGCGGTCGCATACAGAGGCAGGTCCCCAATACTGGATGGGGCCGGGATATACATAGCAGGTGGCACGTGCCCACTCGTCACGCTTCTCGGCGAACTTCTTGAAGGGCTTACCTTCCAGTTCTACGAGTGCTTTGCGGATTACGGGCTTCACCTCACCGTTGCGGCGCTCCATGTTCATCATCATGGTGATGGGCACACCGCCGGCCTTCCACTCGTCTGTGGGAGCAGTGGTGTTCTTGACGATAGCCATGTAGCCGGTCTTGCCGTTGGCGATGAGCTGTACAGCGCTAACACCCAGTGCATAGCAGTAGTCTGCATCGAAGTTAGAGGGAGCTGCGCAACGACCCTCGTAGCCGAAGAAGTGGTGCAGGGCAGCAAACTTGCCTACGAACTTGCCTTCTTCCTTCCACTGAGCCAACTTGGCACCTACCATATCCGAGATGAGCTTCTCGGTCTCGATGAGCGATACCTGTACGTTGCCGTGGGGGTCGCGGTCGAGCGACAACTGGCGTGCCACGTCGGCAGGCAGAGTCTCGAAGGTTGCAGCATTCTCTGCCGAGAGATGGGCAACGATGTATTTTTTCTGCTCATCGGGCTCCAGATTCTTGTAATCCTCACCGTGGGCAGCGAGCAGGTCGTTGAGTTCGTCGATCAGACGGCCGATAGAGGGGATAAACTCGATCAGACCCTCGGGGATGAGTACCACGCCGAAGTTATTGCCATCTGCAGCACGTACGGCTACCGACTCTGCGATACCCTCAACAATCTGGTTCAGCGTCATGTCTTTGGCTTCGATTTCCTCTGATATCAGACAGATGTTGGGCTGTGTCTGCAGGGCGCACTCCAATGCGATGTGAGAAGCCGAACGACCCATGAGCTTGATGAAGTGCCAGTACTTGCGGGCAGAGTTGGCATCACGCTCGATGTTGCCGATTACCTCTGAGTAAGTCTTGGTAGCTGTGTCGAAACCAAACGAGGTCTCGATCTGCTCGTTCTTCAGGTCACCGTCGATGGTCTTGGGCGCACCGATTACCTGCACGCCATAGTTGTGGGCAGCATAGTACTCGGCCAGCACACAGGCGTTAGTATTGGAGTCGTCGCCACCAATGATGACAATGGCCTTGATATCGAGTTCGCGGATAATCTCCAGTCCCTTCTCAAACTGGTCTACCTTTTCCAGCTTCGTACGACCCGAACCGATCATGTCGAAGCCACCGGTGTTGCGGTATTCGTCGATGATATCGGCGGTAAGCTCCTTGTAGTCGTGGTCTACGAGTCCACCGGGACCCATCAGGAAGCCATAGAGCTTGTTCTCGGGGTTGAGCTTCTTCACAGCGTCAAAGATACCGCTGATGACATTGTGACCGCCGGGAGCCTGACCACCCGAAAGGATGATACCTACATTCATGCGCTGGCTCTGGGCCTCATCGCCGGGCACAAACTCAACGAGGGGCATGCCATAGGTGTGTGGGAAAAGTTTCTGGATAGCCTCCTGATCACCTACGCTCTGCGTGGGCTCACCCTCCTGCACCTTTACGGCACCCTGAAGGCCTTTGGGCAACTTTGGCTGATAGGCAGCCCGTTCTCTCTGCAAAAGACTTTTTTTCATTTTACCTTTATTTTATGTCAATAAATCTATGCTTGGCAAAATACAAACGATACGGTCAGCTCGGCATACGCCACATTCAGAAGAGGCAAACGCCACGTTCGGGAGAGCCAAACGCCGTTTTTAGCCGTTGCAAATATACGTTTTTTCGACGAGATATGGAAAGAAATGATAAAGAAAACATGGTTTTACAATATTTTTTTTCAATATTCACTTGCTTTTCCCATATTTTTTATATCTTTGGAACGTAATCAATTCATCACTTATGAGTAGTAAAAGAGACTTGAAACGTGCTGTCAACTACATTTGCACGGACCTGTTCGCAGAGTGTGTGGCTGCTTCGCTGTACAGCGGCACTTCAACCAAGGAGGACACCGACCCCATCATCAGGTCTATCCTTGAAATCCATTCCGATTTCCTGAAACGTATCTCTCACCCAGAGCCGGGGCTGCCCGCCAAGAGGTATTATCGGTTCACCATAGCCGAGTTCAACAAGCAGGTAGAGGAAATCATCGACCAGATTAACAGTTTATTTTAAGTGGGAGCTATGTTGCAACGATTCTGCAGTTGGCTGCTATACAAGCGCATGGGATGGACGAAGCGCATCACCGTAGACCATCCCGACAAATACATCATCTGCCTGGCGCCCCACACCAGTAACTGGGACTTTATCATCGGACAACTCTATATGCGTGCCGAGGGCATGCACAATCATTTTCTGATGAAAAAGGAGTGGTTCTTTTGGCCCCTTGGCCCCATTTTCCGGGCTATGGGCGGCATCCCCGTATGGCGGAGCAAACACACAAGCATGACCGACAACCTGGCCACCACAGCCCGCGAGGCCGACACCTTCCACCTCTGCATCACACCCGAAGGCACACGCTCGCTCAATCCTGACTGGAAAAAGGGGTTTTATTTCATTGCCCTCAAGGCTCAGCTGCCTATCCTGCTCTATGCAGCCGATTACGAGCGCAAACTCATCGTCTGCACCCGCGTGGTCATCCCGTCGGGCGACGTAGAAGCCGATATGAAGACCATCAAACTGTATTACAAAGACTTCAAGGGCAAGAAACCAGAACTGTTTACCATCGGAGACATAGACTAAAGGATGAAGCACAAGACCCTATTGTTGCTGTTGGCGATGCTCGTTGGCAGCTGGATGGTTGCGGGAGCACAGGAAACCCGGCTGGATGAAGGCGACGAGCGTAGGCTGGCCAACTATTTCCTGCTGTACAAGGCTGAAGGCCGCCACTCCATGCAGCAAGCGCGCATGACAGGCTACCATATAGACCCTGCGGCACGAATCATGACCATTACCGCCAACGATGCTTTTGCCGCACAAGACTTCACCCCTAAATCTGTAGACAAGATTTACCGCAAGGTGCGCAAACTGTTGCCCCGTCCCTATGCGGGCTACCGATTGCGCATTGCGGTCAACGGCATGACGATAGACCGGCTTGCCGTTTCCGAAAATTATGACACCGAGGGCATTACACGCATCTGGGGAGACATAGACTACCACGGGGAACCATGGGTGCGCAATACATCACGCCCATTCGTTCCCGAGCGTGGCCTTTTCAACCGCCACCTCACCGTCTATGCCAGCCACGGCAAGTATTTCGACCACAAGAAAGGAATCTGGAAGTGGCAGCGTCCCAACCTCTTTGGCACCACCGAAGACCTGTTTACGCCTACCATCGTGGTACCTTTTCTCATCCCCATGCTCGAAAACGCCGGAGCCAATGTCTTTACGCCTCGGGAGCGCGACTGGCAGCCCCATGAGGTGATTGTGGACAATGATGCGCCTGCCACCCGCAAGGGGTATCTGGAGTACGGCAACAGTAACCGACAGTGGGAGAATTGCACGGCCAAAGGATTCGGCTGGCATGCCGGAGCCTACATGGACAACGAGAATCCCTTTACGGCAGGAACGGCACGGCAAATCAAATCTACCAAAAGCAAAAGCAAAATCAGTTTCATATCCTACACGCCCGATATCCCCGAAGCAGGCCGATACGCCGTATATGTAAGCTACCAGACACTGCCCAAGAAGAGTGTGCGCGATGCCGAATACATCGTCTACCACAAGGGACAGGAAACCCACTTCAGGGTAAACCAGCAGATGGGCGGCGGCACATGGGTGTATCTGGGTACATTCGATTTCGACAAGGGTAGCAACGAGTTCAACAGGGTGATGATTACCAACAACGCCTCGAAGAAAGGGATTGTCACAGCCGATGCCGTACGCTTTGGCGGCGGTATGGGCAACATCCAGCGGGGCGGCATGGGCAGCGGACTGCCACGGGCATGTGAAGCCGCACGCTATGCAGCCCAGTGGGCCGGCGCACCTTATAGTGTGTACAGTACCAAAGGGGGCAAAGACGATTATAGCGATGACATCAATACCCGCCCGCTGATGACCAACTGGCTCGCCGGAGGCTCTGTCTACGCACCCACCATCGAGGGCAAGCAGGTGCCCATCGAACTGTCGCTGGCCGTACACAGCGATGCGGGCTACGCCACCGACGGCAAGGGACTGATCGGCTCGCTCTCCATCTGCACGACACAGTTCAACAACGGCCTGCTCAACGCCGGTATTCCGCGCACAGCATCTAAGCTATTTGCCCAAAATGTGCTCGACGAGATTACCGGTGACCTGCAATTCAAGTATAAGCAGTGGAACCGCCGCTATCTGTGGGACCGCAACTACTCGGAGACGCGCAATCCGGAGATGCCGTCGGCCATTATCGAACTGCTCTCACACCAGAACTTCCCGGACATGGTGTATGCGCAAGACCCCAACTTCAAGTTCACCATTGCCCGCGCCATCTACAAGAGCATCCTCAAGTTTGTCGCCACACAGCATGGGCGGCCCTATGTGGTGCAGCCGCTTGCTCCACAAAATTTCCGCACACACTTTACGGCACCCGGACAGCTACAGCTCGACTGGATTCCACAGACCGACCCCAGGGAGCCGTCGGCCAGACCCCACTCGTATATCGTCTATACCGCCACAGGCTCTGCTGGATTTGACAACGGCACCTTGGTAAAGGGCACTTCGCACACGCTGACGCTGGAACCCGACGTGACTTACCGCTTCAAGGTGACGGCTATCAACGACGGAGGCGAGAGTTTCCCCACCGAAGTGCTGTCTGCCTTCCACCATCCGGGAGCCACACAGACCGTACTGGTGGTCAACGGATTCCACCGCCTATCGGCTCCGGCCGTAATCGACGATGGTAGCCGACAGGGATTCGACCTCGACGCCGACATGGGCGTCTCCTATGGGCTCACCGCGGGCTGGAACGGTCGGCAGACACACTTCCAACGCTCCAAGATGGGTATCGAGGGTCCCGGTGGACTGGGCTATGGCGGCGACGAACTGGCCGGTACGCTGATAGCTGGCAACACAGGCGATTACGTGGTCACCCACACCGAAGCCATAGCCACCGCGCGTGCCTACAACGTGGCGAGCTGCAGTTCCAAGGCTGTGGAAAACGGCAGTGTCAAACTCACTGACTATCCCTGTGTGGACCTGATTCTCGGTCTGGAGCGCTATACACCGCAAGCGCTGGGTGTCTACAAGACCTTCTCCCCCACCCTGCAGCGGATCGTCAGCGACTATGTGCTGCAACGGGGAGCCCTCTTGGTGAGCGGAAGCTATCTGGGCTCCGACATGCAGAGCGATGCCGAGCGCCGCTTCATGGCCGATGTGCTGCTGACAACATATTCTGCCACCGACAGCATTACCCGTTCGCCGGCCATCAACGGTCTCGGACTCACCTTCGACATCCACCGCACCCCCAATCCGCACCACTATGCGGCCACACACCCTGAGATACTCCACCCGTTGCAGCCCGCTTACTGTGCCATGCAGTATGCAGACGGCACATCGGCCGCTGTGGCCTACCGCAGCGACACCCGTCGCAGCATGGTCATGGGTTTCCCCTTCGAGTGCATCGTGTCGCCCCAGACGCGAGGCAACATCATGCAGGGCATACTCAATTTCCTACTCAGATAAACCAACAACATTTATATTATGTATAAGATACAAGCCAACCCATCAGGAACCCGAAGCATAGAAGTGACCGACGCACACCTGCAGACCATCGAAAGGTATGCGCTGCTGAAGAACCTTGTCGACAGTTCTGGAATCATCGACGAGGAAGTGCTCGACAAACTCAAGTTCACCCTCCGCTCCCTTCTCGAATCGGAAGCAGGAAAAGACAAGGCGCTCCTCGACCTCTGTCTTGATGTGGTGTACAATAACAACATGAAAGCCTTTGGTCTGCATCAGCTGGTACTCCTCTATATCGACTGGAGGGGACAGCATACCGATACAGAAGAGGCTGTAGAACCCTAACTATCCCAAACAGTACATTGAAAGAATATAGACTCTCCGACTTTCTTCCTACCACCAAGAAAGAGTGTGAACTACGAGGATGGGACCAACTGGATGTCATCCTCTTCTCGGGCGATGCCTATGTGGACCACCCTTCGTTTGGTGCCGCCGTCATAGGTCGTGTGCTGGAAGCACAAGGTTACCGTGTGGCCATTGTACCGCAACCCGACTGGCACGGCGACTACCGTGACTTCAAGAAACTGGGGCGGCCACGCCTCTTTTTCGGGGTCACGCCGGGTGCCATGGACTCGATGGTGAACCGCTATACCGCCAACCGCCGCATGCGGAGCGACGATGCCTATAGTCCCGACGGCCGCCACGGCCTACGTCCGGACTATCCCTCCATCGTGTACACCCAGATTCTCAAACAGCTGTACCCCGATGTACCCGTGGTGCTGGGCGGTATCGAGGCCTCGATGCGTCGTCTCACCCATTACGACTACTGGCAGGACAAGCTCCTGCCCTGCATACTCTGCCCGTCGGGTGCCGACCTCATCATCTACGGCATGGGCGAGAAACCCATCGTGGAGCTTTGTCGTGCGCTCAGCGCCGGCCATAGCATGGCAGAGACCCGACACATCCCGCAGACTGTGTATCTCTGTACCGAGTCTGAGATTCCCGGCGGCATCACCGGGGACGACATCGTGCTCCACAGCCATGAGACGTGTCTGGAAAACAAGCGTGCCCAGGCAGAAAACTTCAGGCACATCGAGGAAGAATCCAACAAGATGCATGCCCGGCGGTTGTTGCAGGCAGTGGGCGCACGCTATGCCGTGGTCAATCCGCCCTATCCGCCCATGACGACAGCAGAACTCGATGCCTCGTTTGACCTTCCCTACACCCGGCTGCCGCATCCCAAGTACAAGGGCAAGGTGATTCCGGCCTACGAGATGATCAAGTTTTCGGTCAACATCCATCGCGGCTGTTTCGGTGGCTGCGCCTTTTGCACCATCTCCGCCCATCAAGGCAAGTTTATCGCCTGCCGGTCCAAGGAGAGCATCCTGAAAGAGGTGAAACAGGTGATGGAGATGCCCGATTTCAAAGGGTATCTCTCCGACCTCGGTGGCCCTTCGGCCAATATGTACGGCATGGGGGGCAAGAACCGCAAGGCCTGCGCCCAGTGCTGCCGCCCCTCATGCATCCATCCACGCATCTGTCCGAACCTGGATACTGACCACAGCCGGCTGCTCGACATCTACCATGCTGTAGATGCCCTGCCGGGTATCAAGAAGAGTTTTATCGGCAGTGGCGTGCGCTACGACCTGCTGCTCCACCACAGCACCGATGAGCATACCAACCAGGCTGCACGCCAGTACACACGCGAACTGATCTGCCATCATGTGAGCGGGCGGCTCAAAGTGGCTCCCGAGCATACCTCAGACCGTGTGCTCTATCTGATGCGGAAGCCTTCGTTCCAGCAGTTTTATGACTTCAAGCGGCGCTTCGACCAAATCAACCGTGAGGAGCAGCTCAACCAGCAGATTATCCCCTATTTCATCAGCAGCCATCCCGGCTGTAAGGAGGAGGATATGGCCGAACTGGCTGTCATCACCAAGCAACTCGACTTTCATCTGGAGCAGGTGCAAGACTTCACCCCCACGCCCATGACCATCAGTACCGAGACGTGGTACACCGGGTACCATCCCTACACGCTCGAACCTGTCTTCTGTGCCCGCAACCAGCGGGAGAAACTCGCCCAACGGCAGTTCTTCTTCTGGTACAAGCCCGAGGAGCGACGTGCCATCGAGGCAGAACTGCGCCGCATAGGCCGACCGGATCTCATTGCCAAACTCTACGACGGCAAAGGCAAGACAAGGGTAAACTATGACGACCGTGCCATCGGAAGCCGCCCCGACACGCCCCGCGGCAACAAACAACAGGATAAAGGTAAGCGTAAGTCGTTTAATCCCAACTTTGACCATGCAAATCATCGAACAGACCGTCGTCGGGAAGCACAGCCCGGCAACGTGCGAAGACGGAATCGTCGTGACTCCTGACTTCGCCGCCGTCATCGACGGAAGCACAAGCAAGAGTCCCATCCGCATAGACCCCACCATGAGCAACGGCCGCCTCTGTATGGAGGCGGTCGTGCAGTTTATCCGTACGCGGCTTGCAGCCGATGCCACCCTTGAGGATTTCTGCAAGGGTGTCACCGATTACATCGCCGCCATCTATCAGCAGCAGCATGTTGATATACAGCGACTCGCAGCGCATCCGTGGGAGCGCCCCACGGCCTCGGCGGCTGTGTACAGCCGGCACCGAAACGAGATATGGCTGGTGGGCGACTGCCAATGTCTCACCCAAGGACAGCGGCACGCCATCGAGAAGCCCGCTGAGCACATAGCGGCAGAGAAACGGGCTGCCTGTCTGCGGCAGGCACTCGCCCAGAGAGCACGCCCAGAAGACCTGCAAGCCAACGACATAGGACGTGCGGCCATCTACACAGAACTCATAGACAGCTGCAAGCGGCAGAACAAGGACTTTGCCGTGATCGACGGGTTTCCTATTGCCATGCAACATGTAGCCGCCATCGAGGCCGGAGACACCGTGGTGCTGGCCACCGACGGCTACCCGTTCCTGCACGATACCCTCAGTGCCTCGGAGCGCCACTTACAAGAGCTGTTGCGCACCGACCCGCTCTGCATTCACCACTACGTGGCCACCAAGGGGTTGCTTCCCGGCAACCAGTCGTTTGACGACCGGGCCTATATCAGATTCATCACGTAAAAAACAGTATCATGGGGGAGAAATAAAAAAAGGAGTACCGCTGTACTCCCCAATCATTGTTAACCTTAAATCTAATACTATGAAAAACACACATGCAAATATACACATTATTTGCAGCTACCGCAATGGATAAATATGCAAAAAAACCTAACATTGGGAATACTTAACGATTTGGCCGTCAACATTAATTTATTTTATCTTAAAATGTTGCAAATCAGTCTATAATGAATACCGACCCCGTGGTGGCATTTCCTCACCGTACGGCATTTGGTGTACGAGCGTACGGCATTTGGAGTACGGGCGTATGGCAAATGCGATACGGGCGTACGGCATTTGCGATACGCTCACGAAACGGCACCCATAAGACCTGAAAAACTAAGGATGGGCCTATTCTACCACTATCTGCAAGCCATCGTAGGCAAAGGCGATTCCCTCGGGAAGCCGTGCGTTGGCCTCGTCGTGAAACCCGATACGATGCGTGGTATGTGTGAAATAAGTCTGACGGGCACCCACCCGTCGGGCAAAATCGATCGCATCGTCCACCAACATGTGGCTGTGGTGTGCCGGTTCCCATCGGAGCGCATTGACCACCAGCGTCTCCACCCCCTCGAGATAAGCCATCTCTTCGGGTTGGATGGTCTTCATATCAGTGATATAGGCCAGTTTGCCGAAACGATAGGCCATAATGGGAAGGCGGCCATGCATCACCGTAAACGGCATGACCTCTATATCGCCCAGCATCAGCGGCTCGTGGGGCGCAATGGCTTGCAGACGGAGTAGCGGCACACCGGGATAGAGATGCTCGGTGAAACAATAAGGCATAACACGGCGCAGATTGCTGGCCGTGGGTGCATCGGCATAGATGGGGATATCGCCAAAGACGGAGAAAGGGCGAAGATCGTCTATGCCCCCGATATGGTCGTAATGGGTATGGGTAAGGAGTACGGCCGTGAGCGGACGAAAAGGCAGCGGCATGAGCTGTTCACGGATGTCGGGGCCGCAGTCTATCAGGATGCGGGTGTCGCCCTGTTCCACCAGGGCGGCAGAACGGAGACGCCTGTCGTGAGGATCGGTACTGCGACACACGCGGCAGGAACAGCCCAAGGAAGGCACTCCGCCCGAGGTGCCGGTTCCGAGAAAGGTGAAGGTGATGGGGGTACGCATGCTGGCAAACAATAGACAGGTCGGGGAAACATCAGGGTCACTTCACATTGACCTCAGGATGGATATCGATACCAAACCGCGCCTTGACATCACGCTGTATGGCCTGGTAGAGTTGCACCACCTCTTGTCCTGTGGCACCACCACGGTTGACCAATACCAATGCCTGACGGACATGCACGCCCACCCGTCCCACGGTACGCCCACGCCAGCCACACTGGTCGATCATCCATCCGGCCGGAATCTTCTCATGGTCGGCATCTATGGTATAATGGGGCATGTCGGGGTAGAGCCTGCACAACTCTTCGTACTTGGCACGCGGCACAATGGGATTCATGAAGAAACTGCCTGCATTGCCCTCAACCGCGGGGTCGGGCAGTTTCTCGTTGCGGATGGCGATAATCACGTCGCGCAACTGTTGGGGCGTGGGCGCTACGATGCCCTGCTCCTCCAAGCGGGCACGGATGTTGCCATAATCGAGCCTCGGCGCAAAGGTGGTGCTCAACCGATAGGTGACCCATGTGATGAGGTAGCGGTCGCGCCAGTCGCGCTTGAAACGGCTTTGGCGATACCCGTAGGCACACTCGTCGCAAGTAAAGGTCACCTCGTTGCCCGTAGCTATCTCCACCGCCCTCACCTCGTGGATAATGTCCTTGACCTCGGCACCATAGGCTCCGATATTCTGCACGGCAGAGGCTCCCACCTGCCCAGGAATAAGCGACAGGTTTTCTGCCCCATACCAGCCGTGGCCGACAGCATAGGCCACCACATCGTCGAAGGTGGTTCCGGCCCAGCAATCGATGTAGACGTGTCCGTCGGCGGACATATCGGTGCGTACACGGATCTCGAAACGGTTTTCGGGTGTGATGACGGTACCGGGATAATCGGCCGTGAGCAGCAGGTTGCTGCCTGCACCGATGATGAGCAAGGGGGCGTCGGCAGCAGAGAGGGCATGGCACAGTGCCTGTGCCTCGGATGCAGTGGCATATTCCACCAACCGACGACAGCGGACATCTATTCCGAACGTATTGTGCTGCAACAGCGAATGGTCTTTATATTCTTTCATCAAGCGATTCCTATAAAAAGAGAAAAAGGGGTGAGACAAAAATGGGAAAAAGCGGTGGAGGCAGGGGTCAACTGTCAAACTTGACCAGTTTCCATTCATGGCCTACCTTGCGGAAGACCATCTCCATCTCCAGTCCGTTGGCAATACCGCGCACCATGAACAGCTTACTGGTAGACTCACCACGGTGCTTGCTATAACGGATGTTGTAGATGACACCCGACGGGATAAGCTCGGGTCTGAACATGGGCCACTGCTCGGGCTCTATCGTGCCGGTAATGGTGTTGAAATCGTCGTCGGGGTCAGGTGCCGTAAAGGTGACTTCCTCGGCCATGCTTTCGATTTGGAAAAGACTGTCCGTGGAAAAACGGTCATAGAACTCCAGGAAACTGGCATTGTAGTTATGGCCAATCGGCTCGAAACGGATGGCGTTGAGCATCCAGAGGCCTTGCACACGGTCAAAGAGATATTGCTTCACGGTCTCGGTGTCGAAAAACACTTTTTCCACCACCACGTGGCTCACGGCCGTGTCCTTGACCAGCTCGAGTTGCTTCCTATTGTCTAATATTAAGGTGTAATATTCCTGCCGCATGAAGAAATGGTCCACCTTCCAGTCTTTCTTGGCGATATGCGTATCTGCCTTGCCGTCACGATACACGGGCAAAGGAAACTTGATGCGCTTCACCTGCAGTTTGCGGTTGCCAGCAAAATTGAAAAAGAAATCATCGAAAAGTTCGTCGGCAGCCTTTGGCATAGGCTGCTCCTCTATCATGCGCTCCAGTGTGTCCGCAACCACGGTGTCCGCCGTTACAGAGTCAATCATTACACTGTCCACATCCTTCACCTTGCTGCCTTGACAGCCCGATGTAGAGACTACGCCCATCGACACGGCTATCGCCATGAGGAAGAATAAGGCACACTTTTTCATCTCTATTACTACTCTTATAAACAACCCGAAAAACCTGTTACAGCCGTGGGGTGCCATGCAGGGCACCGGCACCGACTTCACGGACTGTGTCCGGTCACTCTCAAATCGCTGCAAAAGTACAACTTTATTTCGATATATTTTTTATTTTGCACTAAAAATATTACCTTTGCAGCAAATTTATAATTTCAACAAACCGAATATATGATACTGGAAAAGATAGAGACGCTTCTCCATGAGGTGTCAGAGCTTACTGCCCAGAACGCCGAGGAGGTGGAACAGCTCAGGCTGAAGTATCTGAGCAAGAAAGGAGCCATCACTGCGCTGATGGCAGATTTCAGAAATGTGCCCGCTGAAGACAAGAAGGCGGTGGGCATGAAAATCAATGAACTCAAGCAGGTGGCTTTGGCAAAGATCAACGAACTGAAGGAGCAAGTGGAGACAGCCGAGGTGACCGACAACGATATGGACCTGACCTGCACGGCCTACCCTATCGCACTGGGAACCAGACACCCGCTTACCATCGTCAAGAATGAAATCATCGACATATTCTCACGCATGGGCTTCACACTGGCAGAAGGACCGGAAGTGGACGACGACCTGCATGTGTTTACCATGCTCAACTTTGCGGCCGACCATCCGGCACGCGATATGCAAGATACATTCTTCATCGAGCAGCATCCCAACGACGTAACCAAGAACATGCTGCTGCGTAGCCATACATCCGGCGACCAGTCGCACTATATGGAGTGCCACCAACCGCCCATCCGCATCATCTGCCCGGGTCGTGTGTACCGCAACGAGGCCATCTCGGCACGCGCACACTGCTTCTTCCACCAGGTGGAGGGACTGTATGTGGACAAGAACGTGAGCTTCACCGACCTGAAGCAGGTATTGCTCACCTTTGCACGCGAGATGTTCGGTGCTGATACAAAGATCAGACTGCGCCCGAGCTACTTCCCGTTCACCGAACCCAGTGCGGAGATGGACATCAGTTGCCATATCTGCGGTGGCAAGGGATGCGGATTCTGCAAGCATACAGGATGGGTAGAAATACTCGGATGCGGAATGGTAGACCCCAACGTGCTGGAAGCCTGCGGGATAGACAGCAGTGTCTACACGGGTTATGCCTTTGGTATGGGCGTGGAGCGTATCACCAACCTCAAATACCGCGTGAGTGACCTCCGCATGTTCTCGGAAAACGATACCCGTTTCCTCGAAGAGTTTACCTCTGCACACTGATGAGAACCATCCGCAGGGCCACCGCGGCCGACATTGAGACCATCATGAGGCTGATAGACAGCGGTCGGCACATCATGCGGGCCGACGGCAATCTGCATCAGTGGGAAGAAGGATATCCCAAACAGGAAACCATCATACAAGATGTCGCTAATGGCAACGCTTATCTGGTCATGGGCCAGGCGGAGCCAGTAGCGACATTCGCATTGATAGCAGGCCCAGATCCTACTTATCACCGTATCTACAACGGTGCATGGCGATACGATGCCCCCTACCATGTCATACACCGCATAGCCAGTCTTCCACAGGCGCACGGCATCCTATCCGATGTACTCAGCTACAGCTTTTCCCACACGTCATACATACGGATAGACACCCATAGGGACAACAGAATCATGAGAAAACTATTAGCAAGAAACGGATTCGCCTATAGCGGCATCATCCATCTTGCCAATGGCGACGAAAGATTGGCCTTTGAGAAGATGAGAATGTGATATCGCTTTGCCCAACGATATGACATTACCTATAAACGGTCCCTTATTTACAATTCATCCGCATAAGTTTTGGCGTTGATTTCCTTAATGATTTTACGGTTTGCCACGGCCAGGGCCCCATTGCGTGCCTGTTTGACGTATGACCAGGTGGTACGGGTTGTGGCATGGCCTAATGCCTGGGCGATTACGGCCATCTCCACCTTGTGCGAATAAGCCTGGGTGGCCCATGTGTGGCGAGGTACGTAGGAAGAAAGGTTGCGACGCACACCTGCCAACAGGGCGATGCGTTTCAGCGCACGGTTGTATCTGCCCAAAGCAGACCGGTAGACACGGCTGAGGGTAGCTTCGGTGGCCTTGTGCGGCAATATCGGGAAAACATAGACATTCCCCTGACGATAATAACGGTGCATGATAGCACGCATACACGGCTCGATGCCGATGCGCACACTACGCCCCGTCTTCTTGCGCCGATACTCAATATAGTCCCCATGCACCTGTGTCCAGCGCAGCCGGACAGCATCGGCAAAAGGCATTCCCATCGCATAAAAACAAAAAAGGAAGAGGTCGAGGTACAATTGCAGGCAGCTGTTTTCGGGTAAGCAAAGGGTGCAAAGCTTGCGCATGTCGCTGATGGGAACAGCCCGTTTCTCTGTAGGGACATTGCCTGTAAACAGGCCCGAGAAAGGACTGTCCTGACGCTTGTTACGGCTGCGTAGCATGCGATTATACAGGGCACGTAGGGAGCGCAAATAACACGATGTGGTATTGGCTCCCACACCGTAGGATGCCAGCCAGTCGGCATAACAGCGCACAAGACGGGGTGTGATGGCCGACATGGGTACATCCCCATCCCTAAGAAAGGTGGAAAACGAGCGTAATGCGGTGACATAATTACGCATGGTGCTGTGACTGAGGTTGGGGGACAAGCGTGTCAACAGACGGTGGGCTTGCTCTACAAAGAGTGCTGGACGACGGAAAGACTCAGAACGTTTCGGCCGCGTAAAACGAAACAGCGACGGGATGTTGATGGTGATTTTCATATATACCTTATTACATTAAATAATGAGTGAGACAATGTCCCTAAATTACTCAAAATAATTGAGATTCCGATTCCAAACGGCCGGGAAAAAATCGTCATCTCCCACAAGGGGGCAAGTGCGGGCATGAAGAAAATACCACTGTACAAGGAGACAATGTTGCATAAGGTTTACGTGTGCTATATGCCACCTTTGTGCGGCTAATCGTGGCCTCCAGCCGGCTAATCGTGGCATTTGGCTGCAGCAAACATCATACTGAAAAAAGGAAAAACAACATTTGTGTAAAAAAATGGGTAACATGAATGTAATAAAGCGCAAAACAGGACGTTATCATGGTGTAACAAACCCTTATGAGCAATAAACCGTAAGCCTATGGAGCATTTTACCCAACAGCAAGAGCCTCTGCCATCTGAGAAAACGCTACAGACCATCCGAACGATGGCCAGAATGTATCGCCTTATGTCTGACAAGAAAAGAAAACTATACTATACAAACTGAAAAACAAAGAACGAGAATGAAGACAATGGTATCACCCTCTGTCCTGTCGGCCAACTTTCTGAACCTGCAGGAGGATATTGACATGCTAAACGGCAGTGAGGCAGACTGGATACATCTGGATGTGATGGACGGTGTATTCGTACCCAACATCTCTTTTGGATTTCCGGTAATCGAAGCTATCAACAAGACTTGCCAAAAGCCGCTCGACGTGCATCTGATGATTGTAAACCCTGAAAAGTACGTGGCTCAAACAGCCAAAGCTGGTGCCATGCTCATGACGGTACATGCCGAAGCATGTATCCATCTGCACCGCACCATTCAGGAAATACATGCGGCAGGAATGAAAGCCGGCGTGGCTCTTAACCCTTCTACCCCACTCTGCATGGTAGAAGAGGTGCTGCAAGATGCCGATGTAATCATGCTGATGACCGTGAATCCGGGATTTGGAGGCCAGACATTTATCGAACAATCAGTCAATAAGGTTCGGAGGCTGCGCCAAATGATAGACGCGCAAGGATGCCACGCGCTGATAGAAGTAGATGGGGGTGTACAGGCTGAGACGGCTCCACGACTGGTGGAAGCCGGTGCGAACGTGCTGGTAAGCGGAAGCTATATCTTCAAATCGGCCAATCCGGCAGAGACTATCCGCGAGTTGGGCAAACTATAACCGTAGTGTGCTGTGCAAAAACATGGCTAATCGAACTGCAAAGCCATGTTGTGCGCCTTGGCCATGCGCCGGAGATTAAGCACCGCATAGCGCATGCGCCCAAGGGCGGTATTGATGCTCACATGGGTGGCTTCTGCTATCTCCTTGAATGACATTTCCTGATAGAATCGCATGAAAACCACTTCACGCTGCGGTTCTGGCAGCAGATTCATCATGCGCTTGACATCGACCAATACCTGCTCGTTGACATACTTGTTCTCAATGTTGCCTACAAGCAGGTCGCTGCCCTCCATGTTGGACAGGTCATTACTGGCAGTAGGCTCAACGATAAATCCCCCACGCTGTTCCCGATAAAGATCCATGATCACATTGTGGGCTATGCGCATCACCCACGCCGAAAACTTGCCTGTAGTGGCATATTTCCGCTCCTGAAGTTTCACAATTACTTTGGCAAAGGTCTCCTGAAAAATGTCATCCGCCAGTTCGCGGTCATGAACCACAAACAATATATATGAATAGAGCTTGGCTTGATTGCGCGACAAGAGGATATCGAAAGCCTTGTCGCTCCCGTCAATATAAGCCAAGGCCAACTCTTCGTCGGTCATCGCACAGAGATTCTTCATTTCCTTAAGTTATTTATTTCTAATGAAGTAAATGTCTTCTATAGGCTTGACGAATTATTCTTATTGTGTGAAACATGTTAATATTCTGCAAAAGTAGTGGATTTTATTTTTCTTACCAAATTTTTAATCATAAATAATCATGAAAAAGACATAAAAAAGAGGTTGGTGCAGGAAGCTACCAACCTCGAGGGAATCGATTTCAAAACTTTGAAATCATAAAAGATAGTGCAAACTGAACGCATCAGAACTCATTCCGAATGCTGTAATGCAACCTATCTTTTATAAAAATATGCTACAAATATAACGTTTATATCTGAAAGCAACAAATTTTTTAACATAAAAAACAGCCCCGTCTGTAAACAAACGGGGCTGAATAGTATAAAACTGTAAGAAAAACTACTTTTCGGTCTCTTTCTCTGCTGTTTTCTTGGCTCTGGGCTTACGGGCAGCGGGCTTCTTGGCCGGAGCAGCCTCAACCTTGTCACGCAACTTCTCGCTGGCAGCCTCTATCTTCTCGAGTTTAGCCTGCAGACGAGAGATTTCCTTGTCCTTAATCTCAATCTCGTCACCCTGATTGCGGATAGTGGTGAGCAGACTCTCCAACTCCTCATTGTCAATATCGTCTGGATACAGACTATGTACGCGGCTGATGAAGTCGCCCAAAATATTCATATAGTTGGTGAATGCATCAAAAGCACTGCTATAGATACCTCTATCCACACCTACGCCAGAGGGCTTGGTAGTCATGAAGTGGAAATTGTTGGTTGCCTGCAGATAGTCCCAGTCCTGATTGATACGCGGGTCATTGGCGATGCGCACACGATCGGCCACACTATAAAGCTTGTTGAAAGCCTCGCGCTGCATGGGGTTACCCAACCAGCAAGATACATCGCGCTCCTCGTCCATCCAAGACAGCGTGTCGGGCACATCCAGCTGGCTCACACTCTTCATCTTGGCACAAACTTCCGATGGTGTAGAGAATGTAATGCCTTTCTGCTTGGCACATGCGGGCAATGCCTTGATAAACTCAAGAATGTTGCTTGACAAAGGCTGTGCAATACCCACGGCAGACAGGTTCATGAAGATGCCATAGAACTGCTCTTCTTCGGGGCAATCAGCAATCTTCTGGATATAATTGTCGGCAAAGAGGGGATAACCTTCCCAGTCGCTATTGTTGAAACGCAACGAAATGTCATCACTCAAATTCACATCACGAAGCAACAGCTTCAGCTTGGGATTGAGTGCGCAGTGGTAAAGATAATGCGGAGATTTCCAACCGAGAACATGCTTGGCACCCTCGGTAAGCATACCCTTGAAACCCAACTGTGCAGCCTGCATACCGATGTCATCGCTATAGATAAGGCCTGAGTTGCGCAATACTTTCGGAGTCTGATTGAAATACTCTTTGATTTTAGCCACCTGCTTCTTGATATCAGTTGCGAAACTCTCCTCGTTGGCCAAAGAAGAAAGACCATGCGAATAAGGCTCTGCAAGGAACTCTACGCATCCGGTATCATTGAGTTGCTGAAGCTTCTCCAGCACCTTCGGAGCGTGCAACTCCAACTGCTCAATACCCACACCCGAGAGAGAGAATGCCACTTTGAAAGCCTTTCCATTCTCGCGTATCATCTCCTCGATGGTATTGAGAGCAGGCATATAACTGCGCTCTGCTATATCGGCGATAGTACGTTCGTTCTCGTAATCGTCATAGTAATAATGATCAGTTCCGATATCGAAGAAACGATATCTTTTCAGATGGATAATCTGGTGTATCTCAAAATATAAGCAAATTGTTTTCATAATCGTAATTGTTTTGTGTTAGTTGTTTCCCTTTAATGTACGTTCATAAAGCTCGCGAATCCATGCGCCTACCTTTTCCCAAGTAATCTGGTCAACCTCATTCTTGCCTTCTTCCTGCAAATAGCGGAACAGGCTCTCGTTGTGACAGATGGAATAAATGGCATCGGCCATCGCCTGAATATCCCAATAGTCCACCTTGATACAATTGTGGAGAATCTCGGCACATCCGCTCTGCTTGGAAATAATAGACGGTGTACCACACTGCATAGCCTCAAGCGGAGAGATACCAAACGGCTCACTCACCGACGGCATGACATATACATCTGAATCTTTCAGGCACTCATATACTTGCTTGCCACGCATGAATCCGGGGAAGTGGAATCGGTCGGCAATACCACGCTCAGCAGCAAGATAAATCATCTGGTCCATCATATCACCGGAACCTGCCATGCAGAAACGCACGTTGCGGGTACGGCGAAGCACCATGTTAGCAGCCTCAACGAAATACTCAGGACCTTTCTGCATCGTAAGACGACCTAAGAAAGTAACCACTTTCTCCTTACCTGTATGGTCGGGACGTGGTATATCTTGCAACTCCTGACGCAAAGGATAAACCGCATTGTGTACCGTAAAGCACTTGCGGGGATCCTGATGATACTGGTTGATAACCGTCTGACGTGTCAACTCAGAAACACACATGATACAATCGGCGTTGTCCATACCATCTTTCTCTATCGAGAATACGGTAGGATTAACCTTACCACGGCTACGGTCAAAGTCAGTAGCATGCACATGGATACACAATGGCTTTCCGGAAACTTTCTTAGCGTGGATGCCAGCGGGATAAGTAAGCCAGTCGTGAGCATGGATAATATCGAAATCGAAAGTTCGCGCCACGACACCAGAGATGACAGAGTAATTATTGATTTCCTCATGAAGATTTGAAGGATAACCACCTGCAAATTCAAGGGCTCCCAAATCGTTCACATTCATGTAACCAAAATCAGAATAGATATGGTCGCGAAGACGGAAATACAAATCAGGATCCATCACATTGCTCACACGACTCTTTACATAGTCGTAGTCCACATCTTTCCATACAACAGGCACACAATTCATTGCCACCAGATTAGCAGCAGTCCTGTCTTCGTCTCCCCAAGGCTTAGGGAGGCAGAGCGTAATATCTATATCTCCCTGGGCAAAGAGTCCCTGAGATATACCATAGTTAGCCGTAGCTAAGCCGCCGTATACGTGAGGAGGATATTCCCATCCAAACATCAATACTTTCATCAGCTTTCCTCCACTTATTATTTATATGAATACTTTTCCAACAATTCCATTGCTCTCAAAATCTCTGCCACATTCATGGCAAAAGAGATAGCTCCACGTCCCTTGAAGGGAGGATTGCCATCGTACAATTCAGGAATTGTACCGATACAATGGTTCAACATCTCATCCTCATAGCCTACCATCTGGCGCTCTATGAAGCTCAAGCGTGTACGTTTGTACAGACGCAAGCAAGCCTCCATATAGAATCCGCCAAGCCAAGGCCATGCCGTACCCTGATGATAAGCATAGTCGCGCTGTGACTGCGGACCTACATACATCGGGTTGTAGCCACCGCTCTTCGGCGACAAGGTACGTAGACCCTTGGGAGTAAGCAACTCGCGCGTACAGAAGTCGAGTACGCTCTTCTTTTGTTCCTGATTGAGGGGTGAGTAGTCGAAAGCAACCGGGAAAATCATGTTAGGACGTACACTCCAGTCTACCATGTTTCCATCCACATAATCATAGAGGTAGCCATACTCATTGAGGAAGACATCCACAAATGATGTCTTGCACTTTGCAGCCAACTGCTGGAGGTGTGATTCGGGATCCGGCTCATTTCCAGAAAGTGAATCCGCAAACATCAACGCATTATACCACAAAGCATTGAACTCTACTATGTAGCCGCTTCTGGGAACGACAGCACGTCCATTGGCCGTAGAGTTCATCCAAGTGATGGCCTCACCATGATTGCTCCACGCATATACCAGACCATTATCATGCAACCTGAGGTTGGGATGACCGCCCACCTCGATAAAGTTGACGATATCATTTACCAGTTTGCCATATTTCTTGGCACATCTCTCGCGGCCACACTCCTTGGCATACTGCTGAACTGCCCAAATGGCCCACAGCAGCACATCCGGTTGCTCGATCTCATAAATATGCTTCGACAGTGGCTTACCATCCATAAACTCCCTGATGGCCACCTCGGCTGTCTCCATGACAAGCTCGAAGTACTCATCCTCTTCTATCGACAGCGTAAGACCGGGCAATGCGATAAATGTATCACGTGCACGTGTCTTAAACCAAGGATAAGCAGCCAAGATATAACGGTCATCGTTTTTCTCGTGGATATGGAATTGGTGTGCAGCATTTACGAGACAGTGGAAGAAGTTGTCACGCGGCGTACGCTCATCCACCTCCTCGTCAAACAAGCGCTTCAGACCCGAAGTCTTCGTCTGAGAAGTAGAAGCGGCGAAGACCACACTCTCACCCTTCTTGATATTCATTTCAAAATATCCGGGAACATAGAGATCCTCATTGGATGCGTAGCCACGCTCTTGCTCCTTGGGATATTCCACGCCACGATACCAGTCGGGCTGGAACACAAACTCATTCTTCTTCGAGAACTGCATGTACAGGTCCGGATAACCCGCATACATACATGTCTTGATACCATTGTCCACCGCTGTATAGTCGCGCGAAGCAACCATATTCTCATGGGTAAACTGGCGTACGCTTCTGAAAGCCAGGAACGGGCGGAAGCGCAACGTCGTGGCCGAATGGGCATCATCCAACGTATAGCGAATGAGGATGCGGTCCTCATAATGCTGGAAAACGACCTCACGTTTCAAGATGACGCCACCCACCCGGTAGAGGGTTGTAGGCACTTTGTCGCAAGCAAATTCCCGAATATACTTGTGACCCTTAGGACTAAAATTGTTACCTTGGTACTTATGCAAACCAAGGTTGAACTCGGCGCCATGCTGTATTACTGTCACGTCGAGGGAAGACAACAGAACATGGTTCTCATCGTCCAGTTCTGGCACTGGCACGACCAAGAGGCCATGATACTTTCTGGTGTTACATTCCACAATCGACGAGCAGGAATAAGCACCCGATCTGTTGGTTCGAAGTAACTCCTTTGGCAATGACTCTTCGAGGTTAGTCATAAGAGTTTTCTCAAATTTAAGATAACTCATAAGATTATATCAAGATTTAAAAGTTATTAGTAATTCTCTTTTCTACATACGCAATGGCTTACCGCCACCGTGTCTACGCTTCAAAAATACTAAAAAACACTCATATCTACAAATATTTCTTTAGCAAATTTGCAAATTAATGTTTTTTAAACTTACAACATGCGACC